>CAYSVM010000001.1:0-9688 GCA_964434605.1 uncultured Candidatus Saccharibacteria bacterium
AGCCTATAAAATAATTAAAGTATGAGGCGAGCACTTTCTTAATTTAAAAAATGCTGATCCTAAATTAAAGCAATTATTTGAGAAGTTAGAAGAGAGAATATTATCTTTAGATCCTGATATTAATATAGAGTATAAAAAATTATATATAGCCTATAAACTAGATACAAATTTTGTTGATATTGTTGTCTGTTTAACTAATTACCCTTATCTTAGAATTTATTTAAATATGCCTAGTGGCAAATTAAATGATCCATATAATATTACAAGGGATTTGGCTAAACCTAAAAAAATTGGTCATTGGGGCAATGGTGATTATGATATTAAACTTAATAATGAAAAAGATATTGATAAAGTTTTTAAGCTTATAAAACAAAGTTATAGTTATCGTAAAAATAAATAATATATAGTGTCTCATTTGTCTCATTTTGAGTTTGGTTTCTGCGCTTCCTGGCCCACCATTGACTTCTAAATCAGGAGCCTATATTTTGTATTAGTCGGATTTACCAATCGTACCTGAAGCTGGGCGGGACTGATCCCGGGCCAAGTTACGAGCGCGAAAGGGTCTTCTAGACAACCCAACCCGCTCGGCTAACCCCATCTAGGTGGCGGCCTTCCGCGGAAGGGATCATCCCCCAAAAGAGGCTTTTGCCTGCTACTTACCAGCTTCTGTCACCTTTCTGCCCGGCTTTGCACTTCTGTGTGGAGCCGGGCAACCCCTTTCTAGACCCACCCAATTTGAGAAAAGAGTGGTTTTTGGTTATAATAAGCCCGTCTTACTTTGATAGCGTTCGTTAATAATTGGGGTCGAAAAATCGAAATTATCTAGACATATATCCATAAGGCAAAAGTGCAATGACACCATCAGACAATCTCCTTACCACTTGGGGACAAGCAGTCTTGAATCCTTTGCAGGACATCTGGGCTCGCTTTCTCATCTTCTTGCCAAGCCTAATCGGCGCGATTCTTATCCTGCTGATTGGTTGGATTGTAGCGGCCGGTCTTGACCGAATCGTTACTCAAATCTTAAAGCAATTGAAGATTGATTCCGCTCTCAATAAAATTGGCGCCCGTACCTTCTTCGAGAAGGCCGGCATTGAATTAAGTTTTTCTGAGGTTTGCGGAAACCTAGTGAGATGGACCGTTCTGTTGATTGCCTTCTTGGCTACCGCAGACGTATTGGGTCTCTACAAAGTAACAGAATTTCTAAACAATATTCTGGTTTACTTGCCAAATGTCTTCGTAGCCATCGGTATTCTATTGTTGGGTATTTTGGCCGCTAACTTTTTCGCGGGCATTGTTCGCGGAACTATGGGTGCCGCCAAAGTTAACACAGGGAAATTGCTTGGTTCAATTACCAAGTGGGTGATTTATTTCTTCACCTTCGCTGTGGCCCTGACACAGTTGGGTATCGCTGCCGTCTTGATTGACCGTTTCCTTACCGCCATCTTCTTTATGTTGGCGTTAGCTGGAGGCTTGGCCTTCGGTTTGGGTGGGCAGAAACAAGCCAGTGATGTTTTGGATGACATCCGCAAGGATGTTGGTCACAAAAAATAATTGTGTTCTAACACAAATCTAAAACCCCTCTTTCTTTAGGGGGGTTTTAGAATAATTGGTGAATTGTTGAATTATTAGAGCTTCCCCAACTTCACCTTTACTGTTTTTGTCGTACCATCCCTTTTTAGTTGAATCGTGACTGTATCATTTGGCTTATATTTCAACAAGATAGTTGATAAGTCATTGCTTGGTGCAATTGCCTCGCCATTTATTGATACCAGAATATCACCTTCCTTTATCCCCGCTGTTGACGCGGGACTACTCACTGCTGTTTCTCCATTTGCACCTTTTGCAATCAAAGCGCCAGCTTGAACATCTAGATTGTTTGCAGAAGCAAAGTCGGGAGTTATTGGGATATAACGCACTCCCAATTTTGGACGAGAAATTTCTCCACCAGATGACACAGTTTGGATTTGGCTTTTTACACTGTTAATTGGAATAGCAAACCCTACTGATTGAGCTTGGGTATCAACCGCCGTGTTTATTCCAATCACCTGCCCCAACAAACTGACTAACGGTCCGCCTGAATTCCCCGGATTGATTGCGGCATCAGTTTGAATCAATCCGTTAAGTTTTTCACTTGAACCCGCACCGTCACCAGCAGTAATGCTACGATTTAGTCCACTCACAATCCCTGTTGTCACCGTGTTCTGATATTCCCCCAACGTATTACCAATCGCTACCACCTTCTGCCCTAATGCAACCCTGCTGGAATCACCAAACTCGACTATCGGCAAATTAGTAGCGGAAATTTTTATCATCGCCAAATCGTTGCTAGGATCTCGCGCCGTCACCGTTGCGTTGTAAGTTTTTCCTGTCGACAATGTAACTGTATATGTAGCAGTAGTACTGCTGACAACATGTTTGTTTGTAACAATCAGTCCATCACTTCTAACAATGAAACCAGAACCACCGCCAGTCTGTTTCATGACTCCAAAAAATGTTCGAACATTATCCGTACTAGTAATTGCCACCACTGCTGGTACAACTTTCTTTACCACATTTTCAACACTCATCTCCCCTTCTGCCACTACCGTTCCTCCGACATAAGTACTGCTTGATTGATTAGCAGTGTTACTTGCAATCTGCCCACCATTAGTGGACACCCAGCCCTGATTAACCGCCAAAACCCAACCCGACAGGGTAATAACACCCCCGATTACTCCCGACGTCACTAGCGTCCCTATCTGTTTCCAATTGATCCTTTTCATATCCTATCTATTAGTTAGACGAATATAAAACCCCGAATATACCTTATCCGATATTTAACCAATTTTATTGCAAGACTACTAACCAGTCTATCAAAAAAACTGCCGCCAAAACCAATACTGCTAACCCAACGTATTCCACCGCTACTCGTACTGTCAGTGTTCCCTTCTGGTAATGAGTAATAAAGTCTATAAGCATGTAGAAGAGTATTGCCAGAAAAAAAGTCTTCAGGAAAATACCCCGATGCCAAAAACTAGTTAGCCAGGCCGCCTCCTGCAAAACAAGCATCGCCAACACGGCATACAACCACCTTCTCTTGCCCCCTATTTTTTCTCGCCAGAATCTTAATTGCACCGCCAAAAGCACCTCTAATGAAATTGCAATAAGTAGTACCGCCAATGACAAGCTGTATAGATCTGCAGCCATCAAGAGACTTGCAGTTAAGAAAAAGAATGCCACCAAGTCTAGGAAATCTAGAAGAGAAAAATACTTAATCGGCCAACTTCCTTCCACTAGATATCTATCGTAGAGCATCAGCAATCCTGCCAAAGCACCCAATACTAACAAAGCTGTAATTTCAAATGCCGTACTGTCTAGTAAATTGAAAGTAATGAATCCAACTCCTGCAGCAACAATCCACACCAATTCACCTAGAAGCCAGATCCATCCCCGCCAATCTTTATCTAACCCACTAATCCACCAGACTCCTATTCCCAATACTGCCAGAACACCAACTGACCACCACAACAAGAATTGTGGGGCATAAAAAAGACCATGCAACAGCCCGTATACAAGGAGTGTAGTAACTAAAACCTTTCGGTTATTCCACAACCAAATACGGACTGTTTCAGGCATAAATTTATTGAGTTGGATAATTTGCCCCCAACACTATTCTAGCCTCTATTCCGGACGAGGGTGTAATAGTTTCGGTAGCTACCGTCCCACCAACCTTTGTCGCCAGTGCTTTAAGAGCATTGACATCTGTTGTCGAACTACCGTAGATCATGGTTGCTGTAATACCTTTAGTTGCATTGTTGCCAATCTTTACAATTGTGTAACCATCCGTCTTAAGCTTGTCTGCCGCTTTTGCCGCCAAACCAGTAGTATTAGTCCCATTCAGAACCTCAATCTTCAGTGGAGTTATTTCGGTCTCGGCAGGAGTCTCTGTCTGGGCTGCTGTTTTGGTTATAGCGGTTGCAACATATTCTTTAATCTTGTTGTAGTCTCCTCCAACAGGAGTCAGAACATATGCACCTGCTTCATTCTTACCACCAACAACTACACCAGAAGCTTCATCCACTACTGAATTTGTTATCTTGGTTGAATCAAACTCAGATATTATCTGCATTAGACGAATCATCTCGTCTTTATTCAGATTGGTAGACATATGATCCTTAATGATATCGCTAATAGCAAATATCTTAGCTGGTGCAGTAAGCAGATCCAATTCTTGTGCTTTTGCTCGCATAGCCAACAATATATCTTGTTGTCTTCTTGCCCGATCAAAGTCCGAAGTACTCTCACGAGAACGAGCATACTTCAATGCCATTTCACCATCCATTGTGTAGCTTCCCGCCTTAATATCTACCGTCTGGTAACCATTGCCTGTATCAGCTGGGTATTTAGAATCTAGAAGATCTTTCTTCACATCAATCTTAATTCCTCCTAGTTCATCTACTAGCTGTTTGAATCCAGCAAAATCTATCTTCATATAATACGGAACTGTCAAACCAGTTAGGGTATCCACCGTATTTAGTATAGCTCCCGGACCATCATTGTTCTTGGATTGCCCGATCTCATACACCGAATTTATCTTCATCGTTCCTAAATCACTACTAGTCACTTGCAAGTCTCTTGGTAGAGAGATCATGTGAAGATACTGATCAGTCGTACTGTAGTCAGCCAAGATAATCGTATCGGTAAGATTGGGACCATCATGAACAGGATTGCCTGGAGTACCAAGCAACAAAACATTCACTCTGCCATCTTCCTCTCCGACCAATCGCGTAATCTTAATATTAAACAAAGTAGTCAACCAACTTGGTTTGCCACTCTTCAGAAGATCCATCCCTACAATTACCGCCCTTGCGCCGAGCCAGCCACCAGCAAGTAAAACAACAACCAGTAGAAACAATAATACAACTTTACCAAAACCCCCCTTGCGCCGAACTGGGAACGGACGCCTCAACTTCGGCATCGGTTCCTCTGCTTCCATCCGGGGAGCTTTCTTTGCCACTCGAATATTCACTTCACGAGTTGGCATATCCTCTTCTTTTCTTCTAACCATATTCGTACCCCAACTTAAAATTAACTAATAATTTCTAAAGCACACCTAATATACCATAAAAGCTTATCCTAAAAAATTGCCAATCAGACCAGCTTGTCCTTACAATAAACGAAGATGAAGAAACCCTCTATCCCTAAACGCCCCTCGTCTCGCCTAATCATCTTCGCTACTGGTGGAGCAGTTTTATTAATTCTCATAGGCTCTTTTGTTGCATTCAACCAAGCAGGATTTACCCCTACTGCACTAGCTGGTTTTGTGAGCGAGTCTTTTAGTCGACTAGTTGGTGCAAATCTAATTGTTAACATCAACCAATCAATCCTTCCTGCCGACGGAAAAACATCTACCCTCATATATGCCACCAATACCAATCCCGACCTTCCAATCACTGCCGAACTAGTTTCTGGACCCGGCACACTAAAAACCTCTGACACCAAAGCAGGAAAAACAACTTTTACCTACACCACTGGAAAGAGTGTTGGGAAAGTATCTATTGTCATCACTTCCGGAAGTCTAACTCAAAACATCTCGCTTACTCTCCAAGAAGCAATCGTCCCCGCTACCCCCAGCCTAGTCTCACCAACCGACAAAACTACCACTAGCAACCCATATCCAGAAGTCTCTGGCACTGGACCTGCTAATACCAAGATTCTAATCACAGACAATGGAAACGTTAATTCAGTTACCCGTACAGACGGACAAGGAAATTTTCGTATCACTATTGAAAAAGCGCTATATGGTGGCAAACACACTCTAGCTGCCATTGCCCAAAGTGACCTAGGAGTAGTTAGTATCGTAAGCAATCTGGCTACTATTACAGTAGAAGCAGAACCGATAAAGCTAGATTTCTCCCACATCCGCACTTCTCCAACCAGAATTATTGCCGGAGATTCTTTCGGCCTATTCGTCCCCGCCTCTCTCAATACTTCCCGTATGACCGCAGAGTTGCAAGGAAAAACCTACGAATTGAAAGATCTGCACAAAACAAGTATTTTCACCGCCACCCTTCCTGCTCCCGAACAAGCAGGTACAAGAACCATTAAATTAATCGCTTACGATCTCGCAGGAAGTCCCACTAAATTCGACAAAGCTCTGTCTATTTTAATCGTCTCTCCTTAAGCACTGACAGATTGACAAACAGCCATTTTTTTAGTTTAATTTATCTAGGGGTCACGGCTATCAGTGAGATAGCTTTTTTGGTTGTAAACCCAATTGTTTATCATTAAACACCCACAGCCATTAGTAAGCCCGACAAATCTCGTCTTGCTCGCCTATCCGAAAGACTAAAGAGCAGACGGACAAAAACAGCTCCTAAGAAACCAACGGAATCAATTCCGGAGGTTATAAAACCCACAAAACGTTCATTGCGGAGTCTTGGGTTCGGCTCAATGAGAAAACTTACCAAACCCAGCTTCTCTCTCAAAAGAACCCGACTTTCTCTCCAAAGCTTTAGCAGCCATTGGGCTATCGTTGTTTTAGCAATCGGAGTAGTACTAGTAGGTACATTGCCACAAAATACCGGTGCTAACACCAACGGACACCGTAGTCAAACAGTAGCACAACTGGCCTCTGCAGATTTCTTCAATGAGAACGTTATCTACGACGAAGTAATAATTACTGTTGGAGACAACAACGATTACTTATTCAAAACCGGCGCTACCGAAACCATTATCACCAGAAACACCCGAACAGAAACTATTTTCTACGACGTAAAATCAGGTGAATCGGTAGCAACTGTTGCCCGTGATTTCGGCCTAAGCCCGAATACCGTACGCTATGTCAACAAACTTTCTGGAAACGGTCTAACTGCTGGACAAAAACTGAAGATCCCACCAGTCGATGGTATTTATGTTACCGTCCAAAAAAACGATACCCTTAGCGGTATTGCTAAGAAATACAAGATTGCTTTGGCAGATGTTCGAAAATACAACAACTTACCAGAAGGCGAACCTATTTTTTCTGGACAAGAAATTCTGGTTCCCGGTGTAGTTGCTCCCAAACCTGCTGGTAGTAGTAAATCTGGTATTACTGCAGATACTGGTGCATTAGCTGGCCGACTCTCTGGCGGAGGACAATTTATCTGGCCAACAGAATCACCCACCCACTTTATCTCCCAAGGATACAAGAGTTACCATAGGGCCCTCGACCTTAACCGTTTGAACGGATGGGGTATCTATGCCTCCGCCTCGGGTACAGTCAAAACTTATTCCGTGCGATACGGTTACGGCAACTACATTGACATCAATCACGGCAATGGCTTTGTCACCCGCTACGGCCACTTGAGTCAATTCAAAGTAAAAACTGGTGATTACGTTCAACAAGGTCAGCTTATTGGAATCATGGGTTCAACTGGTCGTTCCACCGGTCCTCACCTTCACTTTGAAATCCGTGTTCACGATGTCCCCCAGAACCCGCTGAATTATCTCCCCCGTTAGAGGAGAACTTACCCATAATCTCTAATAGAGGTCTCTCAATATCATTTTTCCACCCTCAGCTAATCTTGGCTGTTCCTTTAGATTGACAAAAATAAAAATAAATGTTACAATACAATGAAAACTAAAACAAAAATGGAAAACTTAAATCTGAACCCCGAAACAAACCAACCCCCCGAGGAAGGAGGGGGTGTTTTGGAACCAGAAAAAAACGAAACTATTCCCCAAAACCAACCAAAAGAAACACCAGAAATCCCATCTATAAACGATGAACAAGTAGACAGAATCGAAAAGCAAGATCAGATTGCCAAACGATTTCTAAAAATAAACCAAGAATTTAATGAATTTATCAATCAGAGCACCGCACTAGAAAATTCGTATTCAATTGAATCGATCCTAGAACAGGAAAAAGTAATCATAGAAGAAACCGATAACCAACCACTAGATGACATTACCAAAGACACTATTGAAGACGGAATTAGAGAAATTAGATCTAACGCAGAAAAATTATGTGGGGAAAATTTAGACTGGGTTATTCAAAAGGAAAATTTTATAGAGTTATGTAAAAATGCCTACAGATTAAAGAGAAAACTTGAAAAATATGAAGAGAGGCTAACCAAACCCCTCGAAGAAGATATTTCTAAACTCGAAAGCTGGTACAAAGCTAGACAAAAATTTACTCTAGTAAATCTGATTCGCTGGGGATTCGGAGAACTATTTTTCAGGGGCGATTCAAAAATCCGTAAAAATATTGATATTAAAAGACAAGAATTACAAGAAATAGACATCGATGTCGGAGCAATAAAACACAGTATAAAAGCAGTTATCTACACCGCAAAAAAAGAGTTTCTATCAAAACAATCTGAGTCTCATCAACGCAAATACAAAGAGGCATACATCGCCACATGCACATCACCGGATTTTATCGAACAATCCCTTCAGGCGGTGAAAGAACATCCTTACTGGAAAATTAATTACAAAGAACGGGGGAAATACCTCACTATAGATGGAAGTTTTGACCCAGGTGTAATAAAAAAACGTTTTTCACACCTAGCGCAAGCTCTAGCAGATCAAACCATTGAGGATCTACACTACGGCTCCTTGAGAGATGATATTTACAACGAAAGAATGAGTCACCTTAGACTTACGGAACCATTATATTGGGGACTATTTCACAACCACCCTCTGATTAAAGAAATTATCAATCCTAAAGCAATCGAAGAAACAGAAAATCGTCTACTCGGTATTTACAGTACCTCGAGGGAATTCATTTTGGGAATGTCTGATATCAAAGAACATACTGATGATTATTTAAAAGACTACCTTTCCTTAGATATTGCTCAGTTACGAGACAATTACGCTTTTCACCTCGTTAAACAGTACCACGAAAAAAATCTTCCATATCCTGAAGATTTATCCAAAGAACAACTTTCTACAATAGAAATAATTAATGACCCTTCATCAATCTTCAACCATTTACTAAAAGAATTTGGCAGCATAGATGAGTGTATGTCTCAACTCAAAATAGAAGATCAATTCTGTTGCCGATTATCTAATAGAGAAAAACTTATTCGCCCACTATTAGACAACGCCAATGACAACTTATCTAATGAAGAAAAAACCGAATACTACAGACTATATTTTCTACCGCGAGAAGAAAACGAACTAGAAAAAATCATCAACCTAGAGTCATTAAAGATGAGTAAAATAGACACAGATCTAATAAAAGATTTAAGTAGATATATATCATCTTTTTCAATTGGCGATAAACAGTTTTATCAAAAAATACCTCCCGACCTAAACCCAGAATTAAAAAATGTCCTTCACGAAAAAATAAAAAACTCACTTTTCAACTCGGGGAATCGTACTCGCCTAGAGGCTGTCCTTGAATACGCCGAATTGGTAAAAAGAGACTGTAAGCCTCTAATCGAAGAACAACTTGATTATATAATCCAACAGCTATTAAGCGAGAAGGATCCCCTACTAGTCCTACAAACGCTTGCAACCAAATTAGAAGTGTCGCCCCAGGAGATATTTGAAAAAGTTAGAGACAAACTAAAATACGACGGCAGGAATGACCCATTGTGGTTCATCAATAAAATAGAAATGATTACAGAATGGGCAGATAAGAAGGAAGATTGCAAAGCAATTCTTGAAGAACAACTTGATTATATAATCCAACAGCTATTAAGCGAGAAGGATCCCCTAC
>CAYSVM010000001.1:9788-43830 GCA_964434605.1 uncultured Candidatus Saccharibacteria bacterium
AATGATTACAGAATGGGCAGATAAGAAGGAAGATTGCAAAGCAATTCTTGAAGAATGCGCTCTGGAGATGAAGCAACATACCGACACCGTGGAACATTTAAAACTGGTTATCGAAGCCCTAGAAACAAATGGAATCCCAACATCAAACGAAGAGAAGGAAACTATATCAATTTTTACTAAATACTATCAATTTAACGAAGAATCTCCCCTCCCCAAAGAAATACCAAATCAACTCAACTTTGACACACTCATCAATGAATTTGATAGCCTCGCTATCCGCTCCGCAATAGACGGTTTATCAAATTGGAATATTGATAAGAGTTTAATAGAAAAGATCCTAGGACCAACCTTACTTCAAAAAATCTCTAATCTAAGAGAGGGAATTACAGTAAACGAATTTGATCAAATATGCGAATCAAAATCTATTAGTAATGGCATGGGAGGATCCGCCGTCAGTTTTCACGGAACAACAAAAGAAGCAGCTGAAAAGATTGTGTTGAATGGACAAAAAATTGGACACGTAGCCTGCACTGGTGCCTATACTGGAGATTTACGGCAGGCTAGTGGTTATATCAAGGATGGTGGAGGGATGGTTTTTACCACGCGCTTTTTCTTACATGAAAACTATATTAATCGCGGAAGAGTAACAGATTGCAGTGCTATAGATAACAAAGAAGCTTTTACTCGAATCCCCTCCCGTATCAATTTTGATGTCAGCAACAACATAGACGAAGCTTTCCGAATTCTCAAACTCCAAGAGAGAATCATTAACAATCCCGAAATAGCTAATGAACTAAAATCCCGTTTTCATACCTACCTAGAAAGTCTAGGTGAGACTTTCCAATCCAATATCACAAAACTTTATCAAGAAATGCGACAATACGACTATGGAGAACCAAAGATCATCGAATGTGCCGATTACTATCTCCGCCAAGTTATGACAGCCGATTCCTCGCCAGAATCAGCCAAGAGAAAAACTATTATTGAAAAATTATTCGCTAATCCCATTGAAAAAGTGACATCGGCCACAATCATCGACTGTTTGATGGAAGATAAAACAAACACCGAAAAATCGATTCTCGACCGCCTACCTTCAACCGAAACAATTTCACAAATGACCTCCGATGAGCTTGTTGCCCAAATTCAAAGATCTATTCGCAAACAACAAATCGAGTTTGCTCAAAAAGGGGTGAATGGAGAAGCAGTACAAACCATTAAGAATCAAGTCGAATCCTATATCAAAATAGCCAACCCAGAACCAACCGAAGCAGACGAACTACGCCAGCAAATCAAAGGCACCCTACCCCTCTTCCTCGGAGAAATAAATGGAGAGAATTTGAATAAAGCCAACCAAGATATTAATGAAATTAAAGAGCGAATCCAACAGTTCCGTAAACGCATTTTACACTTCATCGCAGAGGAACTTAATAAAAAGTTCTCTGAAAACACGGACTGGCAAAAGCACAAAGACCACTGCGAACTTGTTTTGACCGGCTCATCTGGACGAGGAGACGCTACAATCAAATCCGACCTAGACTGCCTACTACTGTTTGACGACAGAAACATCAGTAAGGAAGGCTTTGAAGAAATCGCTCCCCTGTTCAATGAATATAATTCGGCCCTGACGGAAATGTTAACAGAACTTGGTTTTAAGCCAGACACCGATAAAGCCCAAGGAGGAGCATTCCCTACTCGACTTACCCATCTCATAGGCTTATCAATGGAAGGAAAAACCATTGACAGCAAGGTCTATGTAGAACCAACCAACATTATCGACTTAGAATCTGTCTCCGATACTCCGAACAACTTGGTCAACCTATTCAAAAAAATCTTCCAACAAAAGTTTGCCGACCTTGAACATCAACGCCATCTAGACAAGAGTCTCAAGATGGACACCCAAAAATATATACCCCGCTGGTATGAAGGATACTCCCAGTTATTGAATGGCGATTCGGTAAAAGATATTAAATTTGAGTTAGTGCGAATTTTGGACTTCTATCTTTTCCGCACACTGGTTACCCACCTCGATGAATTAAAGGCCGAAACAGAAAAAACCGGCGAAGAGTTTGTAATCCCAGCTGATAACCTTGAGAAGATTAGCGTTCTGGAAAAATTAGGAGCACTTACTAAAACTGATGCGCAAACGCTAAAACAAGGAGTAACCGACCTATTCCGTTGGAGACTCCGCTCGGAAATTATCGGAAACGACGAATTAGCAGCATCTTCCATGACCCTGCCCGAGCGCAAAAGAGCAATCGAGCTGGCTAAAACCATCAACCAGTTAATCGAGGATTTAAAAGAACCTCTCTCGAACGTTATTATCTCCTAATACCAGAACCCACCAGATTACTTGCCTCTCTAAGTTGAACAAATTCCAACAACGTCGCACAATATAAATTGTGGCGACACTAAAAACATTTATCCAAGACTTCCTCGACTATCTCGAAGTTGAAAAGAATCGTAGCCCAAAAACACTGGAGAACTACAACCACTATCTCCAGCGCTTTAATGAATATGCCATAGAGAGCGGACATCCCGGTATCAGTCCCGCCAGCATTACTCTGCCCCTCATCCGCAAATACCGCCTATACCTCAACCGCGTTACAGACAACAAAGGTGAGCCCCTAAAACTTGCTACCCAGAACTATCACATCATTGCCCTACGAGCTTTTCTAAAATTTCTTGCCAAACAAGATATCAAGACACTATCTGCAGAAAAAATTGAGTTAGGAAAAAGCACCCAACGTACCGTAGACTTTTTGGAAATAGATGAGATAAAAAGTCTTTTCGACGCTGTTCCCAAAACTAATAAACTTCAAGACCTAAGAGACTCTGCTATTCTTGAAACTCTATTCTCTACCGGCCTACGAGTTTCCGAACTATGCAATCTTACAAAAGAGAAAATAAACTTAGACCGTGGTGAATTTATGGTTCGCGGAAAAGGCAAGAAACCCCGAATTGTATTTCTCTCCCCCGAAGCAAAATCTGCCATCTCTCTGTATTTAAAAAAACGCGAAGACAACAATGAATTTGTCTTTATCTCCCATGGAATAAACAGCAATGCCGAAAGCCTTACCCCTAGAAGTGTTCAGCGAATGATTCAAAAATATGCCATTAAGGCAGGTATTGTAAAAAAAGTAAGTCCACACACCCTAAGGCACAGCTATGCCACTGATCTTCTAATAAACGGAGCCGACATCCGTTCTGTCCAAGCCCTTCTCGGCCACTCATCCATTACCACTACCCAGGTTTACACCCACATCACCAATAAACAGCTGAAGGAGGTGCATCAGGCATTTCACGATAAACGTAAACGCTAAGATAGCTGTCCCAAAACCTGTAGCGACTTTATCCGACTGTCAGTCACATACTCCACAAACTCAGACATCAAATAAGATGTTTCTTTTATCACCTCATCAGAAACTTTTATTTTCAATACCGCTTCAGGTGGATATTTCTGCAGAAGCCTCAGCAACTTTATACCCTCTTTAGATACAACTGGAGCAAAATCATCTTGGCTCCCAGCATCACAAACCACTCCACCCAACCGATGACTAAAATGCAAACTATCATCGCCATTCAATTCCTTTCCAGAAACCACACAGCGATACAACTCCGGTGCAAATCCCAAGATAGTCAAAAGTTTTATTTCAAAATAGGTTTTAGATATCTCCAGCAAAACACTCTTACCAACGATCGCTTCTAGTGTCTCCTGTAATAATGGAAAGATTCCCACTACTTCATGTGTCTCTTCCAACAACTTATCTACCAACTCGCAGATATAATACATCAGTCCTGTCTGTTGTAAGCTCAAATCTCCTGTAGCAAAGTTTTTGACACCAACCGCAGCAGTCACAATATCTAAGTTCCTCCCTTCCGCCAGCTCCAACTCGTTATCTGCAAACATATCGAGCCAACCAGCCAACTTGGCCTTAGTTCTCCTCACTCCTTTGGCCACCACCCGTATTTTCCCCCTATCTGCAGTCAGAATTGTCAAAATCCTGTCGGCTTCACCGAAGTTTGTTTTCCTAATCACTATCCCCCTGGTCTTGAGTATCACCTCCTCATTTTAGCAAAGGTCTGGTAAGATATTCTGTTATGGAGGAAATCAAGATCTATACCAAAGCTGGAGATACCGGTACTACCGGCCTCCTTCGCGGTCCCAGGGTTAGCAAGTCCTCTACTCGCATCCAAGCCTACGGCACAGTAGATGAGCTCAATTCTTCTGTCGCTATTGCCAAGAACTTTTGTAATCACAAAGATGTAAAGAAACTACTGGAAAAGTTACAGTACAAGCTAATGAACATCACCTCTATTCTAGCCTCTGAATTAAGCAACACCCCCAAAGAAGATATCCCCGCTCTGGAAGAAGCAGATGTAACTGGACTTGAACATTGCATAGATTTTTTCACTAACCAGTTACCACCGTTAGACCAATTTATTATTTCTGGCCAAAACCAATCCGGAGCCACACTAGACGTAGCTCGTACTGTTTGTCGCCGTGCCGAACGACAACTTGTATTGCTTTCAGAGTCTGAACCAGTATCTCCAGTTATTCAGAAGTTTATCAATCGCCTTTCTGATCTACTATTTGTCCTTGAACGCTATGAACACCACCAAGCAGGGATTGGTGATGTTTACTGGAAAAAATAAAACCTACAAAAAGACTATTCCGCCTCCGAATCTTCTGATTTCATTAATTCTCCCACTAATTCATCCATGCATTCACTCCACTCTTTGTCTTTCGTAACTGTTCTTAATCTATTAACAATATCCGCACGCTTTCTCTTATAATAGTTAGCCCGGATCATAATAGACTTAATCTCAGAATCAGGGCCATCCTCACATGCCGAACTGAGAACAGCTTTAATGTATTCATACTGTTCTTTAGTCGTCTCGGCTATGGAAATAAGAAGCTGAATCTTATTGGTATATCCAACAATCAATAAGTTAAGCATCTCCTGCTTAGTAAATACCCCATCCTTAGTCCACTCTTGGATGGAGTCTTCGAAGAGCTCTACACTACCTCTACGAGAACACTCCTCAACATATTCCTTAAAGTTGATTATCTCTTCAACATTTGGAGATTCTTCGGAATTCTCATGCTGTATTTCTCCAGAATCACCCTCTACTCTATATGCTATAGAATACCCTACGCTTGAGGGTGGTATTTCATAATTATCTGCCCCCCCTTTTCTACGTTGATTCATTGAAGTTGAAATTTTGGTGGGCGTGCCTGGAATCGAACCAGGGACCTCTGTCTTATCAGGACAGCGCTCTAACCAGCTGAGCTACACGCCCGCAACAGACCTAGATTAGCAAAAAACTCGCTCCCTATCAACCCAATTGTCCAGTGTATAATCTAGATATGAGATGGATGTTATTAATCATCTTTGTTGGGTTGGGACTTACTTGGTCTATTTACTACAAGAAGATCACTGAAGCCATCGGTCTTAAGATTGGCTGGGCTGAGAAATATCTTGGCTCTGGAGGCACCTATACTGCTCACTTCATTTTCGGTATTATTGCTATTATCCTAGGTTTTCTGATAGGATTTGGTGTAATCGATCTGGGTTGGTTTGGTATCTAATTGACATGGGCCCGTAGTTCAGCTGGTAGAACATCGCATTTGCAATGCGGAGGTAGGCGGTTCGAGTCCGCCCGGGTCCACCATATTGATTTTTTGTCAGCAAAGTGCTGATTTAGTTCATAAATGACTCCTAATTTCGTGGTTCCAAATCCTTTACCACACTCATAAGGCACGCCCTCGGGGAATACTAGCTTTTGGAACTTCGGTTGCAGGTATGACGCAAGGTAAAACCACCGTCATCCAAGATCGCTTATAAACTTGGTGGCATAAATTAATGCCGCTTCAATATCAAACTGTTCAATTCTCGCTTTGCTCAGGGAAGTTTTGGTAGCGACCAGATCGTTTTCTATTTCTTCCTTACGCTCGATAAAATCCTCTTTACTATATGACCCATCCTCTCGCATTTCGTAGATGCGTTTTTTCTTTGCCTCGATAATCTCCAGTTGCTTCGTCCATTTCTCGGCTTCTAGTTCAAATTTCTTTCCTCACTCAACGCACTGCAAATCCTTTGGGTGAATTTCTTTACCGACAGTTTTCCGGCTGTCTCGTTTGCTTTTGAAAAAGAGCCAGACGGTCTGATGCATAAGCCGTTGAAGAGGGACAAGATAAAACTGTTCGATCCGGTCATGAAATTCCTGGTCCTGGCAATTGGTCTTTCAACAAGCGCGCTACTTTTTGTTGTTTATTACATCCTCATGCGAATTGGTTTCGATGAGACCGTCGTTCACACATTTATCTTTGCGACTTTCAGCACATACACATTACTCGTTGCTCTTTCCGTATGAAGTTTGGATAGAAGCATCTTTTTGTATCCGTTGTTTTTCAACAAATATCTCAATGGCGGTATTATCGTTGGACTTGTCCTTATGGTGGCGGCTATTTATATACCCCGGACTGCAGTCGATTTTCAACACAGTAGCATTGCCTCTCAATTGGACAATTGGAGTTGTGGCAATCGGTCTCTTGAACATCGGGCTGATCGAAATTGCAAAGTGGTTTTTAGAAGCAGACAAAATTAATTCAGGTAAAATAAATATATGGGTACGCAAGAAGATAAAAACAATATAATGCGAGACTTGGGAATCATCATCCTTAGCATTGTCATTGCTGTTATTCTTGCAAGAACCGGCATACTGACAAGCATACTTACCAGCACGCAAGAGGTGGAAATACTGGGTAGTTTAATTGCCGGAATGTTCTTTGTTTCCATATTCACCGTCGCACCTGCTGGCGTAGTACTTTTTGAGATCGCTGCCGCCAATTCAATATGGGAAGTGGCACTGTTCGGCGGAATCGGTGCCTTGATCGGCGACCTTATTATTTTTCGTTTTATCAAAGATAGCTTGTCCGAAGACATACACTGGCTTGTTCGAAAAACCAAACAAGAGCGTCTTGTTTCCATCTTTCGCCTCAAAATACTTAGGTGGATTGTGCCGTTTATCGGTGCCCTGATCGTTGCATCCCCGTTGCCAGACGAGATTGGTCTTGCGATGATGGGACTTTCAAAGATGAAGACATCGGTGTTCATACCAATATCATTTACCCTTAACTTTTTAGGCATATTGATTATTGGCTTATTCGCTAAAGGATCATTATAATTAGTAAAACATAATGAATATGAAAATATTTAAAAACTACACGTTCACATGGTGGCAAGCAGGTATCTTTAAGCTCTCACTACTTGCGATAGGCGTTGCTATTGGTGCAAATTGGCCAGAGGTATTTGCACCATACACGGTTATCCTTGTGGTAATTGGTATTGTTTTGGGAATTTACTTGGCAACTATCTCCTTTAGGAAACAGGTTAAGAAATTTGCTTAATTAAGCAGATCGTCCCAAGGGTTTAAATTTGGTTCTACGACTACCGGGACCTGGGCAATCGGTGCCAGGTTCTTGTTTGTCGCACAAAGCTCGCCACAATGGCAAAAATCGTCTAAAATAGGATTAACGGGTAGCGAAATGGGCTTCGTAAACGATCTTTAGTTGGTTCCATTTGACTAATTCTCGCATTATTTGGTTCCACTGGTTTACTACCAAGTCCACCATATTGATTAGTTGCATTTTACTAGGGTATGCTATTGGCATCTTACTGGGGGCAGAGATGCTCTCTATTGTTATTGTCTTAACAAGGGCAAAGTCATGACCGCCAGAGATATCGCCGAGGTAACATTTGTTATTGATAGACTCGTACTAGTCGGCTTCGGAATCTGGATAAGCAAATCAGCGACTCCCTTGTGGGGGCTAATCCCGCTCTTTTGGTTTATCCAGGACTTTAGATAGACGAAAGAATAGCCACTAGGACAAACGAAGCCCAACACCGAGCGCTAGTTATTCAACTAGCGCTCATTTAATATGCAAAAAGAAATCTCGACACCAGTCGGAATCTCATAATCTCTTACAACCAGAAAGTACTTAGAGAACTTAATTGCGCACAAACTGTTCTGCCTAACAGCGAGAACGGTTTAGGCGCAACGACCATGTTCTAATGAAGAACTGCAACAAGACTTTCATCTTGTCAGTGATCTCCCTAGAAAGGAGGTATTCCATCCCCACCTTCCGGTAGGGATACCTTGTTACGCTCACTGTTATCCTCTCGTTACCGAGAGTGTCGGACTATGTCTTCATCCATTTTTCAATGGAGCTAACGTATAGTCTCTACGGGGTTAAGGCAACTTGCTTTTCCTCAATTTTTGATGATTTAGCAAACTTTCATCACTTCAGTGACTAGCCTAACTTCCCTCGGCGTTGTCCAATTCTCATTGGAGTTCACCGATATAGTTAGATTTTACCGTGAAATTACTCTCACGGGAAGCCGTTAAACTTCACCCCGATCATGAGCTCCACCTTAGGCCCTCTTGCGAGAGATTTCGGGTGTTTCTCACTTTCTTGGTGTGACGGGCGGTGAGTACAAGACCCGAGAACGTATTCACCGCAACATGGCTGATCTGCGGTTACTAGCGATTCCGGCTTCATGGGGTCGAGTTGCAGACCCCAATCCGAACTAGGGGTAGTTTTGTTGGGTTTGGCTCCACCTTGCAGCTTAGCGTCCCATTGTGACCTACCCATTGTAGCACGTGTGTCGCCCAAGATATAAAGGCCACGCTGATTTGACGTCATCCCCACCTTCCTCCGTGTTAACCACGGCAGTCTCGCCAGACACTTGTAACTGGCAATAGGGGTTGCGCTCGTTATCCGACTTAACGGTACATTTCACAACACGAGCTGACGACAACCGTGCAGCACCTGTCTCTGCTGTCTTGCGAGGGGCTCTATTTCTAGTGCCTTTCAGCAGGATGTCAAATCTTGGTGAGGTGCCCGGCTTACCATCCAATTAAACCACATGCTCCACCGCTTGTGCGGGTCCCCGTCAATTCCTTTGAGTTTTAGTCTTGCGACCGTACTCCCCAGGCGGGATACTTAACGCGTTAGCTTCGTCACTGGGGGGGTCGAAGCCACCAATGACTAGTATCCATCGTTTAGGGCGTGGACTACCGGGGTCTATTTGTATATTTCTATACAGATCGGACTATATCATTCTCTGATGTATCGTTACCTGAATAATCTTTCCATTTATTTCTCTTGATTTCGCAGTACTTTCGCACTACGTCTAATGGAAACTTCGATAAGGATACTACTTCAGAGATCCAGCGTTGTTGAAGTTGATGATCGTGATACAGAAGGAGAAATTTTGGTATCATTTGTTCCACCGCAATATACGGCAGAATAATACGCAAGAAAGATTGAAGCTGTTCGGTTGACCGAAACCACAATCGATACTGACTTGCATTCTTACTTTTTAACGCTACTTCTGTTCGAACATTCCAAACGACCTTTAGGTATTTTTGCAGTAATTCAACTTCAGATTTTGGAAAACCATCTGTACAAATTACTCCTTTTCTACCGTTAGAAATGATTGACCCGTCATCTTGCCACCAAATAGCTAATGACAACGGAGTCAATAAATTGAGCCACCTGCGTCTAATTTGGAATTTTTTCTTTGGATGAGTTAGCAAAAATATTTTTGTCAAAGCCGGCAAAGCCAAACTCTGAAATAGATATTTTGCAGTTCCCCACCCATCTTTTCCTTCATTGCTTTGTCGCCAATAATATTTGTCTCCTGCTATTTCTTTCTTCAGCTGATTAGCTTTCCAAAAAAAATATTCAGATTGACTTTCGCTATGGCGAAAAGCAAATCGAGCATTGGCGTATCCGGGATAAAGTTTAAGCGATCCATCGCCCAACACAGATCCCAAAATAATCGCCTGAGTATTTTCAGACAAGGGTGAAAGATTCTTCATAAATTATTTAGATTTAATCCACCCTCTGTCACAATCAACTTCATAGTCTCTACGGGGTCAATCCTGCTATACAGCAAAACGACTTCCCTCGGGATTGTCCATAACGATCCGGTAAGGTCATGTGTTATGGAGTTTCCCCGATACAGCTGAATGCTCACCTCGACGTCACCGTCGAGGGGGACACCCTTCGTCACTATATTTAATGAGCGGTGACAGATTTATCTAATCCCGTTCGCTCCCCACGCTTTCGTCCATGAGTGTCAGGGCCGGCCCAGTTGTCTGCCTTCGCCTTTGGTGTTCCTTATCGTATCAACGGATATTACCCCTACTCGATAAGTTCCGACAACCTCTACCGGCCTCAAGATCAACAGTTTCCAACACCTTCCTCCGGTTAAGCCGGAGTCTTTAACGTTAGACTTATTGATCCACCTGCGGACCCTTTACGCCCAGTGAATCCGAATAACGCTCGGCGCCTACGTATTACCGCTGCTGCTGGCACGTAGTTAGCAGCGCCTTATTCGCTTGGTACCGTCATAATCTTCCCAAGCAAAAGAAGTTTACAATCCGAAGACCTTCTTCCTTCACGCGGCATTGCTCCATCAGGCTTTCGCCCATTGTGGAAAATCCCTCACTGCTGCCTCCCGTAGGAGTCTGGGCCGTCATGTTATCCACTATTACTAGTAGCATAGACTATATCTTCACCCTCTTCTTTCAAAGGAGGGGTTGGCGTCTTACCCCGACATATTGTCGAAGTCTCGGCACTTAAGCCTCAGTCGTTACGGGGTCAAGATGAATTTTCTTTGGATAATTATTTAACGCACGCAATTGCAACGCACAAACTCTCATATTTTCCAATGATTGTTTAGAGTATCGCTCTTGCTTCATAGCTAATGTTCTCAACGCAAGTTCCGCATGTTTCTTTTTCACAACCAGAAACGGAAGTAATTGCTTTAACAAAGCATCAACAACTAACTGGTCGCGAATCATATATTCAGCCATATGATTATGCTGATATTCACTTACCTGACCAGAACTAATCCAATCACGTAAGGTATCCAGCACCTCTCTACGGCAAGAAATTTGAGTGAAACTTATTCTCACTCGCACACGGTAACCAAGAAAACATCCAGAGTTCTTTTCATAGTTGATCACTATACAGCCATCACCATCAAGAAACCCTGCGATATAAGCTAATTGTATTTTATCCAAGTTCATCCGACTTCCCACGGTATTACCCTTTAACTTAATTTTATCTCTTAAGTCAGTCGGGCTCCACCGTTATTAGCCAAATTTTACTGGAGAATTTCTTCTCCAGGAGATCAGTACTTGGTCTCAGTCCCAGTCTGGGGGGTCACCCTCTCAAGCCCCCTACCGATCAGAGCCTTGGTAAGCCGTTACCTCACCAACAAGCTAATCGGACGCAGGCCTCTCTTTGAGCGATAAATCTTTAATCTTGCGATATTATCCCGAATTATCCCGCCTTTCGGCAGGTTATGCGGAACTCAAAGGTAAGTACCCACGTGTTACTCAGCCGTTCGCCATGTTACCCTTGCGGACACATTCGACTTGCATGTGTTAGGCATGCCGCCAGCGTTAATCCTGAGCTAGGATCAAACTCTCAAAAAAAGTATATTTCAATTCCACTTCTGGAATTTTATTTGAATTCACTTTAGCTCTCTAAGTACTCTCTAGTTGTAAAAGGACTTATTAAGAACTGCCTCTTGGAGAAGAGCAAATAAAAGACAGATTCCGATTATCGGAATCCGCTATAGCTTTATGCCTCGACCCAAGCTTTAAAATTAATGCAACTCTAGTGAGTATTCTAGAACACCCCATGCCCCCTGTCAATAGATAAAAAGGGACTATCTAGGCCGTCTTCGAAATTACTGTCCCATCTACCGCAGAAGGAGCTATTGTCGTCTTTCTCTCCTTATGGGTAACCTGGAAACCGAGGTATTTGCCCAACATCAACCTAGTCTCTGCCTCAATAGCAGGAATTGAACCAAAAATAATACCCGAAATAGGAACTAGCACCCACTGGAGAACCATCTCCACCACCTTTGTCTTGCCGTATTTTGCTGGACGAGGCGGCAATAGTTGGAAGGAAATAATTGTCGAAATAATGATTCCCAACCAAGTGATGCTAAGTAAATCTCTGGCTAGTACCGGCAAATGATATGCCAGAATGCTGCTCCTAAAATCTATGTTTATTAAGATCGGCACCCATCCACCCAAAGCGACAAGCAAAGAAGAGGTTGCCCAAGATATGTGTCCTTCGAATATTCTAAATGGATGGATAATTCTTTGATACAACGTCATTTGGTGACGCATACTAAAAAACTTTTCCATTACATAGGGAAAGTGTTCTATCCCCCATGCCCAACGACGTTTCTGAATATATTGTGCCTTCAGGGTCCCCCAGTAAGTTTTTCCTAATACCGCATCCATTGAAACGGGAGTAAAAATAGGAACAACCTTGTGATTACCATTATATTGATAGTAAGCACGATAGAATTGTTTAGAATCTTCCGACACCACACTTCTATCCCAAAAATCTATATCCACCAAAGTTTTTAAACTCATCGCTTGAGAAGAAAAATTAACCAATCGATATGGCCTAGTAGATTCAATTATCTGCCAATAAGACGAACCGAAAGCAACTAATCGATTTATTGCTGGCACGTCCCAAATATTGTTGCTGAAAAGAGGAATCGGCTGATAACTTCTAAACGTCCTATCTGGATAGAGAACATAGTTGTATGCAACATTGGCAAAGTACTGCCGACTCGCCAAAGTATCTGCATCAAAACAAGAAACAATAACATCGTCGTAGTTTATACCCCTCTCATCCACATATCCCTGCAAAACCTTTCCCGCATGATAAGTATTGGCTCCTTTTGCCTTCAGCTCTCCCGCAATACCATCAGGATGAGTAGAAATTATTATATCCATAAAAACACCAGCAAACTTCTCCCTAATCTTCCGCCCTACTTCTTGAGCAGCTTCCCCCGCTCTTTCTTCCAAAGCCAAAACAACCAATATCTTGTCCTTTGGATAGTTGCTCTCAAAACAGGATCGAACTGATGCCTCAACCACTTCGTAACTTTCTTTGTAAATAGCATAAATTACAACATGGATAACATCCTCCCAGTCCTTTTGTCGTGCCGGCAAAGCTCGAATCTGTTCAACCTGTTCCCATTCTTCTTTTAGTTTTCTAGCCTCAAACCCTCGCGCCAGAAGATATTGGCGCATGAGAGAGTTAGATAAGCCATCCAAATCTTCCGTCTGATGCAATCTTGCAAGCCAATCGATTCGCATCGCCCTCTTTATATGCATATGTCCGAATATTAAATGACCCCCCATTAGTAGCGCCTTGGTCAGCCAATAGGTATCGAAAACAATAATAAAGCATGCTACTCCTGCTGGCCAAATCCAAGCAAAAATAAATGGTAAAAGCAAAACAGTCCAGGTGGTTGCACCTGGTAGAATCTCAAACAACCTATATACCTTCCTGCTAAATGCCATAATCTACAATCCTGTTACAAACGAAGCTAAATAAAAAGTAATTGCCAATAGAACTACCTGTAAGAAAATCGTCGCACCAATCAAAAGCCAACTGGCAAAAATATCCTTCTTGTAAATTCTGAATGCAAGTACTGTATTCAAAATCAAAAGAGCCGTATTCATTAGTGGCCAAAGAAAGTCCTGCAGAAAACTAAACGATCCTAAGCCAAATGAAATTGGAATAGTCAATGCAATTGGATATGGAGCAATCAAAAAATACCATATAGCCCAAAATACAATATGTAGAATAGCTGCTATCCAAACAAAAACAAACAGACTCTCCTCTCTTCGTTTAAAACGACTCCATTGCAACCAAGGGATTCTATCCCCATCCAAATTAAGAAACTGTATCTTCATAAAAATAATAGACGAGTCCCATACTCACCGCTCGCCATTCCTCCGCTTATCATTCAGCCTATTCTCGATGCCCCCACCCGGAAACCAGCATCAAAATCAAAGGCATAATCAGGAGCCAGGCTTGGTAATCTACCAACTGCTTCGCTACCTTAGAACTAGAATAAATTACATCTAGCTGCTCTTGTGGAACAAATCCTAGAATAGCTGAAGCAATTACTGCCGCAGTCAGAAGACCATATAGCATCAGTACTCCGTAAAATGTAAATCCAGTACCAATCGAATCGGGATGAATGAGCACTCCTCCGCGAAGAGCTATAACCAGCATCACCAAAGCAAAAAGAGTGATCTGAACCGTAAGTACAGACACATTACCATTCACAAACTGCTCATTCAACACTCCACCGCTTTGTTTTGTCACCAATTGATAAAGTGCTCCGCCCCATCGATCAGCCACTATCATCGCCGCATAGGCTGCAAGGAGAGTGACCACCATCTTCTCCTTCATCATCAAAGAATAGACGACGCTTGCGCCCCCAAATACCAGCAGAACTAAATCCCAGCTTGGTACCATAATAAATCCTGCCAATAGAATGCCAGAAAATACGATAAAAGTAAAGTCCTACTTCTCCATTTCCCGACTAAGTTCCAAAAGAAGTTTGCGCTGCTTTATTGTCATCCTAGTCGGCACATCAATATCAACTTGCAAATACAAACTTCCCTTACCATTACTAGTCGAGACTCCATAGTTTTTTATCCGCAAAACTTCCCCCGCTTTTGTAGCTGGAGGAATTTTGACATTCAAATCACCAAACAATGTCTGCACTTTCACACTGCCCCCCAATGCCACCGTAGTAAATGGAACTGAAATTGTTTTGTACAAATCACTACCCGAACGCCTATACTCTCGACTGGGACGAACCTTGACTGTGATATATAAATCTCCGGACTTTCCCCCACGTCTCCCTGCATTACCTTCGCCAAAAATCTTGATTGTCTGCCCCTCATCAATACCTGCAGGAATTTTTACATTTACTTCTCGCTGGTTCCTAGTCCTTCCCGTACCGCGACAAATCGAACATTCTTTTTCCGGCACTTCTCCTATCCCTTGGCAAGCTGTACATACCCTAGATTGACGAATTGCTCCGAAAACAGTTTGACTGACAGACTCAACTTTTCCTGTTCCCCTACATTTAGAACAAGTAGTCTGCTTTTTTGTAGTAGATCCAGTTCCCCCACAATTCTTACAAGCAACTTCATGCGTAACCAGAATTGTTTTTTGTCCTCCAAAAATAGCCTCTTCAAAAGAGAGTTCTATGACAAGTTCAATATCCTCTCCTCGCAAAACATCTTCCTTACTCCGCTTAGTACGTTTCCCTCCTCCAAAAAATGTTTCAAAAATATCTCCGAAATCTCCAAAATTTTCACCACCAAAAGAATTAAAATCGAATCCAGCAAATCCCGGCCCACTACTTTGCCCATTTCCAAAAACCTGTCCGTATTGATCATACTGACGACGTTTGTTTTCATCGGACAATACCTGATAAGCTTCGTTTATTTCTTTAAACTTCTTTTCCGCCTCTACCCCACCACCCTTATCTGGATGGTATTTCAAAGCAAGCTTCCGATAAGCCTTTTTTATTTCCTCTACCGTTGCTCCTTTAGCAACCCCTAATATTTCGTAATAATCCTTACTCATAAAACACGAATCAGACTACGATCCTTCTTCTCTGCGACTTCTTACAAAATTCTAATCAGATGGCGACTGTATCTTGCCATCGTATGCATCGACAGATATTTGCAATACATCCGCCGTTCCATCGGTCGCCCGATAAGTAATAAACCAATTCAGATATTGTCCAGTCGGTTTACCCAGAATTACAGACACTTCAAACTTTGGATGCTTAGCTCTAAATGCAGATCCACCATTTTCTTCAGCCAACTTCAATGCATCAACATAAGAAAGTTTCCAGAATTGATAAGAAACTGGTATCAGACTAAAGGGGAGCTCCATATCCTCTTGTGGCATAAGGAACCTCTTTACCCCCTCACCATTATGAGGCACATTCACCATATAGTAATACCTCGGATCTGTTGGAGAAACAAATATATAGTAGTTGGTCACAAGCCCAGTCGCGTCTGAAAGCGAATT
Source organism: uncultured Candidatus Saccharibacteria bacterium (assembly GCA_964434605.1). GTDB lineage: Bacteria > Patescibacteriota > Kazan-3B-28 > Kazan-3B-28 > Kazan-3B-28 > JAKLDB01. The sequence continues at coordinate 25,747 of CAYSVM010000001.1, forward strand.
GACAAATTTCATTGAAACTAGCTGAAGCACCACATCATTCTTCAGCACCTTTATCTTAGCTGTTGCTTGTTTCAGTTCCTCCTGCAACAAGGGTCTAGTTGCAGTTGGGTCGGGTAACCCACTGCTCGTGTCCACAAATGAATTAGTCACAGTATTGTTAGTAATTACATTTGCCTCATTGGTAACGGCATTGTTTTCTGTATTCTCTGTGTTGTTTTCTGTATTACGTCTACAACTCAAAGCCGTAAGCGTCATCAACACAACAACGCCCAAGACCAAAGTTGCAACCAAATTGCTATATCTATTGTTCATTTTCCCCAAGCTACAACATTACTAGCATATGATTTCTGTCAAAATTATGCCAGTCCTACAAGATATCAATGTGCTTACTCCTGGGTAAAGTCCGCATCTTTCGGACCTTTTTGCTCTTCGTTATCCGTATTACCCTCTTGAGTTTGGTTCCCATACACCGCTTGTCCAATTTTCTGTATTGCTTCAGAAAGTTCTGCGGTCGTCTTTTTGATTTCCTCTGTATCGTCTTTTTCTAATGCATCTTTTACCGCTTTTATCCTATCTTCGATTTGTCCCCGAGTTGCGGTATCCACCTTGTCTCCCGCTTCTCGCAGTGATTTCTCCGATGCATACACCAGTCCATCCGCCTGATTCCGCACCTCAATCTTTTCCTTTAGTCTGCGGTCTTCTTCGGCATGCAATTCCGCTTCTTTTGCCATCCGCTCAACTTCTTCTTTGGACAGGCCAGAAGAACCGGTAATGGTAATATGCTGTTCCTTGCCCGTACCTTTATCTACCGCTTTTACGTTGAGAATCCCATTGGCATCAATATCAAATGTTACTTCCACTTGTGGCAAACCACGTGGTGCTGGTGCAATTCCATCCAACACAAATCTACCAAGCGACTTATTATCTCTCGCCATCTCTCGCTCACCCTGTACCACATGCACTTCTACACTCGGCTGGTTATCTGCCGCCGTAGAAAAGACTTGTGATTTAGAAGTCGGAATAGTTGTATTACGTTCGATCAACTTGGTTGCTACCCCACCTAGAGTTTCAATTCCTAAAGATAACGGAGTAACATCCAGCAAGAGAATGTCTTTTACATCTCCCTGCAATACTCCTCCTTGAATAGCAGCACCCAATGCAACCGCTTCATCTGGATTCACCGTTTGGTTTGGCTCTTTGCCGAAGAATTTCCGTACCACTTCCTGTACTGCTGGCATTCGAGTCTGTCCGCCAACTAAAATTACTTCATCAATATCAGATGGTTTAAGTCCTGCATCATCTAATGCTTTTTTCATTGGCTCAACCGTCCGTTCAACCAAATCTTCCACTAGCTTCTCTAACTGAGAACGAGTCAGCTTCATATTCAAGTGCTTCGGACCACTAGCATCTGCTGTTACGAATGGAATATTGATTTCCGTCTCTGAAGCACTAGAGAGTTCGTGCTTGGCTTTTTCTGCCGCTTCTTTCAGTCGTTGAATAGCCAACTTGTCTTCCTGCAAATCTACGCCTTGATCTTTTTTGAACTCTTCAACAATCCAGCTGATAATCTTCTGGTCAAAATCATCTCCACCCAAATGCGTATCACCATTAGTTGCCTTTACCTCAAAGACTGCTTCACCATCACTATCCCCGATTTCCAAAATGGAGATATCGTAAGTCCCGCCACCTAAATCATAGATAGCAACTTTTTCATTCTTCTTTTTATCCAATCCATATGCGAGTGTTGCTGCAGTTGGTTCGTTAATAATTCTCTTTACCTCCAGTCCCGCAATTTTTCCCGCATCCTTGGTAGCCTGTCTTTGAGAATCGTCAAAATATGCCGGTACCGTAATAACTGCTTCAGTTACTGATTCGCCCAAAAAGGCCTCCGCATCCCGCTTTATCTTCTGCAAAACCTTTGCCGAGATTTCCGCTGGTTGCCAATTTCTGTCACCCATCACAAAAACTACTCCGCCATTAGCTGATTCTTCAACCTTAAACGGCATATTCCTAGCATCTGCTTGTACGGCTGGGTCGGAAAATCTACGGCCAATAAATCTCTTAGCTGAATAGACTGTATTCTCTGCATTTGTTACTGCCTGTCTTTTTGCAACCTGTCCAACCAAAATCTCACCATTCTTATTCTGTGCTACAACAGAAGGGACTGTCCGTCCGCCCTCGCCACTAGGAATAATTTCCGGCTTCCCACCGCGCATCACTGCCGCAGCAGAGTTTGTTGTCCCCAAATCAATTCCAATAATTTTACTCATGATATTCCTCCATTATTTAGCAACCCTGACTTTCGCAGGTTTTATTACTTTATTGTTATACTTCAAACCAACTGCCATAGTTTCAATAATCCTTCCTTCCCCAACTTCGCTTTCCTCATAGCTCACCGCTTCAGCCAACTCGGGGTCAAATTCATCTCCTGCTTTGAATTCAATTTCACTCAAACCCTCCACATGTAGATAATCTTTGACTTTTTTTTGTACATCCAACAACCCCTGCCTTGCTTTCTCGTCTGTCACAAATTCAATCGCTCTTGTTAGGTCGTCATATATATCCAAAAATTTGACCAAAGAATTCCCCTTCAGAAACTGTACTGTCTCAATCTGCCTTTTCTCAGCGTCCTTACGAAAGTTTTGCAAGTCCGCCATAGCTCTCTTTGCAACATCTTCCCAATCAACTGGCTGCTCTTTGGATTCTTCCTTCTTTTTATCCATTACAATTCGTTATTCAAAATCTTAGTAATATACTCCATTGTTGGCAAAGTCTTACCATATCTCATTCTTAAAGGTCCGATTATTGAAATCATCTTCTTGCCCCCAGGACCAAATCTAGTAACCACAATACTAGTTTTACCTCCAGGCATATCTTTGCCCATCATCACTTGCGCTTCATCACTTGCCCGCTTAATCAGAGGCTTTAGATTCTCTATCGGATCTTCCAAAAGCTCCATAAACTCACTACCAAAATCTTCATCTCTAAACTCTGGCAATTTCGGCAAATTAGATAGCCCCGACATATATACCTTGTCTTGGTCGTCAATCAACAAACCAACACTGCCAGAAAGTTCGGATAGCATTCGTGCAGCTTCCCTAAATCTTTCCTGTAAATTCTTCAACTTTTTAAAATGTGCTACTAGAACTTCTTGCTGTCTATGTGTCAGTTCTTTCTGCTCTCGCATCATTATCCCTATATACGCCTTAAACCCAGCTTCCGTTGGAATCCGTCCCGCTGACGTATGTGGCTGTGTAAGTAATCCAAAATCTGTCAGTTCTGCCATTACATTGCGAATTGTTGCCGAGCTAACTGACTCCGCTAACATTTCTACCACATGACTAGAACCAACTGGTTCAGAGTACTTAACATACTCCTCCACCACCGTCTTCAAAACTTGTTTTTGTCTAAGGCTTAAATTCATTTGTGTAATATCCATATCTTCCCCCTGTAAATCGGATTCTATTGCATATTAGCACTCGTGTCAAGTAAGTGCTAATTCTGCTAATAGGATAATGCCCCCGAGCGGAAAAACCGCCGAGGGCATTAATGCACGAACTCATGATCCTACACCTCCGCTTCATCGGTTGTTACACCATAGAACGAGGCGTTGTACGCCACAAACGTGCCTACAACAAACAGCCACATGAGACCGAATTCAATCGGTTTAGATACCGTCATTGCCAAGCTTGGCTTCAGAAACACCCAGAGTAATATCTGGGCAGCCGCAAAGAATGCTGAACCAGCGATTCTAGCGCTGATCCGCACAGCATCATTTGTGACCTTAGACCGCTTCCCATGAAACAGCCCAACGAAGCAGGCCAAGACAAGAACAGCTACCGGCCATATAAAAATGTACATCCCAGCCTCCCATTCTAAGATGCACCCACCATACACAAAAATTAGCCCCCAGTCTAGCGTTTTATGAGAGCAGCTTCATGAACGCTTCTTGTGGAATCTCCACGCTCCCCACCATCTTCATCCGCTTCTTCCCCTTCTTCTGCTTCTCCAGTAGTTTGTCTTTTCGCGTTCTATCTCCCCCATACAATTTCGCCAACACATCTTTTCTGAAAGGCGAAAGTTCTTCTCTTGCAATCACTTTTCCGCCAATCGCTGCCTGAATCACAATCTTGAAATTTTGCCGAGGTAATAACTTTTTTAGTTTGGCTGCAATTTGCTGTCCTATTTTCTGCGCCTCATCCTTATGCACAATTACAGATAGAGTATCCACTGGTTTGGTATTCAACAACACATCTACTTTAATAAGCTTACCCACCCTGTATTCCAACAATTCATACGCCATTGATGCATATCCAGAAGTTGCACTCTTTAGTTGGTCGTAAAATTCGGTAATCACTCCAGAAAGTGGAATCTCATAAATCAAAACTGCACGCGTTGGATCTAGATACTTCACATCAATCTGTACACCATGTCGTCCTTGGATTAGTTGCATTACGCTCCCAACATATTCAGCTGGCGAAATAATCTCTAACCGAATCCATGGTTCAGCAACTTCCTTGTAAGTACCAGCTTCGGGAAGCTCGGTGGGATTGTGAATAATCTTCTGTTCACCGTTCGCCATTACCACCTGGTAACTCACGCTTGGTGTTGTCGTTACCAAATTAAGATTGAATTCCCTCTCCAATCTCTCTTGGACAATATCTAAATGTAGTAGTCCCAGAAATCCACATCTAAAACCAAATCCCAATGCCGGTGAACTTTCTGGCTCAAATACCAGTGCGGAATCATTTAGCTGTAGCTTATCTAGCGCTTCTCTTAGTTGTGGAAAATCCGCATTATCTACTGTAAAAATTCCTGCATACACAAACGGAGTCACCTTTTGGTATCCCGGTAGTTGCTTAACTTCACCAAGACTTTTACTAAGAGTTATTGTATCTCCCACCCGTACCGCTCTCACATCTTTCAAGCCAGTCGCGACATATCCAATCTCACTCGTTTCTAAAGTTGGTTTTTTAGTCAGCTTCGGAGCAAAGAATCCCACCTCCATTACTTCTGCTGTGGCACCACTTGCCATCATTACAACCTCATCACCAACAGAAACTTTTCCATCTACCACTCGTACATATGCCACCACTCCCCGAAATTGATCGAAATAAGAATCAAATACCAACGCCCGTAATGGCGCAGTCTCATTTCCGCTTGGTGCAGGAATCCGTTCAACAATCGCATCTAAAATTTTATCTACTCCTTCGCCTGTTTTAGCAGATACCAAAATTACATCTTCCGGCTCGATACCAATCACCGCCTGCATTTCTTTTATAATCCTTTCAGAATCCGCCGCCGGTAAATCTATTTTGTTAATAATGGGAATAATCGTTAGATCGTATGCCTGAGCTAAATGCAAATTCGCTAAAGTCTGCGCTTCAATTCCCTGAGACGCATCTACCACCAACAATGCTCCTTCTACTGCCGCAAGCGACCTAGATACTTCGTAAGTAAAATCCACATGACCAGGAGTATCTATAAGATTCAACTCAAAACCTTTATACGCCATTCTTACTGGCTGAAGCTTGATTGTAATTCCTCTTTCCCGCTCGAGATCCATGGTATCTAGATACTGTGCCTTCATCTCCCGCTTAGATACTGTATTGGTCAATTCCAAAAGCCGGTCAGCCAGAGTCGACTTCCCGTGATCTATATGGGCAATAATGCAGAAATTGCGGATTTTCTCCATATGGCTATTGTAGCGTAAAAAGTTCCCCCTCCCTTACGGGAGGGGGCAAAAAACCTACTCGATTGGAATCAGCTCTACTTTATCTCCAACCCGTTCGACTTTAAAACGTGTGCCACAATTGCTACACATTGGAGGCGTCAACTTATCCATTGCCTCCGAAGAGATACTTCGAGCCGCCCCACACTGTGGACACTCTTGAGGAAAAGAATCGTCATCCCCACAACCTGTCGACGAAATTGAAACCGTAACAAGTCTCATCCCCCTCTTCTCGAGAGAAACCAAACTCAAGATTCTCTTTTTGTGCTCGGGGTTCTTCGTGCAGACAAACCTTTTCTTGAGAGTCCTAGTGTGAAAACAATCCTCTCCCGGTCCAACACATTTCATCGCTGAACCGCATTCGAGACATGCCACAGCAGCGATCTCTATCCTCTTTGAGGTTTTCTTCAAGGTACATATACCCCCTTTTAGTTGAAAATTTTACCGAAAAGTAGTGTATCAGAGCGAATATGTTGACACAAGCCCTTCTTTTAGATAGCATTGAAACATTATGCGTCCGTAGCTCGGTTGGTCAGAGCACTTGGCAGATTACCAAGGGGACGCAGGTTCAAGCCCTGCCGGACGCATTTGCACTTTTCTTTTTTACTTTTTATTCGCTAAGCCTAACCCACTTGGCAAAAACCTGACCTCACGGTCAGTTCCGTACCTTGGCAACAGGGAAATGCACCAACCCTTCATTTCCCCAAAGTGACATCCCCTTAGCGGTTAAACTCCGCAGGGCTACCATTCGGTAGCCCTTTTCTTTTATCTAAAATCTTTTTACTCATCCCTTCCTTACTTTCCGCCAAAGTGTTCGTACTGGATTAGTGATCATTTCTACCTCACCAAGCTTCAACCACTTTGTTATTACCATATAAGACAACAATGCTACTACAACTGTAACCACAGTTTGCGCAAACAAGCCCCAAAATGTGTGGGTTTCTATAATCAAATCCATTACCCGTAACATCAAATATCCCACCCCACCCATCGCTACTGCTCCGAATACCATCCTAGTAATCGAACCTAATAGTTTTTTCCAGGGCAATCCTGCCAATTTTCGATCCAACAAAATGAGCAATATCAACATATTCGTAAGCCCTGAAATAGATAGCGCTGCCCCCAAACCAACTACTTCCAAGTGAGGAATGAGGATAATCGCCATCGCTATATTCACCACCAACGAGACTATACTCGCCACCAACGGAGTCTTGGTATCCTGTAGGGCATAGAAAGAACGAGCTAGTAGTGGAATAGTAGCTTGAGCAATCATCCCAAAAGTCATAAAAGCCAACACCGAAACAGTAAACCTAGTATCCTCCCATCCAAACTGACCAGCTCCCAAAACCAATCGCACAATCTGTGCTCGCAAAAGCCAGTACAACACCATTGTGGGAATGATCAAAAAAGATATTTGCCCCAGAACCCGCATAAAATCGTCTCGAAACTCACCTAATTTCTGCAAAGTATATTTCTCCGCTAAAACCGGAAACACTGCTACCGCAAAAGATATGCCAAAAATTCCAATAGGCAAACTCTGTAAATTATCCGCCCAATTCAATACCGCTACACTTCCTACTGCTAAAGTAGAAGCAATCACTGTGTTTATCACCACATTGAATTGCGCTACTGCAATTCCGAGAGTTCTAGGTATCATTAAGAATGCCATCTTTCTTAAGGCTGGATGTTTCCAATTGAAATGAAACCGATACCTATACCCAAGTGCATATACACCCGGCAACTGTATTATCATGTGCATAAATGCTCCCAATACCACGCCATACGCCAACCCTATGTTTCCAAACTGCGGTACTAACCACAACACACCAGCAATAATCCCAAAATTGTAAAGTATGGGAGCAACGGCATAAGCCAGAAAATTACGAAATGAATTTAAAATCCCACCAGCTAGATTGCTGATACCAAAGAACAAAGGCGAGAGTAGCATTATTCGCATCAAAGAAATTGTTAATGTTTGTTCTTCCCGACCAAATCCCGGTGCTACTACTTGTGCCAACACTGGTGCAAAAACTGCAGCTAAAAGTAATACTGCTGCCAATATCACTATCCCTATGTTCACCAGCGAATTCACGATACTCCATGCCTCTTCTTTGTTCTCTCCATTCTTATGTAAATATTCCGTAAAAATAGGAATAAACGCAGACGACAATGCGCCGAGAATCAGCAAGTTGAATATTAAGTCTGGAATTTTAAACGCTGCAAAATATGCATCCGTAACACTACCCGCCCCAAAATGAGTAGCTAAAGTTCTGTCTCGAAGCAACCCAAATATCCGACTCACCAAAGAAGCAACTGCCAATACAGCTGTTGCCTCTAGTATTCCTAACTTACACGTAATTAATTTTCCAAACATCAATAAAGTTTAGAAAAAAGCTTCGAACTCTTCTCGACTCAGAGTTTCTTTTCTAATCAAATCCTCGGCTATCGCCTTAAGCTCCTTGGCATATTCTCGCAATACTTTTTCCGCTCTTTTTCCCGCCTCTTCCAGCAATACAGAAACCTCTTCGTCTATTAACGCTGCCACCTTGTCGCTGTAGTTCCTTTGTTCATGAATTTCTCTTCCCAAGAAAACCATATCTTCATCTGTGCCGTAAGTAACTGAGCCAAGTTTCTCGCTCATCCCATACTTTGTTACCATCTGTCTTGCCAGTTTAGTCACTCTCATTAGATCGTTGGCTGCACCCGTAGTAACTTCTTTGAACACCAGCTTCTCTGCTATCCGACCTCCGAGTACAGTCGCTAGTTCATCCATAAATTGTTCCTTGGAATATAGATATTTATCTTGTTCCGGCATACTCCAGGTATAACCTAATGCCATCCCCCGACTGACAATAGAAACTTTCTGTACTGGATCAGCACCAGGAAGAACATGAGAAACAATCGCATGCCCCGCTTCGTGATAAGCAGTAATCTCTCTTTCTTTATCCGACAGAAGCTTATTTTTACGTTCAGGGCCAAGCAGAACCTTCTCTATCGCTTCGTCCATCTCTTCTTGGCCAATAACCTTCTTGTTTCTTCGTGCTGCCAAAATTGCCGCTTCATTTACCAAGTTTTGCAAATCGGCACCGGCGAATCCTGGAGTTTTCGCTGCTACCGCTTTCAGATTAACCGTAGAATCAAGTGGTTTGTTTTTAGTATGTACTTGAAGAATCTCCTCTCTCTCTCTAATATCCGGTCTCTCCAACGCCACTCTGCGGTCAAATCGACCAGGACGAAGCAAAGCTGGATCCAGCACATCTGGCCTGTTAGTTGCCGCAATAATAATTACATTGGTATCTGTTTCAAAACCATCCATCTCCACCAAAATCTGGTTAAGAGTTTGTTCGCGCTCGTCATGCCCTCCTCCCAATCCCGCGCCACGCTGGCGGCCAACTGCATCAATTTCATCAATAAAAACAATTGCTGGAGCATTGCGCTTTGCTTTGGCAAATAAATCTCGAACACGAGAAGCTCCTACACCGACAAACATCTCTACAAATTCGCTCCCACTAATATTGAAAAAAGGAACATTTGCTTCACCCGCAACTGCTTTTGCCATTAAAGTTTTTCCCGTTCCCGGTGGCCCTACCAAAAGAACTCCTTTGGGAATTCTTGCCCCCAAGTTTATAAACTTAGTTGGATACTTCAGAAATTCTACTACTTCCATCAATTCTTGCTTTGCTTCCTCTTCTCCCGCTACATCTTTAAAGGTAATTTTATTTTTCGTTCCCATCATCAATCGTGCTCGTGATTTCCCAAAAGAAAGCGCCTGATTCCCACTGCCCTGCGCCTGACGAAGCATGAACCACAAAAATCCAATCACCAACAAGAAGGGCAGTACCGTACCCAAAAGACCTACCCAAATACCGGCAGTCTGATTATCCAGCACTTCTATCTGTGTCTTTGTAATATCTACTCCACTTTCTCCAAGCGACACTCCTGTCTCTTTCCGTGACACAAGCTCTTTACCATCAGTGGTATATATTCTAAGAATATCTCCCCGAATCACGATCTTCTCCACCCGTCCAGCATCTACCCTCTCGATTACATCACTCAAAGACACCTCTTGGGAGGGTTTATTACTATGCCCAAACAGGCTGTATGACAAAGCCGCCACTAATATGACAGATAGGATATATCCTAAATTTCTATTGGAACTTGAACGCATAGGCTAGTTTTGACTAACCGTAATCTTATCATACACCTTTGAAGCAAACAATTCACCCCCTAGTCGTCTTTTTGCAACATGTTTCTTGGGACTTGTAATTAACTTCATTACTTCGACAAAATGAGTCTTCTCCAAGTCCACCAACCCACCTCCTGCCATTCGGATTGCCCCCTTGATAACCTCTACTTGCATTAAAGGAGACAGTTCCCTGAGTTTGGAAATAGATAATACAACCCCCGCCCCAGTTCTTTGACCAACTTTTTTCAAAAACTCTTCAGCTAATTGGCCAAGAGCATTGTCTGCCTGTTGCCAAATTCGACTATTGTGTAATATCTGCATGTCCAAATGGGAATTAAACTTCCGCAATTGTGGCAATAGCTTTTTACGAATCCTATTCCGCGTAAATTGCAAATTCATATTGCTACTATCTACAGCGTATTTAAGTCTATGCTTCCTAGCATATTCCAATAACTCTTTTTTCCAAACTCCCAAAAGTGGTCGCACAATGTTCCCACTTACCATTCTCATTCCGCCCAACCCGCGTACCGCACTTCCTCGCAACCAGTTTGCAATAACCGTCTCCACTTGGTCATCTGCCGTATGCGCCGTTACAATCCACCTTGCTCCATATTCCTTTGCAACATCTTGCAATGCAGCATAGCGCAAGTCTCTCGCTCTTTCTTCAATACCAGTCTTCCGGCTACCCAAAGAAACTTTCCGTGAAACAAATTCAAGTTTGTATTTCTTTGCATATCCAGCCACCATCTTTTCTTCTCGGTCCGCTTCTTTTCTTAATCCATGGTTCACATGTACTACTACTATCTTTCGCCCCCTTTCTTTTCTTAGTAGTTCAAGTAAAACCATTGAATCTGGACCACCCGACACCGCCACAATCAAAACATCTCCTAGGCCAACTCTGACCCTGCCAAGCTCTCTCCTAACCAGTTTTGTTAGTTCTTGCTTTTCCATCTCGTCAAATCTACTATACTAAAGTCGTGCTCCCAAACAGGAGCTATACTGTACCGCATAACGACCAGCCAGGGTAGCTCAGTGGTAGAGCAGTGGACTCATAAGCCATTGGTCGTGAGTTCGATCCTCACCCCTGGCACCAAGCATATGAACAAATCAGTTGTAAAAATCAAACTACCGCAGGGCAAGGAATTGCGTGCGAGACTCTTAATGACCACCGGGGCCATTCTCCTGGTATATATCACCGTTTCCACAGTTCAAGCCATTTGGCAAAACTACCAGATAGACAAAGAGTTAGCCCAGCTTCGAGAAGAAAATGCTCAACTGAAACTCAGAAACAAATACCTGCAAAATCTAATTGCCTACAGGCAAACTGATGCATTTAAAGATAAGGAAGCCAGAGAAAAATTGAATTACCAAAAACCTGGAGAATCGGTCCTCATTATCCCCAATGAGGATATCGAAAGGTTTACCAAAGGAAACATCCAAGACCAAGAAACCACCACTAAACATACTCCTACCAACCCAGAAAAATGGTGGCAACTGATCTTCCATTCTCCCGAAGTCGGATAAAGAGAGTGGACAGATATAAAATGAGTTGCTAACATTGGCTCGCGGGGTAGAGCAGTGGTTAGCTCGTCAGGCTCATAACCTGAAGGTCGTGAGTTCGAATCTCACCCCCGCAACCAAAAGCACCCATCCCGGGTGATCTTTTTGTGGTGGGCGTGGAAGGGATCGAACCTCCGACCCATCCCTTATGAGGGGACTGCTCTACCACTGAGCTACACGCCCGCACCATCTAAATTATATCCTGCCTTCTAACCTCTCTCCACCTACCCGGCTCAAGCCCTCCCAGTTTGAGTTTCCCTATTCTAACTCGTTTCAAATCTATCACCTGGTATCCCAGCTTCTCTGCAACCTTTCTAATCTGCCTCTTCCTTCCCTCTTTCAATACTAGTCCAACTAACCATTGATGTTCCTTTTTCTGTTTTACTTCCAATAGTTTCATCGGCTGGGTACGATATCCGTCAATTGTAAAGCGCTGTTCTAGTTTAGGGATATTATCATCATTCTTGCCTTGCAACAAAACCTCATATTCCTTTTCATGCTCATATCTAGGATGGGTTAAGGTAAGCGCCAAATCCCCATCATTGGTTACCAACATCAACCCCTCACTATACTTATCCAGCCTTCCCACTGGATACACCCTTCTTCCTTTGAAAAAATCTGCAATAGTCTTTTTTGCGTGCGGATCACTCATGGTCGAGGTCACCCCTGCTGGTTTGTAGAATGCATAAATTACCGGCTCACCTAAGCTAATCAGCTTACCATTGTATTCAACCTTATCTTTGGACACATCACACTTACTACCCAACGTAGTAACTACCCTACCATTCACTTTCACTAAACCTTTGAAAATAAGTTCCTCCGCCTTGCGACGACTAGCCACCCCAGCCTGTGCCAATATCTTTTGTAGTCTTTCTTGCATCTCCCCTAATATAACAAAACGGCCCCGATTCCTCGGAGCCGCTTTAAATAATACCGTGATTACTTCTTCAACCAGGTTCCAATCGTCACTAGCATGTAGAGGGCGGCCAAACCGACCAAACCGTAGATAATACGTGGAACCAGGGCGAACATATCACCAGCGCCAAACAGGTTGGCTACCAAATCCCATTGGAAAAAAGCTACCAATCCCCAGTTCAGACCACCGATGATAACCAGGATCAATGCAATGATATTTAACATAATGATAAGTGCAAAATAATGATTGTATGAACTCGACCCTAATACTATTCTACCATTCTCTTCTTTCAATCAAAATCCGCCCCGGAAATAATCCCAGAGCGGACTTTATAGACTTTCAGTCAATTACCGACGAAAATCGCGACGTGGTGGGCGTTCACCCATTGGACGCGCTTCGTTGACGGTAATGGTTCTGCCATCAAGTTCAGTTCCGTTGAGAGCGGCAGTGGCGGCATCGGCCTCTGCATCAGATTCGAACTCAACAAAACCAAAACCCTTGGACCGACCAGACATCTTGTCGAAGATGATCTGGGCAGAAGCCACGGTTCCGTGCTGCGCAAAAGCATCGCGCAAAGTGTCCTCAGTTGTATTCCAACTAAGCCCACCAACAAACAATTTCTTAGCCATGTTTCTTTGGATCTGTGAATAATATACGAGTAGGGTGACCCCGTCTGGCCTTCTACTCCCCACCCTCTCCAAAGAGACATGAGGGAAAACGAAACCTACAACGACAAAACCTACCAACGAGAGTATTATACATAGTTCCCCAATAATAGCAATAACTATCTCTGGAAGCTAATTTTGGGATATTTTGCTCGTAAAATCTTCACCACCTCTCTTGAATTTTCAGCCCGCATCAGTTTTTCGCGCAGACTCACCGCCCCATCAAAGCCCACGATATAAGCTTTGAAATGTTTCCTCATTACAGCAAAATTCTTCTTCTCCGAAACCTTCTCAAACAGTCTGGCATGTTCCACTAAAACTTTTAATTTTTCTTTCAAACTAATTCTCTTTCTTCTTTTGTTGAAAAACCATGGATTGCCAAATATCCCCCGCCCAACCATTGCGCCATCTGCACCAGATTGCTTTATTTTTTTCTTAGCATCATCCAAATCTTTTACATCACCATTTCCGATTACCAAAATATCTTTACCCGATCTCTTCACCATTTTCACCACTTCCTTTATCGCCTTCCAATCCGCAGGCACTTTCGACATTTCTTTGCGTGTACGAGCATGGACAACTAGAACATCCGGACTTGCTTCAATTAGGCTTCCTATCCAACCTTCCAAATCTTTTTTGTTGTAACCAATTCTAGTTTTAACCGAAACAGGCAAACCACCCGCTCCTCGCTTAGTCTGCCGAACAATCTCTTTTGCAAGAACGGGATTTAGTATTAGCTTCGCCCCTCCACCTTGTTTTTCTACCTTTTTATCTGGACATCCCATATTGATATCAATGCCATCAAACTTCAGCTTTTTCAGTAACTTGGCGCATTGATAAAAATTCTCTGGCTTACTCCCAAAGATCTGTGCAACAATCGGACGTTCTGCAGAAACATATTTTAAACTTGCCAACAAAACCTTTCTCCCTTTTGACGAACACAGGCCATCACATGAAACAAATTCCGTCCACATCACATCTGGCTTGCCATACTTAGCAACTAACCGACGAAAAGCTGCGTCAGTCACATCCGCCATTGGCGCCAGTGCCAAAATCGGCCTCTTCAACTTTTCCCAAAATCCTTTTACCATACGGCTATTCTAACACTAAATAAAAAGGGAACGGATTTATCCACTCGTCCCCCTATGTAACAAAATCTGCGCCAGACGAATAGAACGAAATTGCCACCTGATCCTCTTGTTCCAAGGAAAACACAAAAGGATCTCGTGTGGAAACTTTTTCAATCTCTTCGGCAAGCACATCGTGCAGCATCTGACCGTTATATCCAGCTTCCCAGTCATAACATACACGCCTACAGTGGTAATGTCTGCACCGCATACGCGGGAAGAGCAAAACTTTGAACCACTCTCCTGCAACACAAATGTATTACCCCGCACGGGTTGAAAGACGCTGTTCATTCTTTGTTATCCACACCAAGTTCTCCGGCCTACCCCTCGGAATCCTAATAGGATCCAATAGCTTATAGCTTACGCGCCAGATAAACTTTTCTCCGCCGAAGCTGGACAGAAGAAAGTTCATTACTATTGTCGAATAGAACAAAACGGATCAAGCGTTCCACACACCTAAAGCGGGCACCTGTATATCCACGAAAACCCTACCCAAGCAATCTTGAAATAAAGAAGAGCACCAACCTCTCGATAGGTATTCAACAGTCTAATCCAAAACATAACCCCAAGAAGATAATTGAAGATCTTAAACGAAACCAAGGCTAATCAAGAGCACCCATAATCAATTTAAAGTATTTTATGAGTGCAATTAGCCCCACTCCCGCCAAAAACAAAAGTGTCTGATAAATGGTCATCTTGAGAGATCTTTCCCTAATAATATCTGGAGTCAAATCAGCCAATGCCACATACAGAAAAACACCAGCCGTAAAAGGAGCCACCAAATCTAGAGATACTTTAAACAAAGTCGGTATCAACAAAGATACTCCTGCCCCTACAAAAGACATAAATACGGCCAATACATTCACGCGATTAGCAAATACTCTATTCACTCCCGCTCTGCACAAAATCACATAGTTCGAAATCTCCTGAGGAATTTGGTGAATCATCACCGCCCCAGTAGTAACCAGCCCTATAGGCAAGCTAACCAAATAACTACTAGCAACTATTAGCCCATCTACCAAACTCTGTGCGGTAAAACCAAATAAATTACTTACCGCTGCATGTTTGCGACGAGACATTGGAATACTGTTTTTTAATTCTCGCCAAGTAATACTCTGTTCCAACAAAAACATCAAGACTATTCCCGATACAATCGCCACGCTTACCCCGATCGTCCAACCCTCGTGAACAGCTTTCGGTAAAAGATAAATGAGCGCATCCCCAATCAGCACACCCGCAGCCAAAGACATAAAGTAGCCTAATACCTTATGAGCATTCTCACGTTTTCGTGGAACAACCCTAGTAACAAAATTAGCCAACAGAACTAAAAGCCCCGTGCTAACCAATGCGTAGATATAGACATGGGTTGAAATCATTTATTTTTTATTTTAATTACATTATTATACCATAAAACAACCTGTAAGTCAATCAAAACAAGTTTAAAAAGTTTTATAATCGTCCTATCTGGCTCCACAGCTGGGTTTAGCACCCCCACCAAAGGAGATAATCCGAAGGTTTTGGGAGGACTGGAATGCGTCTGGGTCTAGTATAGAACCTTGAAGAGAACCACCTATGTTCTATTGTCCAGCAAAACTTCGAGACAGGCAAAATTATACAGCATCAGGGTTGACTACTATGGCCCGACTTTTACAGGATCAGTACTAGTGGGGGTGTATGCACTATACTGTTGATTGTTATACACTACGAAAACCCAACTGCGAACATCTTCCCCACCCCTACTGTCACTCACAACTACTCTAAGATAATTCTCTGGGCCAATGACACAATTACCACCATCGCAATGCCGTTCACCAAGCATCATTTTGGAGTTAGTAGTAAATCTTAATTTAGGAGTGGAGGTAGTACTGATTAATTCGCCATTGAGATACCATTTGTAAGTAAGAACATCGCCATCTATATCATGGGCTGGAGAATTGAATTCATAAGTACCACTTTCGCCAACTATAAAATTCTGGCTACGATAGTATGAGCCGTCCACATACCCCTCGGTAAATTTGGGGCTATTATTGTCTTCCTTAGTAGTCTTCCTAATAGTATCAGTAGCTGTAGCTAATATTTTTTTACTTAAATCCTGCAATTCTTGAGTAGTAAATTCGTCCATAAAAAACACCACGGAAGAACTATCGGATAGCGCAACTGCAACATAGTTAGTCCGATCAGTGTAATTGTCTAAACTAGTATCTATGTCAAATGTCTCATACATCAATCCATGAGAGTTTTGTCTTGTGGCTGAACGGTTCGTTATAGTCGGATTAATCCCATCTGAAAATGCACTCAATATACGCTGGATAGATGCGCTAACAGAGACGTCGTAATAAGATACCCCTAAATAATTCTGGATATCTCCTATACCCGAAGAAAAATCTGGCGATCCAATATATGCGTAAAGTTTTGCGTTGCCCCTTCCTGTCACATCGGGATATTCATTCAAAACTTGTAAATTGTGCGTTTTGGGATATTCAAAAGCAAATCCAAAATCCTTGCGAGTGTATGTGTTGCTCAAGTCGTTCTGGGGAAGAGAGTTATTGATTAGACTATCCTCATCAACACTCCCAGAGCCAGAAACACCAGAAGTATTCTGGGTCAGATTGGTCGAGAGTAATTTACTATCCATATAGCACTGATAGGCAAAGTATCCCCCTACGCCCAGGGCAACAATTACCAAAACCCAAATCAGAGGTTGTGTATATTTCATAAGATTAGAAATTCAATTAGTCGTCTGGGTCGTTTTGCTCCCAACTTCGCTCTCCGAGCTACGGTGGGCAAGCGCGCACTGGTTGGCTCAACAGCTGGGTTTAGCACCCCCACCCAAGGAGATAATCGGGAGGTTTTGGAAGGGTTCGAACGCATCTGGGTCTAGTATAGAACCTTAGGAGAAAATGAGACAAATGAGACAGTGGCAAGTCTACTGTTTTGGACTAGACTTTGGGCTATTTTCGTGGCCTTATACTGGAAGTGGCCGATAAATCACCTTCACTAAATTAAGCAATTTTGTCCCCTGCTCCAGAGCGTCTTTCTTGCTAATTTTGACTCCAAACTCCTTTTTGTAAATCCTCTGGAAATCTTCTATTTCTTTATCGGTTAATCGCATCTTTAATTAGCCCTCAAATTCTACCCGCCTTGTTAATTTGTCATCGGCCACCCTGCTTCTCTCTCGTCGCGCATTTTCAGTAAGATTGTTTATCATAGTTCGAGCAAAAGTACGCACCCTTTTACTTTTGCTCTTGAGATATTTTTTAAGCCCCTCCGCCCGTGACTCATATGCCCTAGCGATACCATCTTCTCCCGACACCACTCCGGTTGAACTAAGAGCGGCCGCAACTTCACTAATCACCTTTTTATCGTCAGTATGATCAATAATTTTCATTGGAAGATCGCTGTCCACTCGCTCAAACTTATCCAGCAAACGCACACTTTTTTTGATGCCCAGCACCCCACCTTTTTCTATCCATGTTTGTATTAACAACTTACCAAAATCACCCAAAGCAGTTAGCAATCTCGACACGCCCCAGTATAAGATTGAATATTTATCCGGTAGCTGGCTGAACCACTGTTGCATATACACAGCTGAATCTGGATTGTTTTTTATAAAATCTACCAGCGATGGGTTGAAGTGGTGAGGCATCGCGTCGTAATATTTGCCACTAATCCATCGGTTCTTGGCGATCTTCTCAGACGTTTCATACTGCAACCGCCCCCACATAACATCAAATGGGGTTCTGGGGTCCCTCCGGCTCAATGCGACTAATATCTCTTGGGCATCGTATTCTAAATCCGCCAGTTCGATCAACCATTCTTTTATAAAACCAACCGTTGTATCGCTAAATTGTGTAGGATCAATCTGACCCCTGGCAATGGCGAATGAGACTCTTTGGATC
>CAYSVM010000001.1:43843-211794 GCA_964434605.1 uncultured Candidatus Saccharibacteria bacterium
AAGTTCTGGCGTCTTTTTCAACATTTCTACCAGTCGCCTCTCCATTGCCTCCGGCTTTCGGGAGAATAGATTCAACAAGGCACACATGACAGCATGATTAACTTCCGCATCAGACCGCCACTTTGACAAAAATTGGAAGCCGCCCTTGAAACTCGATAACGACTCAAGGAGTTTCACATCATCATCCCTAACCCCAGTCCCATCCTGGGCCAAGGAATAAGCAATAGCGATGATGAGTTTATAGTTCTTTCTTTTAATTAAAAATTTTACGGCCGCATCCCATTCCTGCATATGATTACCAACTCGAAAGCCGATAAGAATACTGGCTATGAACTGCAAGATGGGCTTATTTCCTTTTACCGCATCGATCATAATTGTATTGGCAAGATCTGGCTTAGAAGATGCGAGATTTCGCAAAAATATCTCTAGATACTGAAACTGCCATCTCTCCACTAAACCCGCCTGAGCGGCCACCCGATTTAGCTTATCAACCCAGATCGGTATATTTGTCTTGCGCACTTTCTTTAGCTCCGCATCCATCAGGGCCATACGTTCCTTTCTAGCCCCTTCCCAATTATTATCATCCCGGAAGGTAATCTCATCGCCGGCTAACAACCTGAAAAAATTGTAATCTTTATCCGAGATAATATCGCTTCGGAGCTCCACTGCCGCTTCTGTCTTAAAATCGGCATTTTTCATCAGCCAGTAGAGCCGCGACTCGATTTCCTCAGCTACAGCCAAACTCCCTGATAGATTGCGACCTTCAGGGAACAAGAATTTGCGGTAAATCTCTAATAAATACTCATGATCGTCTAACACCGTCTTCCGTAGGTCATCCCCATAATTGGGATGCATCGGCAACTGCGTTGCGACCTCCAGAATCTTCGCCAGATGCAATTTATTAATATCATCAACGTGGCCATAGAGCTTGACTACGATAGCTATAACTTTTCGCCTTAGTTTTTTTATGAAGTCGGTGGACTGAATTGCCCCTCGGTGAAAAGTAATCTGGTCTTCTGATGGGTATGAGGTGCCTTCAATATCTAACCCTAATAACTCCCGCGAAGCCACCTCAACAAATTCAAGGTTCTTTAATTGCTCCCCCAGCGGCCAGCTCTCCATAAACTTTAGCATTCTCCCCTGTGGGCCATAATTCTTAACCTGAGAAATAAAGTTATAATTGTACTTGGCACATTCCGCCACAATATTTTTCGCCACGTCCTTGACGGCACCCGTCTTCTTGCGAATTAACTCGCTCGTCAATCGCAATGCATCGTCAAACTTGTGATATCGGATAGTATTCAGCATCTCCATCGCCTTGATCTCGATATTCTCATGTGTCTTGCCTAAGATTTCTTGATCGCCGAACTTGGCCACCGCCTTCGGCAATAATGGTCTTTTACGAAGAATTAAGTTAATCACATCAAATGCCAAATCCGGTTTTTTATGGGCAAATTTTGCTAATACTTCTAGTACGGCTTCGATCTTGTCATTGCTTTCTGCCTTGCGTATGTCACCAAGCACATCGGGCGATAATAGCTTGCCGGCCTCGGCAATTTCCTTATATCTTTTACTAATAAAGTTAAACTGCTCCGAAGCCGCGCGAATATGGTCATCCATGGTTTTTTGGAAAGATTTCTCCAAATCAGCAAGGCCCAAACGATCCAACTCCTCCTTGTCACCAGTAGGCTTGTAGATGATGTCATGTTCCATCTCCGACCAAACATGATAAAGAGCCGAGGTAATCTGTAGTTCACACTTTAGACCCCTGTAGCGTGCGTACTCCGGCATACTGAGCCTCTCGGGATCCAGCCGTAAAATAATGTGAGTTGCCCTATATCCGCTTGGTTCATCCTTATCCTCCACTCGTACAGATTTCGCTCCAAAATTTTCGCAAACCGCATTAATAAACTTCTTGCGATCATCCTCCAAATAAAAGATAATCCTTACTCCCGCCAAATCTTCAATGTCGCCTAGTGACGTATAGTTTTTATTTTCCTGACTTGCTTTTCGATCTATCTTCTCGCTGAGTTTATCAATATCTTTAGATCGACTCGATACTGACTGAACCTTGTAACCATTGTAAATTGCCAGTTGATAAACAATACTCTCTACTGCCTTGGCAAAGTTAGTATAAAGTTCCTTAACCTGAGCGTATTGGCGCACGAAATCATCTCTGTTAAGCCCAGGTATTTTGGAAAGTTTTTTCTTGGGGGCAGATTTATCTCTAGCGTTTCTCATACTTTTCTATTATACGCCCGCCCCATAGGTGATATGGTTGGTAGAGTTTGGTATACTTTTCCGCTTCCAGAGCGGGGTATTGACACTACCCACAGACACTTCTACAATAGAATCGCAACTTGATAACTAGGGCACTAATTGAGCCATACTGTCGTAATTGAAGGCATATTGTTGTGTGCTTTGGTGTGCGTAGTTGCGCGCATACTAATTAATTACGGGAGGGTTCTTTATGAGTGACCTTAGGATTGTTTATGTACCGGCTTCCGAGCTGAAGCCGTACAGTCGAAACCCACGCAAGTGGGATGTTTTGGCAGTGGAGCAGCTAACTGCCAGTATCCAGAAATACGGGATCGTGGATCCCGTTATAGTAAATCAGGCACCGGGTCGAGAGGGAGTGGTACTGGGTGGCAATTTTCGTTTGGAAATTGCAAATAGACTTGGTATTGAACAAATACCAGTGGTTTATGTCGACATACCGGATTCCGAGAAAGAAAAGGAGCTCGTGCTCCGCTTAAACAAAAATACTGGTGACTGGGATTTTAAACTTCTGGCTGGGTTTGCCCCTTCCCTACTCTCGGATGTCGGATTCACCTCGCAAGAATTAGACGAAATTATTGGCATCGATGAGACGCCAGAAGTTTTTGATCTTCAGAAAGAACTGGAAAAATTGAACATTAAAGATATAGAAATCCAAAAGGGAGATGTCTGGTCGCTGGGCGACCACAGATTATGTTGCGGCGATAGCACTGTCGAACAAGATGTGTTGAAACTTATGGATGGCAAGTTGGTAGATATGTGCCTAACTGACCCACCTTATTTGCTTGACTATCTAAAGGGTAAAAAGAAACACGGCAAGGCCACTGAGGGATTCGGTTTCAAGCGAGATCGGCGATATCTCGAAACCGATATCCTGCCCCCTAATTTTACCACAAATTGGATGTCCAACATCGCCAAGGTGCAGAAGCCGGACTTCTCAATTATCGTCTTCGAGAACCCAAAGAATCTCCGGACCATCTGGAACGAGCTCGAAAAACACTGGCGGTGGCGCAATACCATCACTTGGCATGTGCCCACGCGCAACCAAGGGTTCGCTGCCAAGTATAAGTTCTTTTCCAAGACCGATATCGCTCTGGTGGGAACATCTGGTAAAGTCAATCTTAATACTGAGCAGGAAGAAAATGAACTCTTCCAAAATGAATACGAAAATGCTCTCTACGCCACATCCGGTAAGCCTCAGTTTGAGGGTTACAAAAAGGGCAAAAAGTATCAACCCACTGACTTTATCGAGTTCAATGCAGCCGACGAGAAAAGTTCTGGTCAGGCGTTAGTGTTTGGAATAAAGCCCTTAGAGACACTTATTCCTTACCTCAAAGTCCTCACTGAACGGGGCGATTTGGTCATTGAACCCTTTGGAGGCTCGGGGAGTACATTAATCGCCTGCGAAAAATTAGGCCGTCGGTGTTACCTGATGGAAAAATCGCCGGTGTATTGCGAGGTCATCCGCAATCGGTGGGAAAGGTATACAGGACAAAAAGCAAGAAGGATATCATGAGAACCACTCAACAGAAGAAAGAGTTGTTGGAAATACTCCGCCGAACCCCCATAGTCCAAACTGCTTGTCAGAAAGTCGGCATCAGCCGGGCCACATTCTATCGCTGGAAACAGGGGAGTAAAATCTTCGCCAAACAAGCGGATGAGGCCTTGGCCGAAGGGTGTGAGCTAATCAACGATCTAGCTGAAAGTCAGTTGCTGACCGCTATCAAAAATCAAAATCTCACCAGCATTATGTTCTGGCTGAAAAATCACCACCAGACCTACGCTGAGAAGCTGCAGGTAATGGCCAAAGTCGAGCACAAAGACAGTCCGCTAACACCGGCCCAACGGGCCCTCATTAAAAAGGCATTGTCGCTGGCCGGAGTATATAAGTCTAAAGCCAAAGGAGACAACAATGACTAACTACGAAGAGACCCAAAAAATCATTAACAAAGTAATCGACAAAAAGTCCACCCGGGTGCCAGTGGCTCGGAAAAGCCACTTTATGTTCTTCCATATGTATATGGCGAGATACGTCAAATACGAAACCGCGGACTTCCAGCGGGAGATTTTTACCCTGACAGAAAACCCGTCAATCAAACTGCTGGCGGTCTCTGCCTTCCGGGGAGCAGCCAAGTCGGTGATTCTTAGTCTCTCGCTCCCCTTGTGGGCGATCATGGGCAAGCCGCAGGTGAAGCACGTCCTGATCTTCAGCAAAACTCAAAATATGGTGACTAAAATCTTCTGGAACATCAAACGGGAGCTTTCGGGCAACACTTTGCTGAAAGCTGACTTGGGACCCTTCAAAAGCACCAACGACAAGTGGGGCGGTGGCAGTTTGCTGTTGGAGAAATACGATGCCCGAATCACAGTAGTTTCGGTGGATGAAGGTATGCGGGGCATCCGCCACGGCGAATACCGCCCCGACCTGATAATCTGCGACGATGTCGAAGACCCCAACTCCACCCGCACTCAAGAGGGTCGGGATAAAACTTACGATTGGTTCACCGGAGATGTCATCCCTGCCGGCGACAAGAATACTCGCATCGTGGTCGTAGGCAACCTGTTACATGAGGATTCATTGATGATGCGGTTAAAGAATGAGATCGAATCCGGCCAGCGGGACGGGGTGTTTCGGTCTTATCCAATCATCGATGGTGACGGCCATATTCTCTGGCCCGGAAAATATCCAGATATGGCAGCCATTGAAGAACAGAAAAGAATGGTAGGTGATGAGATTCGTTGGTCGAGAGAATATCTGCTAAAGATAATCTCGGATGTTGAGCGGGCGATCCATCCGGATTGGATCCATTTGTGGTCGAAGGATAACGCCCCCGATCTCCGCCAAAGGAGTTTCCGGTATATCGGCATCGCTGTCGATCCGGCTGTGTCCGTCAAAGACCAAGCCGATAAAACAGCCATTGTGTGCGGAGCTGTTTTTGGAACGGGTGACGCTCTGAAAGTTTATATTCTGCCTGAACCGGAGATCGTAAATACTAGAATGGACCTCCCATCGGCCCTAGAGAAATTACACTTCATCTATCACTATTGGTCAGATAAGGGCTACGCTGTTCAACTGTGGGTCGAAAGCAATGGTTTCCAACAGGGGTTAGTTCAGTCGTTGGAGTACAAAGGAATTAAGGTAATACCGGTCAACCACACAGGAGAAAAAAGAATCCGCATAGTCAACGCCGGACCAGCGATGCGTAATGGCACTATCCTATTTCCAAAAGGATATGAGACCGAGATGGTTGCTCAACTAACTGGCTACGGACGAGAGCGTTATAAGGACTTGGCGGATGCCATAGCCACGCTGGCGGAAGAAACTCAAGCGAATAACACTCCATCCAATGACCCCATAGCGTTGAGCGGAGGCATCATGTATGACTCTGGTGCACGGGACAGAAAACGGGGTACGCTCCGCTATGACATGGATAACTCCGATCCTCACGGCTGGGGTCCAGCAGCCAGAACGTGACGAATCTTTGCAATGGGGGCACGAGCATCTCTCTTGAGTTCGTGCTCCCAGACTCTAAACACTCTCCACCCGAGTCTGCGATAGTGCTGGGTGACTTTTTTGTCCCTAATAATATTTCTGGATATTTTGTCCTTCCAATAACCTTGATGACTGGCCGGCATTCTGCAATGCCGCTTGCAACCATGCCAAAAGCAGGAGTCAACAAAAATCACTGCTGAGTATTTGGATAAAACTAAGTCTGGCTTGCCATAATATGAAGTTACGTTCTTGCGATATCTAAAACCGGCACACCATAACAACTTCCGAAACAGCATCTCGATTTGGCTATCTCTGTTTGCTATCTGAGACATAATTCGGCCACGCTCTTTGACCGATACAATGTCCATTACAGAACGATTTTCCAGTCTGGAGGCAAGGTCACTTTGTCATAGCCTCTCTTCTTCATGAACGGCCCGAGTTGGTTGCCAGTTGGGAACTCATTCGCAAACTCTCTTGAAACATCTTTCAACAAATTCGCCCCCAGATTTTTGCGATATTTTGCGCTAAGACATCGCTGATACCACTCATCCAAGTCATTAATAGTGATAATCCCCTGGATTCTGTCATTCCAACCAACCTGCTTTAGTAAAGACTCAATTACTTTTTTCTCGGCATCAAGACAAACAATGACAATCCGATCTGCCGACACTTCTCCGATAATGTCCTCTACTAATTGCGGGGTTAGGGTTAGATGTTTTACCTGCACCGCAGGACCAAAATTAGCCCATATATCTAAACCCCTATCGGCGGCGTTGGTTACACCCACTCGGTATAAAGCGGCAGGCATAGTTATCTCATGCTTCTTTGCGTCTATACCAAGCACCATCCTTATGAATCGCTCAAAGTCACGAAGCACCTCTGCATTTTTATCTATTTCCAAAGTGACTCTCGCATTGAGAGCTCTTACCACAGTCGAAAATAGAGCATATACAAGAATCTCGTAAATTTTATCTATGCTCCTCCGCAACCCAGGCGTCGCAGTAAACAATTTTACCAGCGTCTTGAGGGAAAACTTATCCGGTGTGATGTTGGAAATATATTGCTCGACCATCTTAATTGATGAAAGCCGAGCCTCAAGAGACCTGTACACATAGGCCTCCACCAGACCCTTGCCTTTTATGTTGATTTCTCCCAAATCTGCCAACAGTTGAGGTGGCATAGCATTGGCCTCAAAAACATTATCCTGATATTTCTGGCTCGAAGTGCTGTGTCTCCCCACTAACAATGTCGATACTTCGTCACGCCATTTCTTTGAGATATTTCGGTAGGACTCAAGATCATTCAAGTCCATTTTGTTGCCACTGCGTTGATGATACAGAATTTCAGCAATCTGCATGGGTTTATACAAATGGACTCTCGACTTGCGAATCAGCTTATCTAGGGCCTGTTTGGATTTTGGGTCATTGCTAGGCATGGACAACTTCCTTGAATAATGAATGCTGTTCTAATTTCGATTCAGCCATCTGGGGCTCTTGAGACATAGCTTCAGTCATCGCCCGGGCAACGGCCTCGATTACCAAGATAGCGACGCTATTGCCAGCTTGTTTGCGTACTTGAGTATCTGGAACAACAATCTTAAAATCATCTGGAAATCCTTGAAGACGCAGCATCTCTCTGGGTGTTAGTCTTCTCTTGCCGTTCACGGTCAGATAATTATAGGAACCGTTGGCTCGCAAAGCGCACGAATGAGGATGCATTCCGATATTACCCCCTTTGTTCTCATGCCAGATAGATGGCCACCCTGGCGGAGTCTTGCCTTGCTCCTTGATTTTTTCTTTAAGCTTTTGGGCAAAATATGCGCTCAAATGATGTTTTGAATCCACCTGATCCTCTGGTTCCAGTATTTCAACCAGACTCTTGTGAGTAGTGCCAGCGCGAGGGAAATGAAATGGATAGTTTTTCTTAAATCCAACAATGATAATACGCTCTCTTTTTTGTGGCAGACCAAAATCAAGAGCGTTTAGAACCTTATAGTGCACAAAGTAGCCGAGCTTGTTGAGTTTCTCAAGAATCACCCTGAAGGTTCTCCCCTTATCATGCGTAACAAGTTGTTTAACATTCTCGAGTAAGAACGCCTCGGGTTTCTTCTCTCGCAGAATGCGTTCTACATCAAAGAATAGTGTTCCCCTTGTGTCAGCAAACCCAAGCTTATTACCAATAATGCTGAATGACTGACAAGGGAACCCGCCCGTAAGAATATCGTGGTCTGGGATGTCTTTGGCCTTAATCTTCGTTATATCCCCAAACGGTATCTCCCCAAAATTGGCCTCGTACATCTTTTGACAGGGCCCGTCCCATTCTGAGGTAAACACGCACTGCCCACCAACACGCTCAAAAGCAATGCGGATTCCACCTATCCCCGCAAAGAGATCTATAAAAGTGAATTTTTTCTGTTGGTTATTTGCCATATGTGCCCCATTACCCTAACTCTATTATGGCCTTTTGCGAAGCATTTTCCAAATCTGGAAATAGCTGGACTTTGGGCCCCTTTCGGGCATCCTTACCCTTGATATAGCCCTATGGACAAATGGAGGAAAATATGGCGAAAGATAAGACGACTTTGGAGGCTCCCGTAGAGGTCTTTGAGGCCTCTTTGGAACCAAACGTTAGGTACTGCCTCTATGCCCGAAAGTCCTCGGAGCAGGACGAAAGACAGGCCCTTTCCATCGACTCTCAAATCAAGGAGATGGAAGCTATCGCCCGCCGGGACGGTGTAATGGTAGTTGAGACAATCCGAGAGAGCCACTCAGCCAAGGACTCCGGCCAACGGCCCGCTTTCAAAGAGATGTTAGAACGGATCAGAGAAAGAGAGTTTAACGCCATCCTGACTTGGGCTCCAGACCGATTAAGTCGAAATGCCGGTGACCTTGGCTCATTAGTAGATCTGATGGATCAGGGATTCTTGGAAGAGATTAGAACACCGGGACAAACATTTAAGAACTCTCCCAATGAAAAATTCTTACTGATGATCCTCTGCTCTCAAGCCAAACTCGAAAATGACAACCGAGGCATCAACACTAAGCGAGGAATGAAAACCAAATGCGAAATGGGTTGGCGTCCAGGAGTGGCTCCGCCGGGTTATTTAAATGACAGAATCAACAGCACGATTGTCATTGATCCGGAAAGAGCTCCGATTATCAAAGAGATGTTTAATAAGGTAGCTAAGCAAGGCTACAGCGGACGAGACCTCTACTCCTGGGTTAATGACGACATGAAGTATAAGAGCAAAGGCGGATGTAAGATGCCGCTTAGTAATGTATATACCATTCTCAAAAATCCCTTCTACTACGGAGAGTTCGGATATGGCGAAGGAACCTATCAAGGCAAACATGAACCGTTAATCTCTAAAGAACTGTTTGATGAGGTACAAGAAAGAATCTCCACCTCACAACGAGAACGCAATGGCCAGAACTGCTTCCACTTTACCCGCATAATTACTTGCGGACACTGTGGATGCAGTATTACCGCTGAGGAAAAATTTAAACATCTGAAGAACGGCGATGTCAAAAGATACGTCTATTACCACTGTACTGACGGCAAACGCAAAAAGTGTAAACAGCCCTATATCCGAGAGGATGCTCTACTGGAACAGTTCATGGAGATTATCGACAAGATCGAGATTGACCGCATCGGGATGAAACAGAAACTGCAAGGAGAAATAGATCGATTCAATAAATTCACCCGAGGCGTATTGGGAATGAAACCGGAGGACGCCAAAATTCCCAAAGTAGATCTTAGAACCTATGCCAAATATATGCTTCGGGAAGGCACTCCTGAAGAAAAACGGGAAATCTTAGACAACATCAAAACCAACCTTGTCTTTACCGACGGCAAGCTGGAACTGCAGACTACGGCTGCTTCGAATCAAACAGATTAGACCAGTCCGCTTCCATATCCGTAATCTGCCAATATCGGCCATCTTCGGCTCTGGTAACGATAAACTTTAGATCAGAATCTTCTTCGGCCACCTCGGCTGGGATTACCACATAGACCTTACCTTGGCTGGTCTCCAGCCGAATCTTTTTGATGTCCTCTTTGCTTGAAATAAAGCTATCCTGCGTTTCGCCCCCTTCGGTGTCAGACTTGCCAGAGATACTATTTTTAATACCCTTCGTTAATTCTTCTTTGAGTGTCGGCTGCATACCGTCAATTAGGCCAGAACCCAACATCACACCGATCATCCCGAACGGATCTTCTTGTTTGGTGGCCTCGGCCATCATCGCCGATTTAAACTTGGGCCAGATGTTGTCCATCAGCTTATCTATATTGATAAACCGCATCGCCTTGTCCGCATCCTGATGGAGAGCCGCTTGCTTCAGTTGCCACATCGAATACTGAGGCGTGCCAAGAGCCCAGTAGGTTCCGCCGGCTAAAACGATTACGGCGATTGCGCCGTACAAGAACCATCTATGCTTCAGGAAACTAAGCGGAATTTTGATGGAAACATGGCTGGGAAGAGATTTGTTTTTCATAAGACGCTAATTAATTTCCTTGGCTAATTGGCGAATAACATCCTCAAGGGTTTTAACGTTGACCTTCCCCCAAGACCATTTGGCTAGTTTTGCATAGATGTTAGCATCACGACGAGGTAATAGCTCCACTCCGGAGATAGACTTTTTAACAACTCCTTCCAAAGCATCAGCCACTGGAGCATCGGCCCAGAACTGTGGCCCTCCACCTTCAAAATCTGGGTCAATATGCAACATAATGGTTGCCTTATGGCGAGGCTGGGTGCCGATATAAATATTGAGATACTTCGATGTTCTCTTGGCGGTTACCCCCAATTCACCAAAGTCACCCCTAAGAATTGAGTTAAACAGCTGAAGATATTCCTGGATCTTGGCAGAACGACCAAAGGCAGACAGAAAATCTTCGTCCGCAGGAATATCTAATGGTTTGGACTTGGCAGTTACATCCTTCTTGGTGGCAGCCCCAAATAACTTAGGTATGACAATTTCAGTGCTGTCATGTTTGTAATATTCTAGTTCAACAGCATAGATATCGAACTTGCTGTTCTGATTGAGGTAGACAATTAGATCTTTCAGACGATCTTCCAGTGAGTCCATCAAGACAACAAACTTGTAATTACTATCATCCAAGTGGGTGCGGACAGTATCCCAGAGCTGTTGAGCTTCAGCTTCACTTAGGCCCAACTCTTGTTGCATCCGCTCGAACAGCCCGGTTTGAAAGTGGGCACGGGTAGTTTGTTCTATCGTGGCGGTAAATTGCTCCCAATCGGTGTCGTGTTTCCAAAGCGATGCTCCATAGTCCAGAACCTGGGCAATAACTCTACGCTTATCGGCATTGCGATAGAGCTTGGTTTCGATCAGATAAATATCACCGTCGGTATCGATGGCAATAGCATCAATGGGGCCGCTACTAGTCATATATTCACGGACTAGGATCAACGGCCGAACATTCTCTTTGATATCGTAAAGCGGAACCACTTCGGGGTTCTCGTAGATGTATTTCTGCAAAGAATCTTCAAGATCGAATTTGGACTGTTCGACCTTGTGAGCCTTTTTGCCTGGTTGGGTAATAATGATGGCCATAGCTTCGAGTTATACTACCAGCTGTGGCCTGCCGACCTTTTGATGAATTATTCAAAAAGGGGCAGACCTCACGCTTAGTCAACCCGAAACCTCTGGCCCGAAGGCTGAGCATTACGGTAAGCAGAGCATCTGCCCGTCTTTGACCGCAATGCGGTTTGACGAGAATACTGCTTCTGCTTCGGGCCTACTAAAAATACAAACTTTAAAGGTTTCGGGTTGACGAGGCCATCATAACATAAAACCGCCCTCTGGGAAGGGGTTTTCCGCTTCTAGACCCAACTAACGCACTTGGGTCGCTTTGCTCGCGCACTGGTTGGCTCAACAGCTCGGTCTGGATTGGTGCCCCAAGGAGATAATTAGGACCTTTCGAGACGGCATTGGGGTATCTAGGTCAATTATAGAGCCTTAAAGAGAAAATAGACAAATGAGATAGTGGCAAGGGGTCTGTCTTGCTATGGATTTTAAGCAGGCTTTGTGACGTAATAACTGACTAACTTAAAAAATTAAAGACAATCCCTTATCAGAATATAACCGGGGTCATAGGATCCCGCCGAATAGTTGATTTACTAGCTGTGCTTGATTTGGTGTCAAAGAGACGCAAGATTTCTATTTGAGTTTTCAATCCGGGAATCCAACTAGCAGGTAGAGACCCATCTTCGATGTACTTACTCAGATTGTGAATCAGTCTAGTAAAATCTCTCTTTGGATTCCTGCTAATCGATCCACGCACGAGTCTTAGTGATAATGCAATGTCACTTTGCTGCTGAGCGGTATAGGATTTACCCAAAATCTTCATCTGGGATTGAGTGGGACCTCCGATACCCTTTTCGATTGCCGACCTAACCTCAGATTCTGAAAGTCCATTCTCTTTTGCAAAATCTTTGATAGCCTTCTTGGTAAACTCGGAGTCAAGAGTCGCGCCTGTCCACCATGGCTCTTCATAAATTTTTCTACACAGACCTTCTGTTGTAGCGGTTACATCGTCCTCGATTACTCCTTTGGGACAGTTAGCTTTACTTGGTGGTAAACATTTGCCAGTAGAGTCTTCACAGTAAAGTGTTCCCGAATAGAATTCAGGACTATAGCAATTACCATATTTGTCGCAATCCTCCGGAAACATTTTCTGAACTGAGGATCCATAAACTAAAACTGAGCTAGGGTCTTCAACACAACTGATGATTTTCCCTTGAGCTCCATCTTCAACAACTGGGAAAAACCCAATCGGGCAGATTTGATTAGACAACTGACTCTAAAGGTTATTGTCAGTAGGTTTTTTCTTTAATAATTCAGACAACTGCTCGCACCTTTATAGCGATTCTCATAATCTTGTTTTAATTTTTCCTGACATGCTTGGCGGGAAATCGATGCACCCCAGCAGGGGTGACTAGTATCGTTCTTAGCATTGATATAGGCGTTAAACATCCAGTAGTCTCTTCCTGATTGCAGAGTACCAAAATCCCCTCTAGCCAACATTGCTTCATCAATCGCCTTTTGAACTTTGGGGTCATCATAAGACTTCCCTCTAATAGACGAGTTAGGGCCCATTTTGAGGTGTTGGTACATCTGGAACCTGGCCGATTGAGCCCTATAGGCATCATGGGCACGATCATAAAAATCCACGCCTCTATTATTGATGAAACCAGCGCCAGATTTGCTCTTTCATTTCGTCTCGTTCTGCACGGGTAATATCTCCTTGGCGGTATTTTTTATCAGCATCTTTTAAACCCGCAAAATATTTATCGAGCCTAGTCCGTTGAGGGCGAGAAGAAGATTGGGCGTTAAACTTATCTATGTTACCCGCCGTAACCTTTTTCCAGCCCCGCTTTTGCGCCTCCTCTTCAGTAACACAATTAGCAACCTGAGTTGGTTTGTCGTTACCTTCTTTCCAGACGAAACCTTTCTGTTTGCCCCTTACTGTTTTTGCAATCTTCTCCGCCTCTTTTGTGGTTACACGGTGAGACGGCAGTTTTTGCATCTCCGCTTCAGCCATTGACCATTGGCTGGCGTTCTCTCTAATGGCTTTATCAAATTCTCGAATCTTTTCCCCAGCGAGTTCTTTCTTTTCGTCTATAATTCCGACACCTTTTTCTTTTAATAAATCTACCGAGAACATATCAATGGCATCTGCGTCTACATATTTGTTTATGATTGCATCTGCCTCACCCCAAGTCATAGATTTAGTGGAAAATTTGTTATTTTCCCTCTTTTCGGCAATCCCGAGTTTTTTTAATAAACCTCCCCAGGACCTATCAGGTATAAGCACCGCACCCTCAATCCTAGTTCTAGAATTATCCATAGACCGAAAACTTTTCATCTCTTCAATTAGCGAGGAAAGATTAAAATTCAATTTGTCCAGTCTTTCGTTGTGCTGCTTTAATACGTTGCTATCGGTTGTCCTGGAGATTATTTTTTCAATTTCATTTATTGCTTTAATGTTAGAAGAAATACGTGATTTGAAATTGTTAATCCGTAAATCCCCTCTCAGCAAAAAAGTAAAAGCATCGTTTAAAGAATCTCTTTGGCTTCTCAAATCTTCCCCCATAGTCGTGATTTTATCCACAACCTTCTGAACTTCGGTGTTGTGAGTTTTTACAGCTTCGGTTTCTTGTGCCTTTAAAGCGTAAAGGTTACCAACACTGCTTTCTTCTGGACATAGTCCTTTACCGTCTATCGAAATAGGTAGGTTATTGTAAAAACCAAGATTGGTCTCATCTCCAACAATCTTGTAATCGCGACCCCCGGTGAGAGCCCGGTATTGAGCATCCGTCAGCTGATCGGGCCCATAATACTTTGTTCCCCAAGCGAACACAGGCAAAGGGATATTAAACAAAAAGATAACCAAAAAAAGACTAACCCAAAAACAACTTTTTTGTTTATTTGAAAAATTACTCAGTAACGATGACCTGTTCATAGGTACCTTCACTTTCTCTCAGAATAAGAAAAAGATTCATACTAGATAGCGCCAATTCACTCATGAGCGTTTGGCTGACCATAGGCGGCAGGGACGTTGCACTAACTACCCCGATATTATGTTCATCACGTGGTCTTTCAGTCTGGATTGAATACGCAAAAGCCAAAGAGGCGGCAAAAACGACAACAATCCCTAAAAATATATATAAAGGATAAAATATTTTAGAACTAGAAGATGTGGTCTTGATATTTTTCATCCTACCTCAAAAAAACTACCCTAATTACACAATATATCAAAATCAGTAGAAAGTCAAGCTTGGTAGACTCTAGACCCCACCGCAGATTGGAAAATAATTATGTACCAAGACCAACTATTTTGCTATTTGGGGCAAAATTTTCTCAACCACTACAACAGAGAACCCACACTACAATTAACCAAATATCCATCACTGGCTGGGACGGTAGGACGATTTCCCGGGTGCTCCGGGGGCCCTGCGATTCAGCTGCAACAAGGAATGACACAAAACTATAGAGCAGCTGAACGGACGCACCCAAGCCTGACGGCAGGTTCAAATCCATGATACTGCGGCCAAGAAAAAATCAGGGCCAACTCCTTGCTTTTTCTCTTGGCTCCGGGGGTGGGATTCGAACCCACGGTCCATCGATTAACAGTCGATTGCTTTACCGCTAAGCTACCCCGGAATGTGCGTCACCAATAAGATAACGCGGTAATTGTAATTTACTTCAAATAATCTTTCAACTTCTTACTATCCTTACTCTTCCTCAGCTTCATCAAAGCCTTAGCCTCAATCTGACGAATACGCTCACGAGTAACTCCAAATTCCTTTCCCACTTCCTCTAGTGTATGCGCCCATTCACCACCTAAACCAAAACGTAACTTTAGGATCTTCTGCTCTCTTGGGCTAAGCAAATCCAATACTCCGCCCACATCTCCCTTCAGAAGTTCGTAAGCCGAAGCTTCTTCTGGCGTAAGGTTATCTTCATCTGGAATAAAGTCACCCAGAAGTGAATCATCCTCATCTCCCACCGATTTCTCCAAAGATACCGTTTCTTGGGAGATTTTTAGGATATGGTTTACTTTCTCTACTTCCAATTCCATTTCATTAGCAATCTCTTCTGGAGTAGGCTCACGTCCTAGTTCCTGTACTAGTTGTCTCTGGGTACGTGCCAAACGATTCATCGTTTCCACCATATGGACAGGAATACGGATAGTTCTTGCCTGATCTGCAATAGCCCTAGTAATTGCCTGTCTAATCCACCAGGTAGCATAGGTAGAGAATTTGAATCCTCTTCGCCAGTCAAATTTCTCGACTGCCTTCATTAGACCAATGTTTCCTTCTTGAATAAGATCGAGAAGAGACAAGCCTCGGCCAATATATTTCTTGGCAATAGACACTACTAGTCGTAAGTTTGCTTCTGCTAGTTGTTTAGAAGCCAACACATCTCCCTGTTCTACTCTTTTTGCCAAAGCAACTTCTTCTTCTGCTCGAAGCAAAGGAACCTGTCCTATTTCTTTCAAATACATCCTTACCGAGTCATCGCTAATGTCGTCTTCTAGCAAATGTGGATCTATATTCACATCCAACTTGTTCCGCATCTTTTTCTTGGTCGCCTCAGTTTTCTTGCTCATCTTACTGTCTTCTGCCAACGACCAGATTAGATCATCTCGAACATCAACAACTTCGATTCCTTCTTCCATTAAGATCTGGAATAGTAAATCGAGCATTTCAATCTGCTTCTCTACATTTGGAACCGCCTGTTCTAACTCCTGCTGGGTAATAAAGCCCTTTGCCTTTCCAGCCGAAACTAAGTCAGCTACCGGCCCCGGCAAGTTCCCTATACCAGAGTCTTTTCGTTTGCACTTCTTTCCAGCTTCCTCTTCATCCTCTATCTCAAACATCTTAAGCTTTGGATCTTCTGGCCTTGGTTCACCAAGCAATTCTTCCTTTTCCGATTTCTTCTTTTTGACAACATTCTTTACAGCAAGCTTCTTAGCTTTCTTTACTACTTTCTTACCAGTCTTTTTAACCTGCTTTTTTACCAAGCGCTTCTTTGCCACCTTCTTCACTATCTTTTTCGGTTTTTTCTTCAAAACCGGTTTGCGTTTAGCAACCCGTTTGGAGACAACTTTCTTACGGACCAATTTCTTGGCTGGTTTTTTGGCTGGTTTTTTCTTCCCCATTTTTCTTACAACCTTTTTTGCGATTTTTTTTGCCGGCTTTTTCCCGACGGTCGCCCGCTTGCGAACCACCGCCCGTTTACCCGCCGTGCGGGAGGCTGCTTTCTTTTTCGGCGCGGATTTTTTTCTCGCCATAGAAAGTCAGTTAAATACTATTATCTATAATTGGTTTAATTCTTTTAGAAGCTCTGCTACTCTTGCCTGATCATTCTTCGTTTCCGCCTCGGCAATTGCTGCTGCCAGTTCATTCCTTTTAATAGTAGCAGAACGATTCACCAGCAGATCTAGATAGAACTTCATCTCTCTTTCTAGATCTTCCATCGAAACTTCTGTGTAATTCTGTTCTAAAACCAGCAGTAATTCCAAAGCAGATGTCTTGGCTGGTTCGGGGAGCCGTTTCAAAAAATCTTCAGCCTGGAAGATAGCGTTGGAAGTATACCAAGATTGGATTGCATCGTAAATGGTATTTGCCAGTCCAGAAGCCCATTTTATCCTGCCACCAACCTCAAGTAATCGGGGGATAAGCTTGGGGGACAACATAGGTAGCATTACCGCCCTCTCCTCCAGCCAGGTCGGAGACAGATTTTCCACCTGGGTAGGACTAGCTTTTGGTTCGGTTTTTGCTGGCTGGGGTGCTCGCTTTAGTGTGTCGTATAAAATTGCTGGTTCAACATCTACGGTACGAGCTAATCTTTTAATATAAAAATCTTTCTCGACTGGATCGATTAGCTTGTTTATAACTGCCAGTAGTTCTCTTGCCAGCTGTTTCTTGTCCTCCAGTTTTTTTACATCATACTTACGTGTTGCAATATCGAAATAGAAGTCCATTACCGGTACTGCTTCTGTAATCGCCTTTTTCCAGTACTCTGGGTTTTCTTTAATCATCGAATCGGGATCTTTGTATTCCCCTAACAAAACTACCTTCATTGCCATGTCAAACTTATTGGAAAGTTCCAATGCCCTCCGAGTCGCTTCCCCACCTGCCGCATCTGCATCCAGCGACAATACCAGTTCTCTACAATATCGATTCAACAACCGTAATTGCTGTTCAGTCAGTGCAGTACCAGAAATCCCCACTACATTTTTTACTCCAGCCTGATGCGAGCTAATTGTGTCCATCTGTCCTTCCACCAACACCACTCTACCTTCTTGCTGAATTGCTTGTTTTGCCAAATGCAAGCCATATAACAGCTCGCTCTTATGGAACAACGGGGTTTCTGGTGAATTCAGATATTTGGGGATTCCATTTGGATCCAGCACTCGACCGGTAAACGCAACTACCCGACCCAGACTATCCCAAAGCGGGAACATTACTCGTCCAGAAAATTTATCCCACAAAAAGTTTCCCTTGCGCACCGCCAATCCAGCTTTCTCAATATCCCCCTCTTTCGCTCCCTTACGAATTAGAATATCTATTAACGCCCTCCCCGACTTCGGCGCAAATCCAATCCGAAACTCTGCCAAAGTAGCGGGACTCAATCCCCGACCCACCATGTATTCTTTTGCCGCTCTACCTTCGCTGGTCTCAACTAAAACTTTTTCGTAGAACTTCGCCGCCGCCTCATTTATATTCATCAAAATCTTACGAGCATCTATTCCAGATTGCGGTACCTTAGAAAGCTGGACACCGGTTTGTTCCGCCAACAACTGCAAGGCTTCTGCAAACCCTATTCCTTCTTTCTCCATTACAAACTTGAATACATCTCCACCTCTTCCACAACCAAAACAATGCCAAATCTGCTTGTCTGGACTAACCATGAAAGATGATGTTTTCTCTACATGAAAAGGACACAAACCCTTGTAGTTCACCCCCGCTTTTTTGAGCGGCAAATACCGGCCAATGAAATCGACCAAATCTATCTTATTCTTTATTTCATCTAAGTCGGTCATATCAAAGTTAGATTACTAACTGCCTCCGGTATTTCCGGCCATCCTTTCACCCTTATCACCTGTGGTGGCAATCGATGGTATATGTTCCAAGGCTTGTCCATAACTATCAATCTTACCCCATGTTCCATCAAGGATCCTATGTGGCGCGTATCATCATCTATTAAAACCTTGCATCCCAGTCTTTCACAAACCTCCCCTTTAGTTAGTGTCTTGCTTCCGTCTTTGGGATAGTTGTTAGTAAATTCCACCGCCCTAAAAGCATTGGGGAAATTTCGGTCCAGCCACGCACGGGTAGTATCCTGCACCACATTCTGTCTTCCTGTTACCGCATACAGCTCATGGCTTGCAAGCAGTTCTGCGATACCCTCTTTCGCCCCAGCCACCAACGGCAAATTTCTAAATCTATCTGTTTCAAAAAATCTGTGCACATCATCCACCGCCTCTTCCACCGTATTCCCCAGAAAATTCGGCCAGTGGTAATCAGTCACATCATCCCATGTCCAATTCGCTCCGTATTCCTGGTTGTACCACTTGAAAAACTCGCCGATAAACTCTGCCAAAATCTCATCTATATCTACCGCAATTCTCATATCTTTATTGGCGGAGGATGTGGGATTTGAACCCACGAGGGGATTACTCCCCAACCGCCTTTCCAAGACGGCGCCATAGACCACTAGGCGAATCCTCCAGTTCCTTTACCTTATATTCAAAATCTCCTTCTGACCATATTATTATACCCGTCTTGACCTCCTCCTCCATCCGGTATATATTCCCTCTGTATTCACATATATCTTCTAACCTTCTCTCCCAGCCTGATTGCAGGCCGGGAAACCCACAGAAAAGGATTTTTCACTATGGCTACACAAGAGGAAATCACCCTGGGAAACTACGAAATTACCCTCCTTATTTCCCCAGAAACACAGGAGATGGACGTCCAAAAGCTGGTCGCCAAACTCCAGAACCAAATCGCCCAAAAAGGCGGACGCATCTTCTCAACAGATATGTGGGGCAAACAGCGCCTCGCCTATCCAATTGGCAAGTTCGAGTTCGGCTTCTATACCACTCTAGTTTTCTCATATCCCACCGTCGAAGTTGCCGAACTAACTAAAGATATTAAACTAATCCCCGAGGTCATTCGCTACATGGCTTTATCTCTAGAGAAGGAAGGTGTTACTCCTGAAACTCTTAAAAGAGTCGATCCCTTTAAGGAAGTCCCTATTAGCGAACATACTGCTCATCCTGTTACAGAAAGCAGACCTGTTCGTACTCGCACCCGTGCAACCGCTCCAGCTTCCGAAGCCCCCAAAGCTTCCAAAAAAGACGAAGCCACTCGCATGAAAGAGCTGGAAGAAAAACTTGGTAAATTATTAGAAGAATAAAGGCATATTAGCCATTAAACTTTAAAACCATGCGTGATCTAAACAAAGTAATGTTAATCGGGAACCTGACTCGCGACCCAGAACTCCGTTCCACCAATAGTGGCCAAACGGTTGCATCTTTCGCTGTTGCTACCAACCGCTCTTGGAATGATGCCCAAGGGAATCGCCAAGATGCTGTTGAATATATAGATGTTGTTGCTTGGGGAAAGTTAGCTGAAATCGTTGGCCAAATTTACCGCAAAGGACGTCGCACTTACGTCGAAGGTCGTTTCCAAACTCGCAGCTGGGAACAAGATGGTATCAAGCGATACAAAACTGAAGTTATCGCTTCCGACCTTATTTTGCTCGACCGTGCACCAGCAGGCGAAGTTGCCCCTCTACAAAGCAATGCATCCACCGAAGCATCCGCCCAACCAGTAGCCGCAGTTGATCCACTTGCTACTGCCGCAGATGAAATCAATATTGAAGATATTCCATTCTAAACTTTCAACTTATGATAAAAAAATCTACTACTAGCGTTAGCCGTCGTCGAGTCACCACCCTAACCCCCCGAAACTACAACGTTTCTACTGACGAGCTGAACTATATTGACTACAAGAACGTCCGACTTATTCGCCGATACATGACTCGCTACATGAAGATCGAACCGCGCCGACGTTCCGGCCTCACCGCTAAGCAACAAAGAGACATGGCAACAGCTATCAAACGTGCTCGCTACATGGCTTTTGTCCCCTACGCCCTCCGTTAAAAAAACCTCCTAATGAAAAAAACTATTAACAGCGTAATCGTTGGCATAGTCCTAGTACTGGTATTAGTCGGTTTAGCTTGGTTTGCCCAATATGAGGCAAACCGATTTGGTTATGGCAATAAACCATCATCCACAGAGCAACAAACCACATACACCCCTTGCCCCAGTTCTCATACGGCTGAAGGTAGAGGTTTCAGTATCTCCTGCCCTGATACATATTCATTCCTTACTAATACGGTACAAAATCAGTCCGGAGAGACAATTGATTCTTTATCTTTCGTTGATGCCTCTGGCGGACCATGGATCTTTGCAGTAGAGGTCACAGACACGACCGAACAGTCCACTGACTCATGGTTGTCCAAGCAAACCAAGGGAAACCAATTAACCGGTGGAATCAACTTTCTTCAATGGCAAAATGCCGGCGACAAACGTTTTGCCGTTTACATTAATTATGTTCAAGTAGACACCAACGAAGACGGTAGCCCGATCTATGGACCGTACATCCAAGCCTCCATGGTGGCCACGAACAGACTTTATACTGCCATTGGTAGAAGTGATGATTACAACAATCTAGCACCAACTAAATTTTTCTTAGATACCCTGTCCACCTTCAGACTTACATAGATAATGCTTTCTCTTAACGAAATAAAAACGGGTGTAACTATCGAGCTCGAAGGAGCTCCATATGAAGTAGTCAAATACCAGCATTCCAAAATGGGACGTGGAGGTGCTGTTTTACGTACTACTCTCAAGAACCTTTTAACCGGGAACAATATCGAACGCACTTTCCACGGTGAAGAAAAATTCAATCCTGTAAATCTAGAACGCCATAAAGCTCAATTCCTTTATCGCCAAGGATCCGATTTTGTCTTTATGGATAGCCAAAACTTTGATCAGTTCAATATCGGTAGTTCCGTTATTGGATTTGCCAGTAATTTTTTGAAAGATGGCCAAGAAGTAGACCTTATCTTCTACAACGGACAACCAATCAACACTCAATTGCCAACCAAAATGCCCTTCAAAGTTATCGAAGCAGAACCCGCTGTTAGAGGCGATACCGCAACAAACCCACAAAAAAATATTACTATCGAAACTGGCATGATCCTGCGAGCTCCAATGTTCATCAATGCTGGTAATACAATTCTGGTAGATACTAGAGATGGTTCATACATCGAGAGAGCAAAATAATGTCTCTTAAAATCGGCATCGTTGGTCTTCCCAACGTCGGAAAATCCACCCTCTTCAACGCTCTACTTGGTGTAAACCAAGCAGCTGCTTCTAATTTTCCCTTCTGTACAATCGAACCTAATACTGGAATCGTCCCTGTTCCAGACAGCAGATTAGCCAAACTCGCAGAACTGGAACACTCCGCACAAACAGTACCCGCTACTGTTGAATTTGTAGATATTGCTGGACTTGTAAAGGGCGCTTCTCAGGGCGAGGGTTTGGGAAACCAATTTCTTTCCCATATCCGCGAGGTAGATGCCATTGTCGAGGTAGTACGTCTTTTCATAGATAGTTATGTAACCCATGTCAGCGGTGACATCTCCCCCAAAGATGACATTGAAATAATTAACACAGAGCTAATTTTAGCCGACCTCCAGAATATCGAAAAACGCCTTCCCAAAGAAGAGAAGGCTGCTCGTGGTGATGCCAAACTCCAACCCAAAGTTAATTTCTTCATCCGAGTCCAAAAACATTTAGAAGAAGGTTTTTCCGCTCGCTCTCTCGCTCTTTCGGGAGACGAATCAGTTTGGCTAAAAGAACTTCAGCTCATCTCCGCCAAACCCATCCTATATGTTGCTAACATCAGTGGAAGTCAAATGAGCAACACTGATTCCTTGCTCGCCCCCCTTCATGAATTGGCCACTCGAGATAAGGCTGAAATTATCGCCATCGATGCCAAAACCGAAGCCGAAGTTACTGAACTAACCCTAGAGGAACGCGTCGACTATCTTCATGAAGCTGAAATTTCTGAATCTGGTTTAGATAAAGTTATCCGAGCCGGGTACAGCCTCCTTGGACTGATTACCTTCTTTACCGCAGGAGAAAAAGAAGCCCGTGGATGGACTATTCATGCAGGCGATACTGCTCCGATTGCCGCTGGTACAATTCATACTGATTTTACTAAAGGATTCATCCGCGCTGAAACCGTCGCTTACGATGACTTCATAAACAACGGTGGCTGGACTGGCGCTAAACAAGCTGGCAAAGTTAGAAGTGAAGGTAAGGAATATGTCGTCAAAGATGGAGACGTGCTTCTCTTCCGCTTTAATGTGTAGACATCGCCTTCACGGCAGCAACTGCTTTTGATATCACCCACTTCCAAACTGTTACCAACCATCCACTTCTCTGAGTGGGACTTTCTTTAATAACCGACGGAGCTACCGGAGTGGTCTTAGTCGGTGCTTTCTTCGCGATTGATTGACCAGTCGAAGATCCCGTCCGTACTGTTACTTTAATATTAACCTTCGTATTCGGAAACCAAGTAATGTATTCCGCTACCATAGCGAACTGCGTACTATAAACTCCTGGGCTTAGTGGAGCCTCTATCTTCAGATTGAACCAACCCGTCCCTCTCGTATCCAGTTTTCCTAAACCATCAGCGGATTCAATCACTGCTGCTCGGTTAAACTTAATCCATTCATTACTAGATAGCGTACTAGGACGATCATCTACTACTCCCAACCTTATCGGATTGTTTGTTCCAGCCCCATACCAAACCGCATTACCAACATTAGTTACATCAACTCTAATTACACTCTGCTCACCCGGTAATAGGGTTACCGCATAAGTCTGCTTCAAAATTCTAGCCCTATAATCAGCTGCTTTCCAAATTGTAGTAGGTGGAGTTGGTAAAATAGGCTGTGGCTCATACGTAATACCACCACCACCT
Source organism: uncultured Candidatus Saccharibacteria bacterium (assembly GCA_964434605.1). Lineage (GTDB taxonomy): Bacteria > Patescibacteriota > Kazan-3B-28 > Kazan-3B-28 > Kazan-3B-28 > JAKLDB01. The sequence continues at coordinate 67,210 of CAYSVM010000001.1, forward strand.
CCACCACCTCCCGGTAGCTGTGGAATAACTGCTGCTACAAGACTAAACACAGTATCGCTCACATCGTTTATAGACGGATCTCCTACTTTACTAACCCGAATACTAGCAGTTGTAGTAACAGAACCAGTTGCTGTCCAAGAATAAGTTCCATCATTAGCAGTTGATGCAGTAATCGTTTCCCAGCTTCCTCCAACCGAACGTTGTAATTCAATTTTTACATCTGTAATCGTAAGAGTGACAGTCCAAGTAATATTCTGACTAGTTCCAATAGTCCAACTTTCCCCACCATTCGGAGATGAAACCGAAATTACTTCTCCACCCGGTGGCAAAACTGTCACCGATAAAGTTAATGCTCCACTCGTACCTGCTTGTGCCCACAGGCTCCCTAACCCAACTATCCCTATCGCTAAAACAGCACACAGCTCGCGCTCTAGCCATTGCAACAGGTTGTGTAACTTGGGATTAATCATTAGGTTATATTACTTACCGACTCCATAGACCCTTAAATTTACCCAGCAATTGGTTGAACAAACCGCCAAGATTTCTTAAAAATCTTTCAGTTTGGTCGTAAAATTCCGCTGGTCCAGCAGGAAGATTTGGCATCGTAAAGATTGAACCAGTCTTTCCTCCAGTTGACTTTTGCACTGTAGAAGTGCTGACCGGTTTAGGCAACACCACAAATTCCCAACTCACCGTCCCATCCATCCATTGCAAATACTCGGCTACTGGCTGAAAATATTCCACATATGTACCAGCCTTTTGAGGAGCCCTGACTTTGAATACAAATCTCCCTATCTCTCCCGGGCTAATAACTTGCTTGCCTTTCAATCCTGGTTTCTGAACATTAGCGGGACGATTGCGTAAAATCCAGCTGCTTCTCCAAAAAACGCTTTTCCTATCACGAGGCTGCGAAGTCCCTAATCGGGTTGTATTTCTGCCGTAAGTCCGCCATTCGGTCGTTCCAGTATTTAAAAGCTTCACCCATACTTCTACATCCCGGCCAGCCTTCAGTTGCACTCTAGATTCCGACTGATTAATTAACTTAGCGGCATAATATAACCCCTCAACTTTTATCTTCTTGTCCCAAGTTGCCAATGTGCCATTACTGTTATACACAGCTAAGATATATTCACCTGGACGAAAACCTTTTGACACCTTTAGCCGAACATGAGAATGATTGCCCGTCCATAACATTCTCAAATTAGAATCCCCCAACTTAAAAACTGTATCGTATTCAAAGTTGGAACCAAACACATCCAATATCACTTCTGTCGTGTTCACAAATGAACTTGGAGTCACATTCAGAAGAGTGGGGTAGAACACAAAAGTACCATTACCGCCACCACCAGGAGTCGATATTACAGGGGGAACCATTGCATCAGTAATAGCAAATACCCCATTACTAACATCCATAATGGCTGGGTTTGTGGCATCACTGATTTTAACTATTGCAGTAGTAGTAACTGCTCCAGTAACCACCCATGGATAACTAGCCGGAATAACTGCTACTGATGCCACGATTGTTTCCCAAGCGCCACCAGTAGTTCGTTGCAGCTCCAGTTTAACATCGGTTATCCCTGCACCCGCAACCCATTCGATATTGTGTGAAGTTCCGATCTTCCAGCTTTCACCTCCATTAGGTACATTAAGCTGAAGCGTACCAGGTGCAGGAAGGATACTAATAGAAGTCGCTACATCAATGGTTGTTCTCGCTTGAGCAGCCCACACCAAGCCACCGACTAAAACTAGAAATGCTAAAATCGTACACAGCTCACGCTCTAGCCATTGCAATAATTTATGACGATTGAAGCTGATTTTCATCAAGCTGTTTTTGTTTTAATTTTATTGTCCATTATACCACAAAATCTGCTTTCAGTCAAGAAAGTAGTCTTTTAATCAACTACTGTAATTTACGTAACTCTTCTTCTCTCCTGATACTTATCCTTTGGCATTGTGAAGATCATTTTGCCTGCTACAGTCTGAAAGACCCTAGTAACCACCACTTCAATTTCCTGTCCAATAGACCTATCTCCCCCTTCTACCACCACCATTGTGCCATCATCTAGATAGCCTACGCCCTGACCAACATCTTTTCCAGACTGTATTACCCTAAGCTTCATCGCTTCTCCAGGTAATACTACTGGACGAAGAGCGTTGTTAAGTTCGTTGATATTCAAAACGACCACGTTCTGGATTCTTGCCACCCGATTAAGATTGTAGTCCACTGTCATTAACCGAGCATGATATTTCTTGGCTAAACGAATAATCTTTGAATCCACATCGGGTTCAGTTACAAAATCATCATCCACTACATCCAATTGGACACTACGCTCATGCCTAAGTTCATCTAACACTTCTAATCCTCTTCTACCCTTATTGCGTCGGATAACTTCTTCGGAATCTGCCACCAACTGCAACTCGTCCAAAACAAATCTTGGTAATACTAACTTTCCCGAAACAAACCCAATCTTTACGAGATCTGCGATTCTCCCATCGATAATCACACTAGTATCGAGAACTATTCCCCCTTCCACCAACCCGCCCGGAGTATCTCTCCGCAACTTTTTTGTTTCTTTCACTAAAGTATCCATCAATGAAAAAAGTTGAGTCAGAGAAGCCCCAATCTTTTCCCTTTGATTGTAAAAGAAAGTGGTAGTTAAAGCTACCGCAAAAATGTTTACCAGTAATGGCAACCAGACTCCCCACACCCCTGACATTTTCGCAAGCGGTAAGGAAACTAGCGTTCCGATAGAAAGCCCCACTATCACCCCGAGTAACGTCATCACAAACACCGATGATGGAATCATCGATATCTTCTTTGCTATCACCACATAAACCACGAGGAATAATAGTAGCGCACCAATAAGAATCTGCCAGATCATAAACTAATTGTTTAGATAAATCCTAATAAAACCAAAGATAAGTCCCCCTACACCGCTGCTTTTACTCGCGCTTTTGCCCGAGCCAAGCTCAAAACCAACTTGTCATCTACTTGCTCAACTTTTACTGTCGAGCCCTTAACAAACTGTTTTGCCAAAATTCCTTCTGCTAATCGATCTTCTATCATTGTTTGAATCAATCTTCTGACAGGCCTCGCACCAAGCTCTGGCTCAAAACCATGCTCTACAATCCATTTCCTAGCACCAGTTCCCACGTCTAACTTTATCTTCTGCCTATCCAGTCTCTTCATTAAATCATTGAGCTGCAATTCGACAATCTTCTCAATCTCTACCGAACCAAGCGCTTTGAAAACGATAACCTTATCAAATCGATTCACAAGCTCTGGACGGAACCTTTTCTTCACTTCATCCAAAACCTGCTCTTTGATTTTGCCATAATCCTGCACTACATCTGCCCCGCGACTAAATCCCAAAACCGCATGCCGATTCAGTGCTTCCGTTCCGACATTAGAAGTAAGGATAACGATAGTATTTCTAAAACTCACTCTTCTACCCTTAGCGTCAGTTAGCGATCCGTCTTCAAGCATCTGCAATAAAATATTCATCACTTCCGGATGTGCCTTTTCTACTTCATCCATCAGCACCACAGAATATGGCTTGCGCCGCACTGCTTCAGTAAGTTTACCCGCCTCTTCGTAACCGACATATCCAGGAGGAGCACCGACTAACCGAGAGACAGTATGTCGCTCACTAAACTCACTCATATCCATTTTTATCAAAGCATCCCTGTCTCTAAAGACTTCTTCAGCCAACACTTTTGCAAGTTCAGTCTTTCCAACTCCGGTTGGACCCAAAAACAGAAATGATCCCATTGGTCGATCTGGATTACCAATATCTACTCTTGAACGCTTAATCGCAGACGCCACTGCCTCCACCGCCTCGTCTTGTCCAATAATCCGACTCCTTAAAATATTGTCTAAGTCCTGCAATCTTTCAATTTCATCAGCCGCCAAATTACCCACTGGAATGTTGGTCCATTGGGAAACAACCTTAGCGATATCTTTGTCGTCAACCTTCGGCCAACCAGTCTTCTTGCCATCGTGATGCTGTTTTGAAAGCGTTTCTATCTTTTTCTTTAGCCGGATCTCAGCTCCACGCAATTTAGCTGCCGTTTCATAATCCTGGATATCTATTGCTTCTTCTTTCTGAGCAGTTATCTTAGCTAACTCTTCTTTTTCAGTGTTGGCTAATTCTGGCTCACTTATTCCCGAAGAAATTCTTACTGCCGAAGCTGCTTCATCAATTAAGTCTATCGCCTTGTCCGGCAAAAAACGATCGTTGATATAACGCACAGAAAGATTCACAGCTGCCTCGATAGATTTATCAGTAATATTTACTTTGTGATAATTTTCATAATTCTTCCGAACACCTTTAATAATTTTTATCGTGTCGTCAGCCGTTGGTTCGCTAACCATTACTGGCTGAAAACGTCTTTCCAAAGCAGCATCTTTTTCAATATGCTTACGATATTCGTCCAAAGTTGTAGCACCTATCATCTGCAAAGCCCCCCGAGCTAATGCCGGCTTCAATATATTAGCTGCGTCTAAACTTCCCTCCGCACTTCCAGCACCAACCAATGTATGAAGCTCATCTACAAACAAAATTACATCAGCTGCTTTGCCAACCTCATCTACCATCTGATTTATTCTATCCTCGAACTCTCCCCTATATTTAGTTCCAGCTACCATAGCAGATGGGTTAATCGCCATGATTCTTTTTTTCTTCAAATTCTCAGGCACATTACCATCCCGCACCATAAGGGCCAAACCTTCTGCAATTGCAGTTTTACCAATTCCCGGTTCGCCTAACAATACAGGATTATTCTTAGTACGACGATTCAATATTTGTATGACCCGAGCTATCTCCTGATCCCTCCCTATTACCGGATCAATCTTTCCTTCTCTTGCCATATTGGTAATATCTACACTGAATTGATCAAGAATTGGAGTAGTACTCTTACCGTCTCCACTTCCTTCTGTAGCTCCAACCCGAACCCGAGGTTCACGTTCACGGTTTGCTTCCATAAGTGATGCGACTTGAGTTGCCACTACACCCGGATCAAGACCCAATTCTAGTAAAATAGCATACGCACGACTTCCTCGATTCTGTGCCATTGCAAACAACAAATGTTCTGTTCCTATATAAAAACTTCCATATTGAGCTGCCACCAACACGGCCCCCTCGATGGATCTTTTTGCATTATCAGTCAATCCAACCCTCTGTCCAGATCCTCGCTGCACTAGACCCATCATCATTTCGACTCGCTCTCCGCTTACACCCAAACTACTCAACACCTCGTAAGCCGAACCACTCCGAACATTTAACATAGCAAGCAACAAATGTTCACTACCCAAATGTGCGTCGCCTAAATCACGTGCCAACTTCTGGGCATTGGTTAATACCTTTTTAGCATTAGTGGTGAATTTGTCTAAGAAATAATTATCCATAATCTCCCCCCTCACCCCGTTTTAGACTTCTGGCTCATCTCCAGTCGATTCCTCACTTGGCTTCTCCTTTTCCATAGGCAACACTTCCTCTGTCTCTTCTGTTTCGTCCTCCGAATGACCAAGCGCGTGACTACCTTTTTCTACCTCGATCTGCCATCCAGTTAGTTTGCTTGCCAATCTTACGTTCTGGCCAGCCTTACCAATTGCCAAAGACAGTTGGTCTTCTTCCACTTTAATTAGTGCTGAATGATTTTCCTCATCCAGTACCACTTCCTTGATCTTAGCTGGAGACAGTGCGTTGATAATATATTGTTTGGGATCCTCACCCCATAGAACAATATCTATTTTTTCTTCTCCAATTTCCGCCATTACTGCCTGAACCCTAACTCCCCGTCTTCCTACCAAAGAACCTACCGGATCCACTGCTTCTTGCAAAGAATGAACTGCAACTTTTGAGCGAACCCCCGCCTCTCTGGCAACTCCTTTTATCTCTACCGTTCCACCAGCAATCTCTGGAACCTCCATTTCAAATAGACGGGCGATCATCTGTGGATGAGAACGAGACAAAAGAACTTGTGGTTCCTTACCAGAATCATCAACCTTTACGATATAAAATTTCATTCTCTGACCAGAGTAATAATGATCAGTCCTAGATTGTTCGGATGGAAATAAAATACCAGTCGACTTTCCAATATCCACCATTACCACATTTCCCTCTACTCGTTGGATAGTTCCGTTAATCAGCTGGCCTTCTTTTTCTTTGTATTCTTGGAATATCATTGTTCTTTCCGCTTCTCGCAATCTTTGCAAAATAACCTGCTTAGCAGTTTGTGCTGCAACCCGACCATATTCCGCTGGAGGAAAAACTTCTTCACGAATCTCTCCGCCAACTTCGGCCTTCTTATCCATCTTCTTAGCATCTTTTAGAGAAATTTCCTTTACCGGATCCTCTACTTCTTCCACTATTTTATGCACCACAAAAAGACGAGCTTTTTCACTCTTGGGATCCATCTGTGCAACCACCAATTGCTCTTTCTGACCAAAATCTTTTCGATACGCAGCTGCCAATGCCGCCTCTACTGTCTCCAAGACAGCTTCTCTAGAAATCCCTTTTTCTTCTGCGATCTGCATGATCGCTGCCATAAATTCAGATGCCATAAGACTATCCTTTATCTAACTACTATACCTATCATAAACCAGCAGGCTTGAGTATCAAACCCGCTCATAACAACGCCCACACTATACAAAAAACTACCCCCCTAGTCAAGGGTAGACTGAGTAAACTTACTTCGTAATACCACCTTAACTGGGGCAAAGCTCTTTCGATGTGCTCCGCAAATCCCATGTTTGGCAATCCTCTCTTGATGCAAAGAAGTACCATATCCCTTATGAATAGCAAACCCAAATCTCGGATATTTCTGATGCAAATCTACCATCAGTCGATCTCTCAAAACCTTTGCCACAATAGAAGCTGCTGCAATAGACATCGATTTTCTATCGCCATCAATAATCCCACTACTAGGAGCCTGCGAAAAATTTACTTTAAAACCATCCACTAAAATAAAGTCGGGCTTCTTCTTCAGCCCCTCAACTGCTTTAGCCATTGCCACGTAAGTCGCTTGCGCCACCCCCAACCTATCTACCTCTTCTACTTCTACTACACCCACCCCAATGGCTAGGGCCAGCTTCTCTATCTTCGCCAAAAGATCATCCCGTTGAGCGGGACTTAGTTGTTTTGAATCATTGATTCCTGTTTTTTCAGGAAGTTCAGAAGGCAAAATAACAGCAGCAACAACAACTGGTCCAGCCCAAGCGCCTCGACCAGCTTCATCTACTCCAGCAACTAACTTAACTCCGGCCGCCTTCAGCATCGTTTCCAACTCCAGCGTCGGACTGGTCAGTAGCTGACTGCTCTTCCCCCGGGTCTTGCTCTTTGATTCCATCGTTTACCTCCGGCTGGGAATCGGATCCCAAAGATTCGCTTTCTTCCTGAATTGGTTGAGCCTCTTCCGCCTTCTTTTCTTCTTCCGCTTGTACCGCCTCGGCAATATCTTCTTCAGTCGCTTCTGTCTTTACTTCCTCCACCTGACCCAAAGCCTCTGCCCATGCTTCCTTTTTACGTCCACTTTCTTTCATCTTCAACGCTTTCCCCGTCAGAGCCCGAAGAAAATACAACTTCGCTCTTTTAGCTGCAGAGCTTTGCTTAAACTCAACCTTCACCACATTAGGCGAATGAAGCAAGAACACTTTTTCTACCCCAATACCAGAAGCGATCTTCCGTACAGTAAAACTAGCATTTGCGCTCACGCCATGATTGGTTGCAATTACAATGCCTTCAAAAACCTGTATTCGCTCCTTGTTACCCTCACGAATCTTTTGATGCACACGCACCACGTCCCCAACCTCTATTTTGGGCACATCGGACTTACGGAACAGCTTCAAAATTGGTTCAGCAATTGAGTTCATAACCTGAACATCCTACCAAAAGGCCGTCTCCAGTGCAAGGTTTTTTGCAAAGTCCCCACTCCTGTAAGGAAGGAGTGGGGACTTAAAGGTTCACTTCACGTCAAACTGAGTCCCTTTAGCTCGCCAGATAGCAGCCTGGTCCAGACTAATGGACTCATCCCCTCTGGCAATGGTGGAAACTATCTCTGCCAGATTCAGCTGACGGATATCTCCCCCTATAGCCAGATACAGCCAGTTTTCCTGACTATCCATACCCATTAAGGTAGGCATGGGGATTTGGCCGTCTGAAAGCACTTCGTTCAAAGCCTTGGCACCAACCGTTAGACTCACCCGCAAAGTCCCCCATTGGCCAGTAACAACGCTAACGGTGGATTCATCTGCCTCTGCCCGTATCGCCAGTAAGACTGGACCTATCTTGATCGGGCAAAGTGTCCGATTGTCCACTAGTCTAGTTTTGCCCAGGGGGTATTCATTTGCCTCCAGACTCACCCACCTAAGGTCACTACCACCAGAAAAATTAGTAGTAGAAAAATAGACCTTGCCTCCCAAGACCACAGGCGGATATTCAATCGCTAGAGGCCCTTGAACAAGTACCCTAGAAAGACCTCCGTTTGTTCTTAGAACCAAGTTGCCGTTGCTAACAAAGACAATCAGCCCGTCTCCAACAGAAGCCAGAGAGCTCTTTCCGTCCCTTGTTAGTTGGACAACTTTGTTACCGGAAATTAGGACGATGTCGGAACCACCTGCGTAATTCCATGTCGCAAGCAGTTTGTCGTCCATCCACTGTGGCCAAGAATACCAGCCTTGTGGCAAATAGAGTTTACGTGGGTTAGCAAACTGACTGTCGGCAACAGAAATACCACTATCCTCGTTAATCCAAACCAAACGCGCCTGATCCAGACCATCCGCTTGTGTTTGAGGGATGTTAATAACAGGAACATCTGGCAACCAAAGATCAAATGTGCCACTTTCCGACTCAGTCTTCTGCAAGATCCTTGGAAAAAGCCAGTCGATAACTGCACGATGAACTTCTAGACCACCATTCCCCTGGAGCATCTCTGCGTGGTCGTGGTTTTCAACCAGCAGAGTACGGGCATCCCCGGTATATCCTTCGCACCAGGCCGAACTCAATGGAACCATCCCGTCACTTCCCTTGTGTTGCGAATCTTCGATCAGCCGAGCACCTAAAGTGTAAACCGGCCGATCTTGATTAGCCCCAAAAGGAAGTTTGGAACTAGTCAGAAATGCAACTCCGATATTCCGCCCCATTAAACTCCGACTCAATGGTGGAATCTTACTCCCAACCAAAAGCCAGTCTTCGGTAAACGGATGTTTGGAATGCAAATCCCGCATCTCAGCACAGTCGGTACGCAACCACCTCGTCCCTTCCGAATCGGGAGGCAAACGTGGCTCCAAAAATTTCCACCACACTTTATAAAAGTATGGGAAAAGTTTCTGAACCACCGTTTTTACTTTCTCTTTATCCGCCAAAGGACTCCCCAAATGCGGAGTGGAAAGAGTAATTACTCGATCCACTTTTCTGCCACCGGTTCGCACCCAGTAGCAGTAAGCCACATTCCCGCCTTTACTATGGCAGACCAATGAAAGCTTCTGCCCCGCTTTGGTAAGGTCGGGATCGTTTTCAATCTTGGCGTCCAACCACCCTACGATATCCGGATCGCCAAAACTGGAGTTGTACCAATACCCATACCATTTGGTTTTGTCGTACAATTTTTCCCCGCATTCTTCTAAGAAGATTGCTTGGCAGTTAGAGAGCAAGGAATTTGTCATCCTGCGAAAATCGTTCTCCGATGGACCATCTTCGTCCCTAGACCCATTCATTCCAAGAACGAGAACAACAGGATACCGATTCCCCAACGGCTGACTGTCGCTAAGTTCAACCCAGCAACCCCTAGCCTTCCACGCCCGCAAATCGTCTCCGATGGAGTTCTGCAACAAACTGTCTGGGCCAACTGATGCCCAGACTGCCGTGGTAGCAATTAATGCTACTCCCACAGCTTTCCAAGACAACAGTTTGGCCAGCATTTGTGGCCACCTCCTTTTTGTTAAAGTACAGTCTTATTTAAGAATTTGGAAAAGCTCCCTTTCTAACTCCAAAGATCTAGCTGCTTGCGCACTAGTGGGAACTTTTTGCCATCGACCGTTACTAAATACCTCTAGCATTACTTTATTCGCACCCGGATACTTTTCCAGAGTCTGCTTTAGAACCGTCAACTTGGCATTTGTAAAAGCTTTGGGCAATTTTATTAGCATCCCCCCTTCTGTGTATTCAAATCTTTGCACCATTGAATAAGCCACCACAGATCGATTATCCGCTTTGCTAGTCATCGCGACTGCTTCTTCCAATTGCTTTAAATATGCATCAGTGACTTCATATGCTTCGCCAACCAAAATCTTTGGTTCCGTAAGTATTGCAATACTTTCGCCCTGATTCTCCGCTCGTTCTTTTACTGTTACCTTCCCGGATACCAACACCACCTTATCTCGTTCCCAGATACTTCGGGTAGCATCCAATACCCTTGGAAAAACTATCGCCTCAATCGTTCCTCCCAAGTCTTCTAATGTAACGAACAACATTGCGTCACCGTTTTTGGTAAATACTTTCTGAACTCTAGCCACCACCCCCGCTACTTTTGCAGTCCTACCGTCATCTTCTCCAGAAAGAGAAATCGTAGATCTCACAATACCAGATAGTCGTGGCATAATTTCTTTTAAGGGATGCTTAGAAACAAAAGTTCCAAGATATTCTTTCTCCCAAATCAATTTTTGCTGATCAGTTGCCGAATCTGCCGAAACAAGCTGGATTGTCTGCTTAGTTGCTACTTCCTCTTTTCCAAATATTCCCAATTGATTGGAATTCAAGTGTCTCTGATGTTCAGAAGAAAAGTTCAAAATTGATTCAACATTAGTAAACAAAGCATTCCTCTCCCCAAAGTCATCCAATGCTCCTGCCAGAATTAAACTCTCTAAAGTTTTGCGATTTACTACTTCCTTACCAGCACGTTTAATAAAGTCTGCCAAGCTCTGATACAAGCCATTCTTCTGCCGCTCTTCCACAATAATGTCCGATACTTTCTGCCCAACATTTTTAATCGCATTGAGCCCGAAAACAATATCTCCAGTTTCCTTCACCACGGCAAAATCAGTAAAACTTTTATTCACTGAAGGTGGCAAAACCCGAATCTTCATATGCTCACACTCGGCAATATCTTTGGCGATTCTTTCCAAGTCCTGCTGGTCAGATGTCATTAGCGCGGCCATAAATGCATTGGGAAAATGTGCTTTTAGATACGCTGTCCAGTAAGCAATAACCGCATAACTCACAGCATGTGCCCGGTTGAAACCATAAAGCGCAAACGGCTCAACAAAATGAAACAATTGTTCAGCAATATCTGCTCTCACCCCGTTAGCAATACCTCCAGCAATGAATTTCTCTTTTTGCTCGTTTAGAAGTTTCACGTTTTTCTTTCCAATCGCCCTTCTCAAAACATCTGCTTCACCCAATGTAAATCCGCACAAGTCCCGAGCAATCTGTAAAACCTGTTCCTGATAAACAGCAATCCCATATGTATCTTTCAGGATAGGCTCCAATTTGGGATGTAAGTATTCTATCTTTTTTAGTCCGTGCTTACGAGCAATAAAATCAGGAATAAGCTCAATCGGACCCGGTCTATAAAGTGCAACCATAGCAGCAATGTCTCCAAAGACACTCGGCTTTAATTCTTTTAGATACCGTCTCATCCCTTCACCTTCCAGCTGAAACACACCCGTTGTATTAGTTGCCGCAAGAAGAGTAAAAGTTTTTTTATCATCAAAAGGTAACTTGCTCAAGTCAATTTCTTTTTCGTGAATCTTTCTGACAATTCTCAAAGTATTCTTGATGATAGTAAGGTTCTTTAATCCCAAAAAATCCATTTTCAAAAGCCCAATGGACTCCAACGGATACATTGAATATTGGGTCACCAAAACCTTATCATCTGACGGAGAATATTGAATAGGAGTGTAATTTGTAAGATCCATATCCCCAATCACAACCCCAGCTGCATGCACCGAAGCGTGTCGTATTGTTCCCTCTAGTCTCATAGAAAGATCAATCAGCTTCTTAGCCATCTCACCTCCCTCATAGATCGCTTTCAATTCCTGGACACTTTCAATATGTTTTTTTAAAGGAATGAACTTCCCTTGTTGAGGCGGTGGAATTAGTTTGGCAATCTTGTCCACCTCGCCATACGGTACTCCCAAAACTCTTCCAACATCCCGAATTGCCGCTCGAGAAGCCATGGTCCCAAAAGTAATAATCTGTGCCACCTTGTCGTTACCATACTTTTGTCTAACATATTCAATTACTTCTGCCCTCCGATCGTCCGCAAAATCCAAATCGATATCCGGCATACTCACACGTTCTGGATTAAGAAAACGTTCAAAAAGTAATCCGTGCTCTAGAGGATTTACTTCGGTAATGCGCAAGACATATGAGACCAAACTACCTGCCGCACTTCCTCTTCCTGGTCCAACTACAATCCCCTGGTCTTTAGCCCAATTCACAAAATCTGCCACCGTCAGCATATATCCCTTGTATCCCATCTGAGCGATCACCCCAATCTCGTAATCCAGACGTTGGCGAATCGCATCGTCTATCTTTTCACCAAATCGCATCTTCAATCCCGCTTCCACTTGCTTTAAGAAGAAGTCATCAACGGTTTTTCCACCAGGAGGAACGAATTTAGGAAAAACTAGCTTTCCCATTGGGATCTCTAAATTACATTTCTCAGAAATCTTAATGGTGTTTTCAATTGCCTCAGGAACATGCTTAAACGCTTCGATAATCTCCTGTGGTTCCCTCACATGATATGCTTCGTCACGCATAGACATCCTGTTAGTATCGCCCATACGAGCTGCCGTCTGGACACATAGCAATGCATCTTGTGCCTCTGCGTCATCTGCAGACAAATAATGAGAATCTGCCGTCGCTACTAACGGAATATTAAGTTCATTAGAAAGCAAGATAAGTGCATCATTTACCTTTGCTTGTTCAGGAATATTTGGATGGTATTGTAGCTCTAGATAATAGTCTTCTTTAAAGACTTCTTTGTGCCATGTTGCAACCGACTTAGCTTTTTTTAAGTCGTTAGCCAATATCGCCTGTGCTACTTCCCCCTTCAAACATCCCGACATTGCCACCAGTCCTGCTGAATATTTATTCAGCGTTTCACGATCAACTCTCGGTTTGTAATAAAATCCCCGCAGATGCGCTTCTGTAGTTAGCTTCATTAAGTTGCGGTACCCTTCGAGATCTTTTGCCAGTAAAACTAAATGAAAATAATTTCGCTCTCCCCGAGTCATCTCACGATCCGACATCTGCCCAGCTGTAACATAGACCTCATTACCAATAATCGGCTTAATACCAGCCGACCTACATTCTTTGTAAAACTCAATAGCACCGTACATCACTCCGTGATCGGTCAGCGCTGCCGCTTCGCTTCCCTGCTCTACGATTTTCTTCACCAAATCTGGTATCTTCGTCATACCATCGAGCAGACTGTAATGGCTGTGCAGATGCAGATGCACAAACTTCACTCCTCACCTCCCTATCTTCAAGAAGTTGGTATAAAACGTTACCCCTAATTCTATCACCTTCCCCCAGGCCCAGGAATCAAGAAGCAACCCCCTACCCCCTACGCCTACCTGAAAATGCTATCCCCAGAAGAATAGAAATAACTAACGCTAACCCCAACCCTCCCAGCAAAACAGGGCTAGCCAGCATGAAATCAGCAAACCCCACTGCTAATCCAACCAGCCACTTCCCAATTTCCACCTTAGCGAGAAACCAAACCAACAAAACAAAAATTAAAATACCAGCCAAAAAACCTATAAGCATTCGCGGGTGAGTTCCCCAAAAATAGTTTAGTCCCGTAGTCCATCTTTCGAACCACCCCCGTTCTTTCCAATCTCTGCCGATCATATCCAGAATTCCCTGCAAAAAAGCAGAACTCGCTTTACTAGCATCTGTCTTCGTTATCCGATGTCCAATATGGCCTAGAATATGTTGGTAAACTTTTTCTGCCGAAAGTAACGCTTTAACATCTCGGAACAACTCTCCGGCATTACGAATCCGTTCCTCAACACCCTCGCCAAAACTCACCTCATCTAGTACCTGACGAAAAATCTTCGCCGCCTCTACGACCGCCATTGCCCAACTCGCATCGTCCTTAGTGGCAAGTAGCTGTTCCACCCTCTTCCATTCCGCCTCAACTGAAACAGTATCTTTAGTAGTTGTTTGCAATTCGTCCATTACACAAAGTTTACAATCTTATCTTCAACAAAAATATACTTAGACGAACTAGCTACTAGAGCTGCTAGTTTGTCGTTCTCATTGACCGCAGCTAATACCACTTGCTCATCTGATCCAGCGGGAATGCTTACCGTACCACGCAACTTCCCTTTTTCCTGCACGACAATTGTAACCATTGTTGCCTTTGTTTTTTTAGGGTCAAATATGGGCCACTTTGCATCTGATACGCTCCCTTTTTCGCCCAACACTTTCTGCCACAACTCTTCCGCCAAATGTGGTGCGAAAGGGTTTAGTAGTTTCACGAAATCCCCCAACCAATTATTACTATCTTCTTTAGATACCTCATTAATGAATTCCATGAAAGCAGCAACCGCTGTATTAAACTTCATTCCCTCGATATGTTCAGTCACTTTTTTGATAAGCCCGTGGATCGCATCGCTTTGTCCGCTCACCCTACCCGACCGGCTACTTACTATTCGGTAAACCCGATCCAAGAACTTTCTTACCCCAACCACTCCATTCGTATCCCAAGCAATAGATTGGTCGAATGGACCCATAAACATTTCGTACATTCGTACCGTATCTGCTCCGAATTGCTCTATTAGATCATCAGGGTTTATTACATTCCCCCGACTTTTGCTCATCTTCTCCCCATCTGTTCCCAGTACCAATCCTTGATGTCTCAACTTCAGAAATGGTTCATCAAAAGATAGGTAACCAAGTTTCTTTAACACTTTTGTAATAAATCTCGCATAGAGTAAATGTCCGTTAGTGTGCTCCGCCCCACCAATATACAAGTCTACTGGCATCCAGTATTTCAACTGCTCCTTGCTAGCAAATTCCTTTTTGTTATTCGGATCACAGTAGCGTAAAAAATACCACGAAGAACATACAAACGTATCCATAGTATCTAATTCCCGCCTTGCTCCTGCACCGTATTTTTCTATTCCGTCCTGGAAAGCCTCCGAACCAGCCAATGGCGATTCACCCTTGGGGGTGAAGTCTACATCAGTAGGAAGTAAGACTGGTAAATCTTTTTCATCCAAACTTTTAACTGCTCCATCACCCAAATAAACGATTGGAATTGGCGCCCCCCAATATCTTTGACGAGAAATTAGCCAATCATGCAATTTGTACCGTACCTTCATCTCTCCGCCAAACTTCTTAGCAATCTCTAGTCCAGCCTTTTTTGAATCCTGCCCATCAAACTCACCTGAATTCATCAACTCACCATGTCCGGAATAAAGTTTTTCATCAGACTTAATAACCTGAATAACTGACAACTCAAACTTTTGGGCAAATTCAAAATCCCGCTCGTCATGCGCTGGCACCGCCATAATCGCTCCCGTCCCATAATTAGTTAGTACGTAATCAGCGATCCAAATTGGAATTTCTTTTCCAGTTGCTGGATTCACCGCAAAACTTCCAGTAAACACTCCCGTCTTTTCCTTTGCCATCATCCGATCCAAATTCGTCTTTAATCTAGTCTGAGCCACATATTCCTCAACTGCCATTTTCTGCTGGGGAGTTGTAAGCTGGTTCACCAATTCGTGTTCTGGAGCCAGCACCATAAATGTAGCTCCAAACAATGTATCCGGTCTTGTTGTAAATACCTCGATATCCAAATCGCCCGATTTAAACCTCAACATTGCGCCTTCACTTTTTCCAATCCAATTGCGTTGTCCTGTCTTAGTAGACTCTGGCCAATCGAGATTATGTAACCCTTCCAACAACTCTTCAGCAAAATCTGTAATCCGGAAAAACCACTGCTTAAGTTTCTTCTGTTCTACTTGTGTTCCGCATCGATCACACTTGCCGTCGTTCACCTGTTCATTCGCTAACACCGTCTGACAACCAGAACACCAATTGGCATATGCCTCTTTTTGGTAGGCATAGCCGTTATCGTATAGAACCTTAAAGATCCATTGTGTCCATTTGTAGTAATTAGAATCGGAAGTATTTACTTCCCTGTCCCAATCGTATGCAAATCCAAACGCCTTCACCTGCCGAGTAAAGTTAGCAATATTATCTTTTGTAGTTTGACTCGGATGAACCCCCTTTTTGATAGCATAATTTTCTGCGGGCAAACCAAATGCATCCCAGCCAACTGGACGCATTACGTTGTAGCCCTTCATTCTGTAATAACGAGCAAAAATATCTGTAGCCGTGTAGCTACGAGGATGTCCCGTATGCAAACCATCCCCTGATGGATATGCGAACATGTCCATCGCGTAAAACTTTGGCCGCTTGTCTCCATTAACCACCCGAAAAGTCTGCTCTTTGGCCCAGTACTTTTGCCATTTCAGCTCTACCTCCTTGTGTTCATATCTCCCTTCTGCCATGGGTATATCATAACAAAAACAAGCTCAAAGCCGTTCCCTACCCTATATACTAGTAATTTAGAGATAAAAAGAGGATACTTTATTTGTATTTATCTCCAGCTTTCATATATCTACTAACCTTACTTTAAATAAGATGAAAAAATCTAAGAATTCGAATCGTCGCCGTCAAAAAAAACAAAAATCCCTTGGCTGGATTCTACCCGTTGCCGTAATCGTCGTAATTGGCCTTTTCGGTTGGTATGCACAAAAACAAGGAATCTTTTTTGGAGCAGATGCTTCTACTTTGACTGGCAACACTCTGCAAGAACTTCAAGTTGATCCCACCAGCATTAGTCTTGCCGAAGGACAAAGCTCCTACGTTAATGCTACAGTCAAAGGTCTTTCTGCTTCTGCGGGAACTCCAACATACAAATGGATCAACGATGCACCTGGCACTAGCGTTGGAGTAAAAACAGCCCTCAGTAATACTTCCTCTAACCAAGTTCGAGTAACGGCTGTCTCGGCACCGAATAATGGTGGATGGAGTCTTCTAAAAGTTGTTGCGTCCTTCGGAAATACTACTAAAGAATTTGGTACTACCATTCGAGTTTCTCCTCGAAAAATTGCTTCAACCCAAATTGCTCCCGCTTCCAACTACCTCAAAGTTGCATTCGGGAAAAGCTTAACTTTAGAAGCAAGAGCTTTCGACGAAAAAGAAGGTGTAATAAATAACGCTCAAGTCCAATACAAGTGGAGAATCCAGAACGGAACAGCAAACGCAACCTTCCACAACCTTCGATCTACCGGTCCATCAGTACAAATTTGGCCTATAAATCCATCGGGTGGGCACTTCATTGTCTTCGTGGACGCTACCTATCGAGACACCACTGTATCAGCAGCACAATTTGTGTCTGTCATTGCCAAACCGGCTTTGGAATCTGTGGTGATAACGCCCAAGATGGGTACTTATTTCTCTGGGAATAAAACTCCATACACCTTCACCGCTCAAGCTTTTGATTCAGCTGGCAACAAGACAACGGCCACCTACACCTGGACAACATCCGGAATTCCAAGTTGGGCAAACCCAACTACTACCCAGGGAATTCGTGCGGATGGCAGTGCATATCTGAATCTCAGCATGTACCTAGATCCAAACCGAGCTGGATGGGCTGGACCAATTTATGTCACAGCCACTAGCGATGGTATTAGTAAATCGGATCACTCTTCCATTAATCTCGTGAAAAACACCTAATTCCTAAATAATTCTTGAACTTACAAAATTGCCCTTCGGGGCAATTTTGTTTTGGTGGACCGTACCGGATTCGAACCGGTGACCTCCTCGATGCCATCGAGGCGCTCTACCAGCTAAGCTAACGGCCCATCCTGAATTATCCTAATTGCCTGCATGATATCCGTAAACAGATGAGCAGACAAGTAATCTATTCGACATACCCCCTTGTAATCAACTTTAGCAGTCGGCTTCCCTACAGTCCTCCTATCTACTTGGGGCTTGTAAAACTGCTTATTTGGTATACCTGTGATTCGTGCCCAAAACTTCTGTAATTTAGCAGGGTCTTGGTCTGCACGACACTGAACTGTACAACGAAACTTAGACCCATCTAAAGAATAACAATATCTCAATAACTTTAAGTACAACTCAATGACTGCGGGGTCAGCATTACCAAAATACAACGAATCCTTTTTCCAGCTTTTACCCCCTTCACCTAAATAGAGCACAGCAAGAGCAATTTTGGCCACATCCTTGTTTCTGATTGTCTCCGCCAAATGCCGATTGCTTGTGAGTAAAGATTCTAGATACTCCCTTCTCCTAATGCGATTCACTTGAGCGGCCTTATCCCGTGCCTTCTGTAAATTCACTCGGTTTATTTCTCGTAACTTCTGATTATACCGATGGCCCAACTGAATATTGCGACACCAATAGTTCAATGTCCCCTTTGGGACTATAACACCCAGCCGTTTATTAATCTCGGCATAAGTCATTCCTTCTGAACGAAATTCTTTAGCTCGTTCCTTGAGGGTAGTTGTACTGTTCACCCTTTTATTGTACCACAGAGCATATACATGCTACACTTCAATCTTCTTCGCGATCTTACCCAGTATTGGCATCTCCCACTTTTTGTTTCGGAAGATAAAATATATTCCAATCATGCTTAACGCTACAAACAATATCCAAGCTGCCGCTCCCAAAACAGACACTAGACCAAAACTGGTTGTGGGCATAAGTGCTACCACGAAAGATTCAAGCATAAAGAGGACAAACCATACAACAACCTCGGCACCGAACAGCACCATGCCCTGTCTCGCATGGAAATAAACCTCATCTTGATCGTGACGCAGAATTAAAGGAATGATAAACATCACTGAGATATAAGATAGGGCGGCAAAAACCTTATCCTCCCCACTCAAATGACCCGCACTATGAGTCGCCTGATGCTCCTCCTGATGCTCCCTAATTGGTTCTTGTTCTTTCATAGAATAGAGAAGTTACTTCTGTCGCTCCAATAATACCCTAGATTCTAAAATAATCAACGCCAGAGCCAAAAAGAATAAAAGACGACCTTGTTGGAAAGAAACCGCCCAATGATCAACCAATCCAATAGTCAAAATACCCACCAATGGCATCCCCACCCACCATTCAGCCGGATTCCGCCTAATTACTCCTACCCACAACCAGATTACCGCCAATACAAACCATATCCAAATACCAAAACCAACTACACCGTTTTCAGCTATTAGTAGTAAGTAAATATTGTGTATGGGCTTATACACCCAAGCCAACTGGTTTGGTTCGATTTTTACAAGTGCTTGAGTATAGTTACCCGTACCAACCCCAAATATTTCATTACCCGCAAGAACTTGTTTCCAATCACCAATACTCTCAACCCTATCCTCCACCGACTTTTGTTCCAACCGTGATTCAGTTGAGAACCTTTCGGTAATATTGGACCATTGCCAAGTAGCTGTCACCAATATTCCGAACGTAACCGCAATCAAAGGTACCCACACCCACCTCTTTGTTCGCCAAAATCCAACAATTACTACTGTTAATAAGACCACCAAAGCCACCACCCAACTCATCCTTGAAAAAGACAAGACCAATCCGATTCCAACAAGCACCGCAAACAAGAACAAAAAACTTTTTTGTTTTCTAGTTGCACTATTATACAACGCCCCTAACGGGATTACGGTAAATGCCATCAATCCCCCTAGTATATTGGGGTGTGGCAACATTCCTTCCGCTCGGATCTGCCGGCGAGCTTCATCTCCAACCACCGCCACCCCTCCTTGATCGGGACTAAGTGGAGACTCACCTAAAATCTGCATTCCAAGATCGTGGTTAACCAGAAACTGACCAATTCCCCAAACCGCCTGGAAGACTGCACCCAAAACCAATGGCCACAAAACTTGGCACCAATCCCGTATATTATTGAATAAATAAATCACCCACCCAAACATTAGCCAGTAGTGAATTGCTTGTTGCAAACTATTCCCCCAATCCATCCCATACCAACTAGAAACGGTAATCCATGTCAGCCATAGAAGTAATGGACGCCAAACCAACCTATTGGGTAAAGAAACCTTGGGTCGACGAATAAACCACAACCCTAGCAAGATAAAAATCAGTAAGTCGGTGGCATACAAGTGAATGGAAGTATATTCAAAATAGTTCCCACCGAGATTGGCAAAGTAAAAAGTGTGCCTCAACTGCCAGGGCAACATAAACAAAGACAGCCACAAAATTATTGCTTCAATCTTCCTCAGCCAGAAACTCTTCCACCACTGCTCTAAGATGATATCTCTTGTCATCGCCAAAATGAATCTTTACTATCTGATCATTTACTAGCACTAATGGGTTCTGTCCAAATTTTTTCACATTTTTATCAATAATACCTAATTGTTTTTTCTTTAGACCCGCTTCAATCTTGTCTCCCCAGCTTCCACCCAGAATCTTTTCTAATAATATTGTTATCCTAGAAGCTCCCCCCTTCACCTCCATTTCTGGCCTGTACTGTGGCGACCTGTATGCTACAGGCACCACATTCTTTAGCCACAAATTAGCTTGCCAAAACTTTCTAAAAAAGTCTGGCTGATAAACCGGGATGAAATCACATACCCAATATGCCAATAGGTAGTCGTTTGGGATACCAGATCGAGATAAATCCATTCCATCTTCACTCAAAAAAAGATCGGGAGAGATTTTTAAATACTTTTTTCGACCAGCCCGCCAACCCAGAAACTTTAACCACCACAAGATAATTGCCCGTACTGTCCAAAGTCGTCCCCTTCGAGCAACCACAAAAAAATCAATATCCGAATCCTTACCCACATTGTCGTGAGCCAGACTGTTCATTACTCCCACTAATTTCACAAAAGGAATCCACCTAAAGAGACCCGCCCTTCTTCGTGCCAATCTCCAAAACTTCTTTGCTAATTCTAAGTTACCGCTCTGTCTATTCCGGGGATCACCCCAATAATATGTTCCCTCTATACTAGGCAAATCCAGCTCTTTTATCGCTTCTTTTATTTCTTCAAAAGACCAGTCCTCCTGCCATCCATAGCGCCGAAGCTGAGGTAATGTCAAAGTCCGTCCTCGGCTGGAGTAATCAGCTCCGAAGAACACCAAGGGTATCAATCGCTTCCTTATCCGACCCCCCATCAGTTTTTTGCCCATTACCTTTATGTTATCTTGAAGATACTAACTCTAACAAATCTATGGCCAAACAAAGAGCCTTTTCAGGCATTCAACCCAGCGGCATTATCCACCTCGGCAATTACCTCGGAGCTATTCTTCCTTGGGTGGAAATCCAGAACAAATACGAAAGCATTTTTTGCGTAGTAGATCTCCACGCTATTACCGTTCCTCAAGACCCCAAAGAACTAACCGAAAGCACTTACCTAACTACTGCAATTTATCTTGCCTCAGGAATTGACCCCAAGAAATCTATCATCTTTGTTCAGTCACAAATCCCTGCTCATACTGAACTAGCTTGGGTTCTCAACACCATTGCTCATATGGGCGAACTTTCTCGTATGACTCAATTCAAGGATAAATCTCAAAAAGGTAGTGTTGAAAATACTTCTGTTGGATTGTTCGATTACCCCGTGTTAATGGCTTCAGATATTTTATTGTATCAAGCGGGAGTTGTTCCTGTCGGCGAAGACCAGAAGCAACATGTTGAGCTAGCTCGCAACCTAGCAGAACGATTCAACAACCGCTTTGGAAAAACCTTTGTTGTCCCTAATCCGATAATTGGTAAAACGGGTGCCCGCATTATGGCACTAGATAACCCGAATAGAAAAATGAGCAAGAGCGACCCTACAGGAAGTTACATCGCCCTAACTGATAGCCCTGATATAATTCGCAAAAAAATTATGCGAGCCGTCACCGATTCTGGTAGTACGATTAAATTCGATCCCAAGCGAGAAGGACTATTCAATCTCCTCACCACCTACCAAATGCTTTCAAGAAAAACTGAATCTCAAATCGAAAAACATTTTGCAGATAAGGGATATGGCGACTTCAAAAAAGAATTGGCTGAATTAGTTGTCGACTCTCTTGCCCCAATCCAGAAAAAAATCGACTACTTCATGAAGAACCGCCAACTTCTCGACCAAATACTAAAGACGGGAGCTCTCAAAGCTTCCCGTATTGCTAATCCCACTCTTACCGAAGTAAAAAAGAAAATTGGCTTCGTTAGCTAGTCTATTTTTCTCACTCCCTCAAACTCGAAATTATATTCTACCAACTGCTCACCTTCTCGTTGGCGTAATTTATCGTGATGCCGTCTTTCTTCCAAGCACCACTTGATAAATTCGTCCGCATTCTGCTCCCTCAATGCCCGCACTATATTTTCAGTACAATTACGAAGCTCTTTCAAAGTATTAATTGTTTCCTCATCTCCCGCCAAAACCTTATTCACCACCTCCTCGTTTTTCAATCCACTATGAGCATATGCCTTCGAATAGAACGGAATTGCCTTTTTTATTTTCTCCAGAAAATCTTGGTTTAAATCAGTCAGAGTTTCCACACTATATGCACCAGCTCGGTTAGTAATAATATTGAAACCTCCTCTGCTTGCCACAATTTGATCCTGGTATCCCCCAAGTACTCCCAATATTTTGTTTTCCACTTCGTAAGAAATCATCTCCGCCACCTCTCTATCTCCTGTCGCTGCAAACCCTAATGCCACCCCTAAAGCAGCACTTTGGGCAAATCCTCTAAACCCAAAAACATCTTCACTAATAGTGATTGTCTTGTTTTTCAGATTATAAATGTTAGCGAGAAGCCTCGGAAGTTCTTCGTTCTTGGCATTTATTTTCAGACCTTCGCCATCCTCAATCTCAACAGTTACAAATTTATCAATCGCAGCATTCACAGTATATCCCCCCACAATTGCGTTTATCGGGAATATATCTAATAGTCCTCCCCCAAAACAGACTCTCATTGGTGCCTTTACTCGAATAATCATACCCCCGCATTATACCCTAACCCCTCGCCACTACGACTCCCCAGACCGCCTTGGCCCCAGCGTTTTTGAGGGCTTGTGCTGCTGCCTCCAGAGTTGCTCCTGTAGTCATAACATCATCTACTAACAAGACCTTCTCTCCCCGTAAGTCCGCAGAAGACGAAAATGCTCTGTACACATTAGCCTGTCGCTCGAGTTGACTCAGCTTCGTCTGGGTCACAGTTGCACACACCTGTCTTAGCCAATTCGGCCGATACTCCACCCCTAGATATCTGGCAAGTTTTTTTGCAAGAAGATCTGTTTGGTTAAACCCTCTTCCGTGAAACTTGCTTGTATGCAAAGGCATAGGAACAACTACCCACCCTTCCCATTCCTGAGTCACAACTGCTTGAAATAAAATCCAGGAAAGAATTGTCGCTAAATCAGTCAGCCCGTTGTATTTAAGTTTGTGAACTAACTCTCGCATTGGTCCACCTTCGTAACTTGCCGCTACAATAACACCATCTAGATCGAGATACTTCTCACACTTCTCGCATGTTTTTCCATTCGCAGAAGCTCTACCACATCGACAACACACCTGTTCTCGCACCACAGAAATTTTCTCGGCACAATCCGTACACAACCAACCTCCTACCGTATTGCATCCTACACAAAAAGCCGGTGCAATTGCATCTCGAACAAATCTAACTAATTTACCTGGAACCGATAGTAACACCAGTGTAATAGTAAGTCAAAATCTCCTGATAACTCTTTCCTTGCAAAGCCATATTCTTTGCTCCCCACTGAGCCATCCCCACGCCATGCCCCCAACCTTGTCCTGTAAAAACAAAATCTGCTCCCGAAGGAACAACGTCAAACTTCATACTTTTAATCTCATTATTGTTAGTTAGGTAGTCAAATGTCTTAGAAGATACCGGAACCGTACGCCCGCTTTGCAAAGTAAAAGTCACCGTCTTCACTCTGGATGAAGGGAAACGTTCTGTCACCGCCACTCCTGTAATTACATCCCCACCCGAAACTATATTCAAAGTTTTATTAAATCGAGTCTGTAAATAATCTTGAGTAAGGGTTGCCGTCCATTCAATCGGCTTGGCATATGGATCTGGAACCGCTCGCAAATATGGGATTGTTTTTGTCCAAACATTTTCTACATTTTCTGTATATCCTCCACTATCTGAGAAATAATAGGCAGAAATTGGAGTACCGTTGTATCTAATAATCACTCCCCTAGTGGCTTCTGCTGCCGCACACAAACCAGGACGAGATTCTTCGTAATTGTAACCGTAATAGACTTGGTCTCTTGTGTCATCATAGATATCAAAAATATCAGCTATGGGAGCAGTCAACTTTATAAGAGCATAAGTGCGAGCCGCTACCATCTGGGCTTTCTGGGCTTCTACTGGCCACCCTTCTGGAACCTCGGCAATTCCTTTCATATAATCTTCAAACTCCAGTACATTCACTACCCAAACATTTCCAGATATGCTCGACCTACGTACATCAATCACTCCACGAAATGTGTTGTAACTACTGCCAATTCCACTAGTCTTCACCGTTAACAATGTTTTATTCAAAGGAATAAAACGTAACCAATCATTCACTGACTCGCCCGTATTCAAACTATATCCACCGTTAAAAGCAGTTGCCGTAATACTGCCACCAGAGACTTTTTTAACCAATCCCTTATCGCTCCCCCTCCGAATTACAAAACTATCTCCCTGTACTGTAATTGGGTCGGTTGTCGAAGTAATCCCAACCCTAATTGGATCTTTAATCGTTAGCTCTTCTTCAACTACAAAATTCCAGTGTAGACCGCTATCATTCAGCCAAGTAATACCCTCTGCAACTGGACGAAAGTATTCCGTGTATTTCCCTATTTTATTCGGAGCCTTGATTACAAATTCAAAACGTCCAACTGCACCCGGAGCAATTTCTGCTGGAGTTAGCGCAACCACTCTATTCTTAGAGAGCCACGAACTATCTTGAAAAATACTTGCTCTATCCAAGCTCCGAGCTGTTCCAAGCTTAACCGCATTGAGACCACCGTTCTTCCAAATAGTATTACCAGTGTTCTTAATCTCTGCCCACAATATAGCCGTATCTCCCGGTGCCACAGACACGTCCCCCGCAGATTGATTCACCAACTCGGCAGACCAAATAGCCGGCACTACTTTTATTACTAGTGAAAACTTTACTGGTATCCATGCAGTCCCCTCCGCCACCAAACTAAATTCTTCTCTAAAAGTCCCCGTTTTCTTGGGAGCTTGCACTGTAAAAGTAAAATCACCACTACTCCCCGGTTGGATTGCCATACCTGCCGACGTAACACGGTTCTTACTCAGCCAGCTAGAATGGTAAAAGTTACTTGTCCGATCATATGGAGAGCTAGTCCCTATCTTCACCGCTCCCGCTCCACCATTAGCCCAAACAGTGTCTCCTATATTCTTTACGTTTACAGTAACAGTCGCGCTTTCCTGCGCTTTCAATTCTACCGTCGAGATAGATTGGCTCACCAGTTCTCCCTTGAAAACCGCTGGTTGTACATTGATAGTCAAAGGAATAACAAGATTCAGCCAAGCTACCCTTTCCATTACCAATCCAAAGTTGTCTATCACCTTGCCCCTCCCTGTTGCTACTGCAGAAAAAACAAAATGAGCCGTTTCACCAGGCGCTACCGTTGCTTCTTGCATAGTCGCCGGTCTATTGTCTCCAATCCAGCCTTGTGTCCAAAATCTACTCTTGTGATCTCTTGGCCTGATTGTCCCCAAGTTTAAGGCATTATTACCACTGTTACTCCAAGTAGAAGTCCCTGTATTTTTCACTGCTACCGTAAAAGAAACTTCCATACC
Organism: uncultured Candidatus Saccharibacteria bacterium; assembly: GCA_964434605.1. Taxonomy (GTDB): domain Bacteria; phylum Patescibacteriota; class Kazan-3B-28; order Kazan-3B-28; family Kazan-3B-28; genus JAKLDB01. Next base: position 93,054 of record CAYSVM010000001.1, read on the forward strand.
AACCTTTGCGGTGACTGGCGAATTAGTCGAAACTAGTTGCGCCCTAAGTTCCGTACCCTGTGCCAATACAAAAGAAGAGAGAGATAATAGCCCTCCCGCGATTAATACAAAGACCCCCAGAATGGTAATCAGTTTTTTCATAAATCAGCATTTTCCATTATATCCCAATCTTCATTCTTTCTCCTCCTCTTGCTGGGCTCACCCTGATATCCGATACTATTAGAGATATGTTACGAGATACCTTCTTCACAAAATCAGATCCCAAGGAAACAGACCCCTCCTTATCCGAAACATCCGAGCTAGAATTACCCGTAGATCTTCTTCGGGTCAAAGACAAGCTAATCGCCAGAACACCCATAGTCGGGGTAGATATTAGCCGAGTTAGCGTATCTCTAGGGCAAAACCAACTCACCATTCATAAGGCGGCAGTTTCACCCACCCTCTTGGATGAACCAGATCGGGTATATAGTGAAGAGTGTCACTGGGGAGAATTATCCCGCTCCATAGATCTACCCATGCCGGTAAACCCAGACAATACCAGAGCGTCCCTCCACGATGGCATTCTTACTGTAATCATGCCAATCTTAAATCCCCAACACTCTAAAATTATCCGCATTAAAAAACCATGAGCAAGAAAATGAACAAACTTCCGAAAGTTCGTAAAGCAGTTATTGCCATTGCTGGTTTTGGAACCCGCTTTCTTCCAATGACCAAAGCGTCTCCCAAAGAGATGCTCCCGATCATAGACAAACCAATCGTCCAATATATCGCAGAAGAATTATCTGGTGCGGGGATAGAAGAGATTATTCTAGTCACCAACTGGCAAAAAAAGTCTGTTGAAGATCACTTTGATCCCTCGTTTGAACTAGAAAACATGCTCCTTGCTCAGGGCAAAAAAGACCTTGTGGCAAAAATGAAAAGAATAAGCCAACTAGCCAGCTTTAGCTACATGCGACAGATCGAGGGATATGGCAACGCTCTACCTGCCATTACCGCCAAAGACCTTATTGGCAATGAGCCTTTTATTTACGCCTTCGGTGACGATCTAGTAAAATCCAAAGTCCCTTTCGCTAAACAACTCATTGATGCCTACAATAAATATGGATGTAGTGTGATCGGTGTGCAGGAGGTCGACAAGAAAGAAATCTCAAAATATGGCATAGTAAAGTTGTCAGGCAACACTGCCTTCCTTGAAGACATTATTGAAAAACCATCTCCAGACAAAGCGCCTTCTCGCCTCGCATCATTCGGACGCTATCTATTCACTCCAGAAATCTTCGATGCTCTATCTAAAATAAAGAAGGGTAAAGGAGGAGAATACTGGATTGTCGATGGTATTAAAATATTAGCAACTAAAGGAAGAGTTGCCACCTGCAAGGTAATAAATGGGAAATGGCTTACCACCGGAGATCCCCTTACCTATCTAGACACCCTACTAGATTACGCCCTAGACCAACCAGAACTAAAGCAAATTATCCTTAATAAAGTACGTAGCAAATGAAAAAATTATTCCGTTCAATTACCGTACTACTACTGGGGGGCTTACTGTTAAGCGCCGCTCGTTGCAGTTCATCGCTCTCTCCCAACCCCAACGATCCCACCCCTACTCCAATAACCAAAGAACCTATTACCCTAGAATACTGGCGCCTGTGGGATGACAGCAGTATTTTCGATGAATACATTAAAAGCTACCAAAGCGAACATCCCAATATTTCCATAGAAGTAAAAAAAATAGAGATAAAGCCAGGCTATGACATCTACAACTACCAAAGGGATGTAATAAAAGCAATTGCCGATGGCGCTGGCCCAGATATGTTCATGATCCACAACACTTGGTTGCCCTACCAAATAAACCAAATCTCACCCCTGCCTGCCGGCACCATGACCCTAAGAAACTACAAAGACATCTTTCCCGAAGTCGTCCAACAAGACTTCGTAGACAATGATAAAATCTACGGTATCCCATATGGCATCGACAACCTTGTCCTCTACTACAACACAGATATTTTTAGTGAAAAGAAAATAAAGACTCCACCCAAAACTCTACAAGAGCTAGTGGAACTAGTCCCTAAATTAACCGAAAAAGATAGCAGGGGGAATATAGTCCGCTCAGCCATTCCTCTCGGTGGAACCGATGGCATCCCGAGAGCCGCAGACATCGTGGCTGCCCTTATGATGCAATACGGGGTAGATATGACATCTGGTGATCATAAAACTGCAACCTTCAATCTGCCAGTGCCAGGAAGCAATCCTCCGATAATGGCCGGACAAGAAGCACTTACTTACTACACTCAGTTCGCCAATCCTGCTTCTTCCGTATATACCTACACCGATGCGAAGAATTCTGCTGGAACCCGTCTCTTCCCTTCGGATGTCCAAGCATTCATGGAAGGAAAAACTGCCATGATGCTTCACTATTCTTACCAGATAAAGAATATCCGTAAATTTGCACCAAAGCTAAAATTTGAAACAGCAGTTCTGCCCCAAAATCAACTTCAAAGTCCCGTAACCATTACGAACTATTGGGGAGAAACAGTTTCCAAAAACAGCCGGCACCCCAATGAGGCCTGGGACTTTATTAACTACATGATAAAACGCAACAACCAAAGTACTTTCACTCGTACTGCTGGATACGTATCTGCTCGTAAGGATCTGCGTGACACCGCCTCCAGTCGTCGTTATTATTCGGCCGTAGCCAACCAGATTCCCTACTCTCAAACTTGGTACCGAAAAAATACTCCCGATATCGAATCAATCTTTATTCGCATGATAAACAGCGTTGTTCGCGATAAGCTTTCATCTTCAGTGGCAGTAGACACAGCAGTCCGAGACATTAATCTTCTATGAGTATTATTGGACAAATATTCGACAGTATTAAAGAAATAATCTTTTTTATTCAAGGAACTATTTCAAAGGTTGCGTACTCTGTTGTTGTCCTGATGATTATAATCGGAGGCATTCAATACATCATGGGACAGAAGGATGCTGCTAAAAAAACCTTAACTGCCGCTATTATCGGAATTATTATTATCCTTCTTGCGGCGGTAATAGTAGTTTCAACTAGAAATCTTTTCTAAACCTCATTTTCCTTAAATTTCTGATACAATAAATAAGCAATATATTCGCATACTAATATTTTAAAAGGAGTTATCTTATGAAAAATTGGCTTCGCGCAACAACAGCACTGGCCTCCTCCGCCATTTTTATGATCCGACCGGCTTTTGCCCAGAATGCACCTGTAATTGAACCGATACAAGGAGGTGGAATAGAGACCATTATCGATGCTATCCAGAATGTCATTAACTGGATGCTTATGATCGCTGGTGTTTTGGCAGTTGCCTACTTGGTTTATGCTGGCATTATGTACATTACTGCACCAGGAGGAAAAACTGATACAGCTAAGAACATGATTATCAATGCCATCGTTGGTATCGTCATCATCACGCTATCTTACGTTATCGTAAACACCGCAATGAGCCTTATGGGCTAAACACCCAATATCTACACATATAAAAGGCCGCCCTTCTCGGGCGGTCTTTCTTTGGCGGAGGCGACAGGATTCGAACCTGTGAGGGGCCTAAGCCCCAACCGGTTTTCGAGACCAGCGCCATCAACCGCTCGGCCACGCCTCCGTATTCATTGTAATCTACCTTTTCCGAAGATCTCGGAAAAATCCTTTCATCAACTCCGCTACCGTACCGTCATTCTTCATTCTCTGGCAATGCAATCTAGGAAAGAGCTTATTCAACTGCATCCTAGACATTTTGCTTTCTACTGAACCAAATGATGGATCGGCTAGCAAATAATAGACGTTTTTTACTCTTGCATTACCCAATGCACCTAGACACATCAAACATGGCTCGAGTGTCACATACATACTCGCCCCTTCTATCCGCCAATCTCCAATCTTCTTTTGGGCTTGTCTTAAGGCAACCAATTCGGCATGCATCAATCCATCCTTTTTTGTGTGGGTTTGGTTGAATCCTCGACCAATAACCTTACCTTTGGTGTCCACCATTACCGCACCAACAGGAACTTCTTTTTTCGCTAAAGCCTTCCGTGCTTCACGGATGGCTAGCTGAAAGTATTGCAGATGAGTATCCACCATATATATACCAGCTGGCGGAGAGGGCGGGATTCGAACCCGCGATACCCTTGCGGGTATAACACGTTAGCAGTGTGCCGCTTTCGACCACTCAGCCACCTCTCCTGGCGCGCCCGAAGGGAGTCGAACCCCCGACCTTCTGGTCCGTAGCCAGACGCTCTAATCCACTGAGCTACGGGCGCATCTTTTCTGGCTACAGTTTGAAGAATCGGCCAATCCTATCCACAGGATCTTCCCCCCGACTGGCATCTTCTGGCAAGAACTTTCCCAAAATTTCCCTTATCTTTTCCACATCCACGTCGCCTATTTGTAAAGTCAACAACAATCCGAACTTCCTATTTGGCAATATATTCACAACTCTCGCCTCTTGTCCCAACACAATCCAAAACAACTTCAGCTTACTATATGGGTATACCCTCCCACCAACCTCCACGCCCGTTTCCAGAATGCGATGCCAAAAAGTTCTTGGTTGGATTCTCCGTAAAAGATATATCACCAATCCCACCATTACTACCACCACTAGTGTCACCCATTGCCCAACCCATGCTGTCCATATTGCAGCTACTAGCAAGAATGCCAAAGTCCAGCCACTCCAGCCAGCCGTACTCCCCCCAGAAAACTCGGGGGCTTCCCACTCGTATAAGATTTTTTGATCCTCTTGGTTCATGTTGTCTATATTATACCTTCTGGCGGAGGCGACAGGATTCGAACCTGTGAAGAGCTTGCACCCTAACTAGTTTTCAAGACTAGCGCCATAAACCACTCGGCCACACCTCCTTTTCCAAAGAACACCTATTCTATCTTAAAACCCTATGTGTACAAAGTTCTTATAGGTAACCTTGTCTGTCTTTTCTCCTGATAAAACAGAAATCCCCGTTCCGCTAAAGATATCGTGCATTCCGTCTAATACGGCATATAGGCCCAATGGAGCAGAAGTTAGCGCTACGTCCAGACCAATATCTTGCGCTCGACCGAGCCAGGAATCACTGGTATATACGAATATGGTAGCGGCCTTACTAAAAACCCCGTTATCTATAGGTAGATCCATAAAATGCCAATCCTTTTCGTCTATTACACCATCTTTCCCCGTATTATCAAAACCCACTCCACCTTCAGCCACTGCCACCGCTCCATTCGGAAAAACATCTAAGTCAGCAACCCCGTTATCTAAATCATCTTCAGGACTGTAGACAATTATCTGTCTTACCATGAGATCTGAATTCCAATCATTTGGTGCTACTGCTAGTTCTGCTGGCATTCGCTCCAAGTCCAAAACCAATTGACGAATATTCTGCCGTGCTTCATATGCCTTCCATAAAGAACATTTGTTCTTCGTCGATCCTTGCCACCCCACCATGTTTGCTACTTGCATCATTCGAAAAGTCATCTGCAATCCATCATGCAGAGTCTGCATCAATTCTTCGTCCTTCCATTCAAGCACCCTGCCACGAGTCTTTTCTCGAACTGCCTTCAACTTCTCCAGCGCATCTTCCGCATATACCACTGTTTGTGCATGAATCCCCGAGTCCAAACCTTGGGCGGACATAATCTTTAGATTGTTTATCATAATGTCCAGAGCACTCCCCACCTTCCCAAACCATGTTTCGGGATCATCGACAAGCGCTTCCATCTCATTTCTATACACCTCATTTTTATCTGCCTTTTTTGCAATACCAAACAAAGCCACACCGCCTTCGTAAGCTGTTTTGCTATCAACCTGCAACTGTTCGTAAATCGGTCTTATTATATCTTGACTCGCCACTTCCTGCCAACTTACTTTAACTGGAGCATTATTCCTCATATCCCCGTCATTATCCCTAAAACATGCCTTAGCCAGTCCATTGCTTATCCGCCCAATTTGGCTAATCCCCAATCCTTGTCCGGTTTCATATGCACTCTGCGCATCCAAGAGTTCTTCTGTTTGGTCCGCAAGCGCAATTCCCGCAATCTTTACCGCCGCCTTTCGCCTTGTAGCAGAAGGACCATTACTAGTGCTAATTTTTATTCCAATTACTCCATCTCTTTTTTCCCATTTTTCTCCCAAATATTTTAGGGTTGTCATGATTCGCCAATCCAGATTCATTGTCATTCTCCCATCCACCTCTCTCCATTCAATATCTTTTTCTAATCCGTTTTCAAAGACCAATACTCCACTATTTTTTAGCCTCATCACTTCTCCGGCCAAAACTTGGTGTTTGGGATCTTCATAGTCCATTTCTATTGGGAAAGAACCACCACCTTCATTGAAAGCTTTGTGTGCTACTCCACCGAATTGGAAAAATAAGGCTATTACGATAACAATTATTAAAGCAACTAGCACTATTATCCAAAAATATGGATTCGACATTAAAGCCTTCAGGGCTATCCCTGTCGTCCTCGCTGTCGCTGCTGCTTTTTCAGCTTGCTGCGCTCTCTTTTGAGCAAGACGAATTTTTTGTTGTACCTGTCTTATTCTATTCGCAGCATCTTGGACATGTTCAGGCCCAGATTGTTCGCCTTTCTCTTTTCCATTTTTCTGCTGTTTTTTATTCTTCGGCTCTTCTTCCTCTTCTTCCGGTTCTTCCTCTGGTTCTTCCTCTGGTTCTTCTTCCGGTTCTTCATCTAGCTCTCTTTCGACATCATCCAGTTTATTTTGCACTTTGCGTTTCAGGTTTTCTGCTAAATCATCACTCCCCTCATCCCTGTACCTAGAGGCCTCCTCCCACTGCTTCCCAACTTCATCCAACACTTCTAGTAATCTATCCACAACTTTCTGAGACAAGTTCTTAGCCAAAAGCAAATCTTTGACTCGTTGTTGCAGGTGGGCAATTTTCTGTCTTAACGATTTTTCTTTTTCTTCTTCAGCCATCTAGATTTTCATTACAAAAATTCCTGTTGTTGTAGTCAACATTAGCATTTTCCCGATGGAACTGTATTCCATGGAGTTTATTTGCAAATTAGTTTCCTGCCCCACAAATGGGATCATAGTCCTATCTCCGTTGTTTATATTTATTCTAATAAAAGTCTGATTTGGAGCTACTATTAAAATTTCGTCTGCACTCAACCAAGTGATAGGTGTGCTTGTTGATGCCAACTCTCCTTTTTCAACTATCTCCGACTGAGCCGTTGCAAATTCATATGTTTTCAGTTGCATCTTCCCCTCTATCTCTACGACATATGCGAGTTTCGCACCATCCGAAGAAATAGCATACTGACTTCCGGCAACTCTGTCCTGAACTATCTCGGAAATAGATTTCGCCACCAAGTCTACAAGCAACAATTTTCCCGCAGATTCTATAAGCAAATACCTATCATCTGCACCCCAGATCATTTTAGGGTTATCCAGTTGAGGCAAGTCAACAATTACTCGCTCCCACTCTTCTCCACTAGGAAGTGCCCGTACAAGAGAGTATTCCCCATCTGCAGTATCGTAGATATATAGTATCTCCGCCCCATCGTTGCTGTATGCCACCTGTCTAATACTTTCATTAAGCGCAACTGGCTGCCACCCACTAGATGTTTTTAGACTGTCATCAAAGAACCACGTACTAGTCCCTATATATTTAGAAGCTCCTTGGGTTGGCCGTTCTCCCAAAACAATATATCTCCCTCTAACCTGCCTATTATCTTGCATATTCTTGAGTTTCAGTTGGCCAGTAAGCTTCACTAACGCCGCTTGTGTCACCGGAGACCAAGTAATGTCACCCACCCCACTAAAACTTCCCCTAAAGAGAGAAGCAACCTTATTTTCCGTGGTACTCGAAGACTTAAAACTACCATCTATTGGATCGTAATATGCGACTTCTAGCCCATTGCGATTCAACCGTGGATAAACAACATTGCCTTCTACCAATTTATCTATACTAGGTATAGGTAGAAGCCCTAGATTTAATAGGATCTTGTCGCCCCGAACAATCTCAATCGTCTTCTCAAGTTCCAGAAAACCATCTTTTGTTAAACCAAGAATATGCTTACCTGCTTTAAGCTTTACAACATATCCTGTGTCGATCGTTCCATATGGTTTGTTATCAATTTTTAGCCCAACCGCTGCTTCATTTAGTTCAAAAGTCACTTCTCCCACATTGAATTTCAACCCCAAGAGCAAAAAGTAACCCGTCCCAAAGACCAGAATTGCAGCAAACAGACTAATCCCTATCGCCTGCCAATTAATTCGAGTCTGTTTTTTGGGAACACGGTTAGAAAAATTCAAATTTATACCCACTCCTTTAGTAGGAGCAGGTTTTCCTCTGCTCTGTCGTAATAATTCCGCTAATTGTTGTTCTGGCGTTTTTTCGCCCCCAGACTGGCTAATTTGCTCATCTGCCATACCAACCTACAACACTTTTTTGAGTATTTGTAAACCATGACTATTATGCCATCTCGCCACTTCCCTTACTAGCCGTATTCCAATCCGTAATAGGGGTTGACAAAATACGATTTTTTTGATAAAATAAAGGTACAAAAATCAAAAACAAAACCGATGAAGCGCTTCATTAGTTTTATTACCTCTCTTAGAAATATCAAACGCCCACAACTTATCTTGGGTGGTCTTTTAGTAACCACAACTGTCATTACAACCCTAATTGCTTCTCCCGCTTACGCATTCACCTTAAGTCCCGCAGCTGCTGCCGCAGGCATCCTAACAAATCTGTTCCTTTCTGTAGGCGAACTAATCCAATGGGCATCTGTCCTGTTTCTTAGCCTGATTATCAATGTTATCTTACCCGGCCAGAACAGCCTTATCTTTGGAGAACAGGTATTTACTGCATGGAGAACCATGCTTGATCTTACTAACATCGTTTTCTTCCTAGCACTCTTTATCTTCGCTATTTTCATCATCACTCGTAATGCCGGCTACAACTTCAAAAAAGCTGTTATCGCACTTATTACCGCCATTGCCCTAGCCAATCTAAGTTTAGTTATCGTCCAATTACTAATTGAAATGGGTGATGCCTTACGAAATTTCAGTAGCCTTATCCCCGCCTTTGGAATGCAAGGAGGAGACACTACTCAACTGAGGGAGTGGCTACATGGACTGGTTTTGCCAAAAGACTTCAATCTTGAGGCTGCTTCTAAAGATGTTTGGGATATAGTATGGGTAGCTTTTCAAGTAATGGCCGCCCAAGCTATCATCGCCTACGTTCTATTCCGCCTAATGTTCGTACTAGTCGAACGTGCTATCCGTTTGGCAATTTTAGCTATCTTTGGACCAATCCAAGCTGCAATTAGTGTTCTACCTCAAAAAGAACTCCAAGGACTAGGTAGCAACTGGTTCGGAGATGTTTTGCGCTGGGTTCTAGTTCTCCCCCTCTCCTTTATTCTTATCGGCATTGCCCGTCTAATCATGCCAACCAAAAGCGCTGCAACTCTTGAATCATTTCTAAATCAAGCCCAAAAAGATGGAGGCACTCTAACTGGAACTGAAGAGCTGTTTCTTCTCATAATCGGCCTCGGAGTCCTTGTCGCTGCATCTTCTGTTCCAACAATGTTAAAGGTCCCAGTTTCTGCCCTCACCAACATGTTACCTAACTACGTAGGAAAAGCTGGCAAGGATTTAGGAAAAGCTGTTGGCAAAGGTATTTGGAATAATGTTAAGGCTAGGGGTAAACATATGGCCTTCAAGGTCGGAAGAAATATACCTGGCTATCGTTGGGTAGCCGGTAAAATTGCCGATCGCAAACGAGAAGTCGACGCTCAAGCAAAACAACGCGCTTCCTTTGCCGACAAAGCCGCGCGCGACCGCGCTGTTAGTCGATACAACAAGAATAATCAAAGACTTGAAGGTAATATTAAAATCCAGCTCGAACAAGAACCCGGAGCCAAGCAACATGGTGGCTTTGATGCTTGGTTAGCCGCAGACCCAACAGCAGCCAAAGCTGCTAAAAACAGAATTAAAGATAGAGCCGAAAAGAGTGATCTCGGACTCGCCGTTGATGCAGACAACAAAGCATACATGGCCGCTATTATGGATGAGGTTGAGTCTGAATCCAAGAAAGACCGTAATGCAGGTGAACAAAAAGATGCTATCAATGAGCTAATTGAAAAAATTAAAAGCAACCCGAACGATAACGACGCAAAAATGAAGCTATCAGCCATGCTTATACTCTTGAAACGCGAAACTAACAGAACGGGAGCTGGACGCAAGGACGCTATAGAAGCATTTGACGATGTAATTGAGAAAAATAGCCTAGAAGACAAGGAAAAACGTTCCAAACTCGGTATCCATAACAAAGTAAATCTTAATCCGGTAGGAAAAAGCAAAAAAACCTCTGGTGTAGATGACGCAGAAAAAGATATAAACCATATGGCCAAAGTCCAAGTGGAACTTAAAGGCCTAGAAGAACTCAAAGAAGCTTTTAAAAACGGATTGTCTTTACCAAATAAACTGATGGACTTTCAGATGACAAACTTCAAAGATTCCAAAAAACAAGAACGAGTCGACGCTATTCTTGACAGCCCTCACGCAACCCAAGAAGAAAAAGCTGGAGTGGTAGCTAAGACGCTGGAGATAGGAAGGGAGCTTGCCCAGGCCATCGTGGGTGCAAATCTTCGTGGAGACGATTTGGGTAGAATGTCTGATCAAAACGCCCTCGGCACTTCTTTGGAGGATTTCCTCAAAACCACTGTTGATGGTCGCATACAATCTAAGCGATCTGAACTTAATAACATCAGGGAAACTGTCGCTACAAAAAGCGCCGCTCAACCAGGAATGAAAGTAATTAAAGACACTGTTGCCAGCCTTGATCCTTCTGATATCAGCGAGCTTAGTAATAACCTTAAAGAACTTGGAGACATTATCTCCTTAGTTCTTGCCCAAGGACACAGTGATACCGCGGTAAATGAATTGCCTCAGATTAACCAAGATCAAATTGGAGAACTTATAAATAAAATAGAAAACGGACTTAAACTCCCAGGCGGAACTCTTAGTAACAATGGGGAGAACGCACTAAATAGGTTAAACCAGACTTCAATTGGTATATATAAAATTCTCCGCGACCAGAGCGGTACATACACTGATCTTCGTGATGCAATATAACTAAAATAATATGGCAGTAAAAATCCCACAAGATGTTACCCGTGAAGATAAGCTGATTGGTCCGCTTACCTTAAAGCAGTTCCTTTATTTACTTGCCGGTAGCTCAATCATCTTCATCACCTACCAATCCACTATGAGCTGGCTCTTATTTATCGTTGTCAGCCTCATCGTAGGTATCCTGTCCCTCTTACTTGCATTCGGAAAGATCAACGGCCGTCCCTTTGGTGTATTCCTGCTAAACCTACTTCACTTTATTCGTTCATCCAAGAATTTGGTTTGGCACAAAGAACATCGAGCTAAAGTAAAGAACATAAAAGTAAGTGCTTCGGATATCAAAGACACAAAAACAGAACTTGCAGATCGTCAGTCTGGAAAACAAATCAAAATGCAGATCGAACAGCTCGCCCATATCCTAGATACGGGTGGTACAATGAACAGTGAACAAACAGAATTTACTGCTACATCAATCAGCACTATTACTCCCCCAAAAACCACAGTCGAACCTACCGACATCGAAGATGTACTTAAAGATGTTGACCAATCCTAAACCAATATGGCACGCAAACAACCAAAATTCAAAAGTACCCAACAGTTCCTTCCTGTCCAAGAAATTAGGGATGGGATAGTGGTCTTAAAAGGCGGTGGATACCGTACAGTGCTAATGGTCAACGCCATTAACTTCAGCCTGAAATCAGCAGACGAACAACAGGCCTTACTAAACAGCTACCAGAACTTTCTCAATGGTCTTTCTTTCCCTATCCAAATCGTGATGCAATCTCGCACACTCGACCTAACCAACTACCTAACCAGCCTCGAACAAGCAGCTAGTAAGCAGACTAACGACTTGCTTCGTACCCAAACAAACGAATACACCACTTTTGTTCGCGATCTTGTTGGGGTTGCCAACATCATGAGCAAAACCTTTTACGTAATCGTCCCCCACAACGAGATGCCCCTACTTACCGGTGGATTCCACCTATTTGGAAAAAAGAAAAGCTCTCCTAGCCGTCAGTTTGAGGAAATAAAAACTGCTATGAGCGAAAAAACCAACCTCATCTCAAGCGGACTAGCTAGTCTAGGATTAAACAATGTTCAACTAAATACCCAAGAGCTAATCGAGCTTTTCTATACCAGCTACAACAGTGATTCTGCTCGTCGGCAAAAGCTCTTTTCCGTAAGCAATGTCGATGCTTCTATTATCCGTAACGTAAAAGATGCGGAGGCCCAATAATGTTCGGAAGAAAAAAGAAAATTCAGACTGCCGAAGAACAAGCTGCTAAGAAAGCGGCGGAGAGTTTTGAAAGCGGTCTTGTTTCTGTCCGCGACCTTATCGCCCCTACTGCCATGGAGATCAAAAACGACCGTCTACTTCTAAACGGCAAGTTTGTCCGCAGTTTCTTCGTGTTAACCTACCCTCAATATATCGAGACCAATTGGCTCGCTCCCCTAATAAACTACGACGTCAATATAGATATTTCAATGCACATCTATCCCGTAGACAACGCAAACATTATGCGTGTCTTGCGTCGGAAAGTAAGCGAAATGGAATCGTCTCTTCGCATCAACGAGGAAAAAGGAGCCATCCGCGATCCTGAACTGGAGATTGCCTATAACGATGCCGAGGAGTTACGCGATCGCCTCCAAAGAGGTATCGAAAAGTTCTTCCACTACGCCCTATACTTCACCATCTATGCCTCCAGCGAAGAAAAGTTAGACAGCGTAACCAGCCATATTGAAACGACCCTTGGTGGCCAACTGGTTTACACCAAACAGGCACTGCTGCAAATGGAACAAGGATTTAATTCTAGCCTTCCTCTTGGTCTAGACGAACTAAATGTTGTCCGAAACATGACCACATCTTCAGTAGGGACCACTTTCCCCTTCACCTCAGTCGATCTCACTACTGGAAAAGGTGTCCTGTATGGTATCAACCGACACAACAATTCCCTCATCCTCTTCGATCGATTCGAGTTAGAAAACGCCAACATGGTAGTCTTTGCCAAATCTGGTGGTGGTAAATCCTATGCCATTAAACTAGAGGTTCTCCGTAGCATGATGTTCGATACTGATGTTATCGTTATCGATCCCGAGAACGAATACAAAGCTTTAGCAGATGCTGTTGGAGGCAGTTACATTTCAGTGAGTTTGAATAGTGAAAAACGAATTAATCCATTTGACTTACCCAACCTTGGCACCAATGCTGATGGGGAAAAAGTTCTCCGCGCTTCCGTTATTACCCTCATGGGCTTAATGAACCTAATGCTTGGCAAACTCACTCCAGAAGAAGAGGCTCTAATGGAAAAAGCGCTAATGGAAACCTACGCCTTGAAGGACATTACTGGAGATATCAAGACCCACCAGAATCCTGCCCCAACAATGCAAGACCTATACAACGTTTTGGGAAATATGACTGGTGCAGAAAGCCTGGCCTTGCGTCTAACCAAATACACCACAGGAACCTTTGCCGGTGTCTTTAACCAACCGACAAACTTTGAATTAGATCGCGGTCTAATGGTCTTTTCTATCCGTGACTTGGAAGACACTCTCCGACCAATCGCTATGTATGTTGTCCTAAACTACATTTGGAACAAGATTCGTTTCAATATGAAGAAGCGAATGCTGGTAATAGACGAAGCTTGGATTCTTATGCAGTACGAAGACTCTGCCAAATTCCTTTACTCCATCGCCAAACGTGCCCGTAAATATTACCTCGGACTCACCACAATCACCCAGGATATCGAAGACTTCTTGGGCTCCAAGTACGGCAAAGCAGTTGTGGCAAACTCTTCGCTACAGTTACTTCTGCGCCAATCCCCCGCCTCTATCGACATAGTTGCAGAAACCTTCAACCTTACCCAAGGAGAAAAATTCCTTCTACTTGAATCAAATGTTGGTGAAGGTCTATTCTTCGCTGGTACCAACCATGCTGCCATCAAAGTGGTTGCCAGCTACATTGAAGACCGTATTGTTACTTCGGATCCCAGTCAGCTAGCAGAACTTCGTAACCTCACAGGAGGTTAATTATGCGTCCTGTAAGCGTAATTGGTGTTGTCTTTTGGGGAACAGTTGGAATCCTAACACTCATCGCAGTACTGACTGTTACTTTTACAAGAGAAACTACGGGAATCGAGGAGCGTTGGGGAAGCCGAACAGCAGAAGAGCGCCAAACAGACCTACTCGACCCCATCTCCATTTTAGCCAAGAATAAAAACTACCAATCAAACGTTAGTGGCAACAAAAGCATTCGTCCAACCGGTTCGTCTGATCACGACAACGACGGCCTTACCAATGATATAGAAATCTCCCTAGGAATTGACCCTGCCAATCCCGACACAGACGGAGATGGAGTATTAGATGGTATCGAAAAGGAACTTGGAACAAATCCCAACGATCCAAAAGAAGGTGGACTTGCTCCGGTACCCCAAACCACAACGCCAACCTCTACCCCAAACCAACTTGTTATCACCCGCCTCTCCAAGACAGCCATCGTTGGTGGTCGGCCAGTGCACTTCGTCACTCTTCCCGTAGGAAGTACTATTCAATTCCGTATTCGAGCAGAAGCAACAAATTTGGGTGGAAGCCACACCTTAGTACTTGAAGACAAAATTCCCAACTCTTTCCATGACTTTACCGGAACCATTCAGGTGAATAATTCACCAACCTCAAAAATAACCAAAAATTCGCTTAGTCGATATGTAATTAGAGTTAGCCCTAATACCCAAACAGTTGTTGTAGAAATCAACTTCTCAGTTACTGCCACCGCCGTTGGCAATTGGGAAAATATCGCCAACATCTACAAGCCAAACGAGTTAGACGGCCTGTCCGACAAGGTGTATCTCCGCATTACTAATCCAAAAAGTTACACCACCCAGCCTCCAGCCAGCTGCACCATCTGTAATCTCTTCTTACTCGGTCGTGCCAACAAAGATGAAGCATGGGGCACTAGAATATTTGCCGAAACAAATACCCAACTAGACTTCTATATCTCCATTGAAACATCAAATCTTGAAAGCGAAACCAAAACTTTTTCCATAAAAGACGTACTCCCCTCCGGACTCAAATACGTCCCTGGCAGTGGCAAAGTTTTTTACGATAACCGCTCCACTCCCAAACAGCTCCCCGATACCTGGATAACAGACTACAATCTCACCACTACGCATAAAACCAACCGATTTGAGCTCTACTTTTCTGCTACAGTAGAAACAGACGCTCCCTTCGCTCTAACCAACAATACTGAGGTAGTTAGTTGGGATGGCAAATCTTATCAATCTAGCGTAAAAGTAAACTCCAAATAACCATGACCAACCAAGCCCCTCATCCCCAGAACGAAGACGATGCCCCAATGGAGCAGTTTGTAACCACCCTCCAACGAAGGAAGGAAGAAGAATATACCCAGAAAAAAGCATCTGAACTAAACCTCACTTACCAAAACTTGGTTGGCTTCCAACCCAACCCATCTGCTGTCAGTATTGTCCCCAAAGACCTTGCCCATTCCGCCAATATCTTTGCATATGAAAAAGACGGAACCGTTATTTCCCTTGCGCTTTCAAATCCCGAAGATCCCACGACCATAGACGCCCTAAAGAAGCTTTCTGCACTAGATGAATTTGAATTCAAACCAGTATTAGTCTCTTCTTCTTCAATGAAATACCTACTAGGAATCTATGACACCTTTTCTCCTACTCAAACTAAAGTCGATGATATAAATATCGATACCAAGCTACAAGAAAAGTTTTCCAAACTAACTAATCTAAAAGAGCTTCAAACAGCTCTCACTACCGCCTCAACCAGCGAACTAACTGAAACTATCTTTGCTGGTGCTATTGGTTTAAATGCTTCCGACATTCATATCGAGCCCACCAAAGAAGGTGTTCGTCTACGCTTCCGACTCGATGGCGTCCTCCATGATATTACCGAGCTTCCCTTGGACCGGTTAGATACTCTAACCAACCGTATCAAAATGCTATCCCAACTGAAACTCAACCTCACTGAAACCGCCCAAGATGGACGTTTCTCTATCCACACCCCCAAAGGAACCTATGATATCCGTGTCTCAATCCTTCCCACCCAATACGGAGAATCTGCTGTTCTACGTCTACTTCCCCAAGAAGGAAGTTTTATTAACTTGGATAAGATTGGTTTTTCTCCCGAAGTAAAACAATGGGTAGACTCAGCCATTCACGAACCCAACGGCCTTATCCTAAACACCGGTCCCACTGGTTCCGGTAAGACCACCACCCTTTATGCAATCCTGAATACCATCAATAAGCCAGATTCAAAAATCATTACCGTAGAAGATCCTGTAGAATACCGTCTTGAAGGAATTACCCAAACCCAAGTCAATGTAGAAGAAGACTATACTTTTGCCAACGCTCTTCGTTCTATCGTCCGCCAAGACCCAGACATTATTTTAGTTGGAGAAATTCGTGACAAAGAAACTGCCAACATTGCAGTAGACGCCGCACTGACTGGACACCTTGTCCTCTCCACCCTACACACCAATGACGCTGCCGGTGCTGTTCCCCGGCTAGTAGAACTTGGTGCCCAACCAAAGCTATTCTCCGACGCTCTTCGTCTTATTATCGCCCAGAGGTTGGTTCGTCGTCTTTGCCCTAAATGCAAAGAAGCATACTCACCCAAAGGCGCGGAGTTAGAAAAAATAAAATCCATCTCCCCTTCCACTCTCCCCAAAACTATCTACCGTCCCAAAGGATGCGATGCCTGCAATGGAACGGGGTACCATGGCCGTATCGGCATCTTCGAAGTGTTACGAATCACTCCAGAGATAAAAGAAGCTATCAATGAAGGCAAGGGTGCAGCTGAACTCGCCCAACTAGCTATTTCCCAAGGAATGATTACACTCGCCCAAGATGGACTAGCTCGAGTAATTGAAGACACAACCTCTCTAGATGAATTGCTTCGGGTTGTCGGAGGAAACAAAACCAACTAAGTGCTATACTGGAACCAGAGGTGAAAGGGGCGGAATCTCAACCGCTTTTCTTTTATGCCAAAGCTTCGTCACTTATTTCTGGGTATGATTTTTCTCGGCCTTATCGTTGCCGAGGCTGTTCCCGTACTAACCAAACTCTCCTCTCCCGCCCAATCTGAGCGCCAACTCACCGCAGAAGAACAAAACACCATTCTCTCTATCTTACAAAAACCAGAGGACAGTTCCTCTTCTACTTTTACTGGAAAATTTTTAGATATTAGTTGGCCACTTGATCCAAACCAAGTAAAAAAAGATGTCATCATGTCTTCGACCATGATGGGAAGTCCCCAACTAAATCAAGTAGCCTCTCCTGTTCAAACTCCCGACGACAGTCTTACTGGCATCCTTCCTCCAATCAACAGCGACCTGTATTACGCCTACCAAGATGGCGGTAGGTTTTGGTATGGCCAAGGTAGCAATATTTTAGTTATCTTCCCTAACGAAAGTATCCGCAGCTTCAATAAAGCAACCGGAGCGGAAACCATGTGGATGCAAGATCGTCTTGCCTATCCCCCAATCAGTGACCCAACAGCATACACCAACTACCAACAAAACTACCGCGCATTAATTGTTGCCGAAACTACTCAGTGGGTGTTAATGGAATTCCCTTCCGGGGGAATAGTCAAAGTCTACAAACCGCAATACACCGCCTCGGGAGGTAGTGGCAGTGTTTCTTCTCTTCCCAGCTTCTTGTTTAACTTGATCGACTAGTCGGCCAACTCGCAGTTATTACCTCTCCATCATAGAGCTCTTGCCACACTGCCTCTGTAGCAAATGGCACAAATGGATGCAATAAGACGAGAGAGTTTTTTAGAATATAGTGAAGGACTGCTCCAGCCGCTCCACTCCTCTTGGTATCGTCCAACTGATTCTTGTACTCCTCAATTATCTTGTCACAGAATGTGTGCCAGAAATATTCGTAAATAAATTCACCCGCCTGGCCAAACTGGTAGTCTTCCATTAGCTTTGTAAGAGTACCCACTACCCCACCAAATTCTTTCAGTACCTCCTTGTCTCTTTCGTTCAACTGGGCTTCATCTATAGAAATACTTTTGGGTTGTTTTAGCGTCACAAATCGTGCTGCATTCCAAATCTTATTTGCAAAGTTTCGATACGCTCTTATCTTGTCTTCAGAAACATTGGTATCATTCCCTGCGGCTGTCCCAACAATAAGGCCCATCCTTAAAGCATCTGCCCCATATCTCTCTACCATCATTAGTGGGTCGATCACATTACCCTTAGATTTAGATATCTTTTGACCATGCCCATCTCGTACTAGACCATTGAGATAAACCATCTCGAACGGAACTGTTCCCGTACAATAGATTCCCAACATAATCATTCTAGCCACCCAAAAGAAAATAATATCCCATCCCGTTTCCATCACCGTTGTCGGATAAAAGTATTTGAAATCAGGAGTAGACTCCGGCCAACCTAAAGTAGTAAATGGCCACAGCGCCGAGGAGAACCACGTATCTAAAGTATCTGGGTCCTGTTCTACTGGACCACCCAAAGCAACCTCTGCTTCTTTTGCATTCTCCGCCACGACAAACTTCTCTTTGTCTGAAATCAGGTAGTATACCGGTACTCGATGCCCCCACCAAACTTGTCGACTAATATTCCAATCCCGAATATTGTTCATCCAGTTGAAATATATTTTTTCAAAACGCTCTGGAACGAACTTTATCTTTCCCGTCTTAACTGCGTCAATAGCTAGCTTAGCTAAAGGCTCTATCTTTACAAACCACTGTCTTGAAACAAACGGCTCCAACATTGTTCCGCACTTTTCACAATGTCCCACGCTATGTACATGCTTCACTTGTTTTTCCACCAATCCAAGCTTCTCTAAATCAGCCAATACTTTCTCTCTTGCCTCCATCACCTTCATCCCCGCGTAAGGCGAACCAACCACCTCCGCCATTTTCCCCCTCTCGTCAATAACCAAAATCTGTGCAAGGTTATGTCTCCCTGCAATTTCAAAGTCATTTGGATCATGCGCTGGTGTAACCTTTACCGCACCAGTCCCAAAGTCCTTATCCACCACTTCGTCCGCAATTACCGGTATCTCCCTGTCGGTAAGAGGAAGTTTAAGAGCTTTTCCAATCAAGTCCTTATACCTCTTATCACTCGGGTTCACCGCAACCGCAGTATCCCCAAACATAGTTTCTGGACGAGTTGTTGCAACAACCATAAACCCAGAGTCATCGACAAAGGGATACTTGATATAAGTAAGGGTCCCTTCTACTTCCCTGTGGTCTACCTCCAAATCCGAGAGCCCAGTCGCACATTTACTACACCAATTTACAATCCGCTCCCCTCGGTAAATCAGCCCCTCGTCGTACATTTTCTTAAAAGTGTAATACACCGCCTTACTTACATCTGGGTCTAGGGTAAACTTCTTACGAGTCCAATCGCAACTAGCACCAAGCTTGCGCAATTGATTTTCCATCACCTCACGAGTAGCCGTCATGTGCTTATGCAACTCATGCACGAACTTCTCCCTCCCTAATTCAAACCGGCTAATCCCTCTTTCTTTCTGTAGTAGTTTTTCAAAAAACACCTGGCTTCCCAAACCCGCATGGTCTGCTCCGGGTAGCCACAACGTAGGCTCCCCCTTAAGTCTGTGGTAGCGGACCATAATATCCTCTACTGCCACAAACAATGCATGTCCAATATGCAGTTGGTCATATGCATTTGGAGGAGGCATAGTAATTACATATGGTTTTTTCTTCGGATCTATTTTGGGCGTAAAAGCCCCCACCTTTTCCCATAGGCGGTAAATTTCTGGCTCTAGTTCAACAAAATTAAAGCTTTTTTCCATATCTTAATCCGTAACTACATTGGCATTGTACCACTTGTATTTTTCTCCTTTTAGAGAAGGGGTTCCAGCAAGAGCTGCCATCCCAATCATTGCCGCATTATCGGTACAATATCTAAACTCGGGAATAATTAAATTTACCTTCATCTTTTCCCATAGTCTTACCACTTCATCTCTAAGTCTTCTGTTTGCCGCCACTCCCCCTCCAATCAATACTGTCTTAGCCTTATACTTCTTTACCGCAGCAAAAAGTTTGCTAGCCAACAATTCAACGACTGCCTCCTGAAACTCATAGGCAATATCTGCCGGTTTTCCCTTTAAACGAGTTACCGCTGTTTTTAGTCCCGAAAAACTAAAGTCAAAATTATCTTCATCAATCATTGGGCGTGGCAACTTTATTCTCCCCCTCTTTCCTGTTTGAGCAATCTTAGATACAGCCGGTCCACCTGGATAACCAAGGCCAAGAGTTCTTGCTACTTTATCAAAAGCTTCTCCAGCCGCATCATCCCGCGTCCCTCCTACATATATATATTCCCCAGTATGTTTTGTTAAAACAATTTCCGAATGTCCTCCACTTGTTACCAAAGAAACCAAAGGATATTCCACCTTCTCTCCTCCCAGCCACCCAGCATAGATATGTCCAAGTAAGTGATTAACCCCGATAACCGGCTTGTTCCACAAATACCCCAACGTCTTGGCCGCACTTACACCCACTAACAAAGATCCTAGCAATCCCGGGTTGGTAGTTACCGCAATAGCGTCAATCTTTGCCACCGAAAGTTTGGCTTTCTTCAATGCCAGTTCAATTAGCGGATAAATAGTCTCCAAATGTTTTCTCGACGCAACCTCTGGGATCACTCCACCAAAACTAGCATGCAGTTTTTCCTGCGAAGCAACCAAACTAGCTAGTACCAAAGCCTTTTCGCCTCCGCCCTTGAGTACTGCCACCGAAGTGTCATCACAAGATGTTTCAATAGCTAAAATTTTCATTTACCAGAGCATTATATCACCAAAAACAATAGTCCTGAAGCGCATTTTTTGGTAAACTTTTAAGTATGAGGCTAGCAGTTGCCACCCCTACCGTTTGGGACTCCTATCTTACCAACAATCTGTCTGGTCATTTTCTGCAAAGCTGGGCATGGGGAGATTTCCAGGAAAAACTAGGCAACAAGGTTTGGCGACTAGTAATTGAAGACAATAGTGATATCGTAGCTGAGCTTTTAGTGATTAAACTCAGTCTAGGTTTTGGGCAGTCTATTCTCTATTCTCCTCGCGGACAATTTATAGACAAAAGCCAGCCCCTATCTACCGCCCAAGCAGCTGCCTCTCTCTTGCTTGCAGAAATACAAAGAATTGCAAAAGAAGAGAAAACTGTTTTTTTCCGCATAGATCCGCCCACTAAAAGCACCGACATTGCCATGGAGCGTTTTTATACTTCTCAAAAATTCGTACACAACCGCAAGAACATCCAACCACGTCACTCATCCATCCTAGATCTCTCCCCTAGTCCCGAACAGCTGTTGAATCGAATGAAATCTAAAACTAGATACAACATCCATTTAGCAGAGCGCCATGAAATAATTGTAACAAAATCAGACCAGCCCGAAGATTTTCAGACATTTCTAAAACTCACTCGCGAAGCATCTACTCGCCAAGGATTCTCTCCTCATTCTGACCGCTACTACCAACTCCAATATTCCATCTTGCACCCTGTTGGCATGCAAGATCTCTGGGTTGCTCGTCGCAACAATGAGATATTGGCTGCAATCCTAGTAAATTATTTTGGCAAATCTGCAACCTACGTCCATGGTTCCTCGGATAATCGTTACCGCGAACTCATGGCCCCCCACCTACTCCAATTTACCGCTATAAAAGACGCTCGCGAACGTGGATTTGATTATTACGACTTCTGGGGAATAGATCCTAATCCCACCCATCCCTGGGCCGGCTTTACTAGATTCAAACGCGGATTTGCCGGAGAAGAGATAGAGTACCTTGGAACATTCGAACTTCCTACCAATCCTCTTATATACAAGCTATATCGTCTTTTTAGTAAATAATATGAAAAAACTTATTAAAAAACTCTTAGGCAAAACCTTCTCCCCCTCTTCTCCGTTGTATGAAGCCTACCATAAAACACGTGGGATAGCAGCAGCTGCTCTTACTGGATTTCCCTCCCGAAAAATGGTGGTTATTGGTGTCACCGGAACAAACGGCAAAACTACAACCTGCAATCTACTCGCCGGTATCTTAGAAGAGGCGGGAGAAAAAGTAGGACTCGCTACTACTGTAAATTTTTGGCTGGGAGAAAAGCGCTGGGTTAATGAAACTAAAATGACCACCTTTAGCCCCTTCCAGTTACAGAAGCTCCTTCGCCAAATGGCTTCTGCAAAATGTCGCTATGCGATTCTAGAAACCTCCTCCCACGCCCTCGCCCAACACCGAGTAATTGGAGTAGATTATGACTTAGCTGTATTTACTAACCTAACCCCAGAACACCTCGACTTCCATCTTACCTTCGAAAACTACAGAGATGCTAAACTAAAACTCTTTCAAAAACTTTTTCTTTCTCGTCGCAAGACCGATACGCCAAAAGTAGCGATAATTAATTCCGATGATCCGTCTGCCCAATTCTTCACTCAAATCGCTGCAGACAAAACCTACCTCTACTCGATAAATGAATTTTTAGGTACTACCACCACCAGTAGCACTGTCTCTGCAAAGGTTATTCGCGAAGACGAAGCAGGAACTGTCTTTAAGGCATCAACACCACTTGGGAACACCACAATCCACCTCCGCCTCCCAGGCAATTTCAATATACAAAATGCCCTTGCCGCCATTAGCGCAGCATTGGCTTTGGGAATCACTCTTGAGGATATAAAGAAGGGGTTAGAAAAAATTACTGCTATACCAGGAAGAATGGAGCGTATTGATGCAAAACAACCCTTTACCGTTATCGTAGATTACGCCCATACACCAGATGGCTTCACCAAAGCCCTCTCTACTGCACGCTCATTCACAAAAGGAAAATTAATTTCTGTATTTGGTAGCGCAGGCGACCGAGACAAGCTAAAGCGACCCCTTCTGGGTGAAGTAGCCAGCAAGTATTGCGATACCATCATCCTCACCGAAGAAGATCCTGGCAGTGAAAACCCGTTAGATATTATTAAATCAATTAAAAAAGGTATCCCTCCCAATTTCCGAGAAAACGTTAATATATTCACTATCCCCAACCGTAAAGATGCCCTATCTCGCGCCTTTCAAATAGCCAAGCCCCGAGATACGGTTATGCTCCTAGCAATGGGAGCCCAAACCAAGATGGCCACCAAAAAAGGCCTTGTCCCATACAACGAGCGCCAATTTGCCCAAAATCTGCTAGAATCAATTGTTAGACATACTACTTAAAGAAAAACCCATATGATTGAATTTGACCAAAACCTCAATCCAGTTGAGCCCCAACAACCTGGGACTAATTTCACTCCTCCCCCAGTGCCACCAGTCGCTCCCAAACCACCCATTGTTCTCCCCACAGGCAACCGGAATATTGGACTGACCGTTGCAATACTCATCCTCCTTATCACCACTGCGGGTCTATTTATCTACGGCTCTCGACCGGTAACTACCGGACAGATGGAAGGACTCACCGTAAACGCAGACTCCACTGTATATGTCACGCCGGATATTGCTAAAGTTAACGTTGGTGTAATGAAAACAGGCAAAACCGTTGCTGAAGTAGAAAGCCAGTTATCTAGCGCTTCGGATAAGATCACGGCCGCCATTCTGGGAACTGGTGTGAAGGAAGCGGATGTTAAAACCGTAGATTACAACATCTATCCAGACCAAACATATTCCTCCACAGTTGGCACTCGCATTACTGGGTATACTGGTCGCCACAGTCTCGAAGTTACCATTCGCGACTTAAATAAAACCGACGAAGTATTAAGCATAGTAACCGCTGCAGGAGCAAATGAGGTCGGGCAACTCCTCTTTACTGTTGAAAACCAAGACGACAAAGTTACCGAAGCCCGCAAAGAAGCAATCAAAAAAGCCAAGGACAAAGCTAAGCAAATGGCCGAGGATGGTGGCTTCCGTCTTGGTCGATTAATTTCTATCAATGAATACAACCAGACTCCCGGTCCACTCTATGGCTATGGTGGCAGAGGTGGTGCAGTAGACAGTGCCCCAAACACTCAATCTGGGAGCCTCGCTATTCAAGTGAATGTTACTTTGGTTTACCGAATCCGTTAAACCAACCCTATCTCGATAAATAAACCCCGACCCCGTGTCGGGGTTTATAATATACATATGGCAAAAAAGAAATTGGTACTAATAGACGGCAACTCCCTTGTGCATCGAGCATTCCATGCCTTCTCCCGCGCCGAACTAACCTCCCCTAGTGGACAACCTACCGGTGCTATCTATGGCTTTGCTGTGATGCTTATAAATATCTATACCAAACTCAAACCCGATTACATCGCGGTTGCTTTTGACACCGAAGCACCAACCTTCCGCCACAAAGAATATGTTGAATACAAGGCCACTCGTATCAAAGCCCCACAGGAACTCTACGACCAAATCCCCGAAGTGCAAGCACTGCTGGAAAGTTTCAATATTCCAATTTTTCTTAAAGACGGTTTTGAAGCCGATGATATTATCGGCACTCTCGCCAAACAAGCACCGACCGATATCAATACCTACATCGCTACCGGTGATATGGACGCCCTCCAACTCGTAAACAACCATACTTTTATTTACGCCCCGCGCAAAAGTTTTTCGGACATTACCACCTACACTCCTGAAGACGTTTTTAAAATTAAAGGAATCAAGCCAGAACAGGTTGTCGACTTCAAAGGACTACGAGGAGATCCTTCAGACAATATCCCAGGGGTTGCAGGTATCGGCGAAATAACTGCCCTAAAGCTTTTGCAGGAATTTGGTACTATCGAAAAAATCTACAAAAATCTAGATAAAATTTCCCCAACCACTGCCGAGAAACTAAAGAAAGATGAGAAAAACGCTATTAAAAGCCAGGGCCTAGCCACTATCCACACTGATGTTCCAATTAAACTAGACTTAGAAAAAGCAGAGGCAATCACCTTCGACAAATTCCGTGTTGCCGAGTTCTTCCGTCGAATGGGATTTAGAACTCTCTATGAAAAAATCCCTAGTGGCACCCTGACCAAGGGAGGGCAATCATCTTTTTTTAATAAATCCCAGCCACAGAAAATAAAAACTGTTGCTGGGAACAATAAGCTCGCCAAAGACCTCGATAAAAAACTCGACCCCATTCTCCGCAAGATGGAAAAGGCGGGTATTTTGCTGGATATAAAATTACTAAACAAGCTGAACGAACAAATCACCGGGCGCATCCAGAAGCTCCAAAAAAACATCTATAAGTATTCTAAAGTAGAGTTCAACATCAGCTCCCCCGCCCAGCTCGCTGACTTCCTTTTCAAAGACCTCAAGCTCTCCACCCTAGATATTGGCAAAACCAAAAAAGGCTACTCTACGGGTGTTGCCGAGCTTGAAAAAATCTACCACGAACATCCTGTAATCAAGCATATCCTGGAATACCGCCAACTCACAAAACTCCAAAATACTTACCTAGATACTTTGCCGAAACTCGTGGACAAGAATAATCGCATCCACACTACCTACGCACAGGACACTTCCACAGGAAGGCTCTCTTCTAAGAATCCCAACCTCCAAAATATTCCGATTCGCTCGGAGCTTGGCGCTGAAATTCGCAAAGCATTTATCGCTCCAAAAGGCTTCCGCCTTATTTCCGCCGACTACTCCCAAATAGAGCTTCGCGTTGTGGCGTCTCTCGCCCACGACGAACGAATGATTCGAATTTTCAACAAAGGCGAAGACATTCATACCGCAGTCGCTGCTGCCGTCAATGGTGTAAAGCTTGCCGACGTGACCAAAGAAATGCGCCGCAATGCTAAGGTTATCAACTTCGGCATCATCTATGGCGTCTCCCCTTACGGCCTTGCCGCCCGTACTAATATGACTATCAACCAAGCAACAAACTACATCCACAAATACTTCGAACTCCATCCCGAAATCAAACAATATATGGAAGATACCTCTGCTTTCGCTAAACAGCATGGCTATGTCGAAAGTTTGTTTGGACGCCGCCGATACATTCCCGAAATCAAATCACATATTCCCGCCGTCCGTGCTGGCGCCGCCAGAGCCGCTATTAACATGCCCGTCCAAGGCACCGCCGCAGACCTCCTGAAGGCCGCCATGCTCACCATTACCAAGGAGCTACCCAAAGTCAGCCCCAAGAGCCAGATGCTCCTGCAGGTCCACGACGAACTGGTACTAGAAGTTCCAACCAAAGATATTAAAAAAGTTGCCAAGCTTGTCAAAGACAAAATGGAAAATGTCTATCAACTAGATGTTCCCATCCATGTCGATATCGAAGCAGGTATAAACTGGTCCGACACCAAAACTGTAAAATAACCCCCACTCATTAACTAAAAAGCCCCGACTCTCGCCGGGGCTTTTAGCATCCTACTTAATAAATTCAAGGGTACCACCGTAGCCCTTTAGTAGATAGTCGCAATGATTGTAATTACCAACCCCGTCTATACCCCAGCCCAAGCAATACTTGTCCAGACCACCCACAAGAGTTTCTGCCGTCCCTATATGTATATACAGTTTCTGGCCTACCTGACCAATCAAAGAAGTCGTGTCTGTTACCAATGAGAATGTCGCCTTTGAACCGATCGGTGCAATCAAGTTATTTTGATTTAATTTGTATGTCAGCACATTGACCCCACTCGACAAATTAGCATCTACCGCATCGATAACCTTTCCTGTTTTATCGTCTTTAAGATAAACTTTTGTTCTAGCTCCTTTCTTTAAATCGGAACTTAGTCTAACCTTCAGGAAGTTTCTGTTTTTACCATAAAACCCCACATCCGCAATTGGAGGATTACTGAAGATGTCTACTTTAGCTATCGTCTGGTTGGGCTCACGAACCAGTTTGCCGGTTGGCGTATTTGGATTAGCAGCAAAATTTATAACAGTCTCGAAGAGATAGGAAGTATGAGAGCGAACCCAGTAAGAAAGTACTACCGGCACCTCTCTCGAATCATCTTTCCACATCGCCCAAACATCAGTTGGTTTCTCTATTGTCGCGTAGTACGACTGATCATTTTTAACAATCCCGCCCACAGAGCCGTGATCAAGTAATAAATCAATAGCCAGATCATTGCTATGGGGTAATAAGATAGGCTGCTGAAACTTAAACTTCAAAAATATTCCCGCTCTTGTAGGGTCGGCCGTCGGTATCGTGGTTGCGAGAATAGTACTGCCCCCTCGCATTTTCAAATATGCCTTCTCTACGTGACTAACCCTTTCTACAACCCGAACTTGGAACCCTCTCAAAAGCATTTCCCTCTGGGGAGAATTCGAATCTTCCCAGAAACAGTATGTCGCCTCGTGTCGTTGCTTTGTCCCACCCATAACTATCCCTGGAACATAGTCGGTAGCGCAGTTATGTACAGATAAAAAACCTGCTGTGCTTGCCATTGGAGAGGTAAGCTCGTCTCCAAAATATTTCCACCCAATCGCGCCTAATATAATCAAAATAATAGCCCCTATAACCCATCTATGGGAGTTATCTATTTTCTTTGCTTTCTTTGCCATATCTATATTTTTAGATAATATGAAACCGTCTTCATTCTACCCCCCCACCAATATTCTCAACCTTATTGTGAATTGGTTTATTACTTATTACTTTCCTATGCCCGAACTTCCTGAAGTTGAAACCATTACCAACGAACTAAAACAAACCCTCAAAGGAACTGTTATTTTAGATGCTCAATTCTCCCGCCCGAAACTCATTAAAGGAATTTCGTATCCCACCTTCAGAAAAAATATCGCCAAAAAGAAGATTCAGAAGATTGAACGGCGGGCAAAATACATTCTCCTCACACTTTCTGGAAACAAAACCTTAATCCTCCATATGGGGATGACGGGGCGTCTCCTGCTCCATCCTAAAAAAGAAAAGGGTGAGATAGTGAATCTTAAAACCAAAAAGAAAAAACCCGACCGCTTCGTTCGCGGACAATTCTTTTTAGATAAAAATAGAATCCTAGACTTCTCCGACCTCCGCCTTTTCGGCAAAGTCTATTTATTGAATACTCCAGACGTTGCAAAACAAAATCCCACCAAAAAACTAGGCATCGACCCTCTCTCAAAAAACTTCACCCCCTCCCTCTTCGCCCAACAACTCAAAAAAAGAAAAGGAAGTGTGAAAGTAGTTTTGATGGACCAAACATTTTTGGCTGGCATTGGAAACATTTATAGCGACGAGATCCTATTTGAAGCGCGTATCCACCCCCTAACAAAAACCCAGAATCTAAAACCTGCCCAAACCAAGGCACTATATATTGCTACCAAAAAAGTTCTTAAGTTGGGGGTGAAATATCGTGGTACTTCCGACTCCGACTATTTCGATCTCTACGGTGGCATTGGTACTTTCCAGAAGCATCTCAAAGTTTATCGCAAAACTGGCAAACCTTGTCCTCGACCCTGCAAAGGAAAAATTGAGAGAATAAAAATCAACGGCCGTTCCACCCACTTCTGCCCCTCCTGCCAGAGATAAATACCCGCCACCCCTCTAGTTGACACACATCCTGGAAATACCCTAAGATAGAGCTACCTCGGTTGCACAGGCTCCTTCACTATACCGCTTTTGGAGCGACTAAGATTAAGGCCCCTCCTGCCTTAATGTTTTATCCACAAAGTGTGCTGTTGAAGGTCGAGAGGCTATGCTCCTATTGAGTAACTCTCTCGAACAGACAACCCAGATGCACCGCCCGTACCTAAGATACATCCTGTTCTATTTTACGTGTTACTAGTGACACGACGACCAAAAACCCAGGAGGGGGTCTAGGTGAGAAGGGTGTGGGCAGAGGTGACGGCACGGGCTTCTGCAATTATTCGTTCTTTTATTCGGTTCGGTACGGTTTCATTTCTCGACCCCGCGGCATATGCCACGGGGTCATTCTTTTATATCCCCTCTTTTTTACTAAAATAAAAAGGCGCCCGAAGGCGCCTAGAAAGCAGAACGAACCAACTGATACAAAGGGTTGGCGGCAAACAATAAATTTAGGATTAGCCAGATCCACCCCAACCGCCAACCATCAGCGATTTGGACTGCCGCACAAACCGCGACAACAAGACCACCCACTCCAGGGGTGGCAAAAAACAACATTGGGTAAACTGTTGCGGGCGTAGCCAAGCCTACAGCTATTAGCGCTAGACCTAGGACTCCCAGCCAATCAAGTCTCCCCCTGTTTGGATGGTATCCCCAAAGCCAAACAACTGCCATCCCGGTAGCGGAAAGCATGATGAGATACCGAAACATATCCGGTATCTGGGGAACAAATGCCAGCAAAGCACCCAACGTAACAACAAGCTGAAATGCCATAAACAAGTGCTGCTTCCCCGCCCTAGCCGTAAAATACAGCGTCGGCGCACCGACAACAAAAAGAAGTTTTTGCGCCAATGATCCACCAGGCAGAAACACGCCAACAACCAACAGTGTCATGGCGCACAGACCGACCACAGTTACCAGTCGCTCCCTCATTTGTAGCCTCCCTTCAAGGTACTAAAAGTACCCCCACCCCAAAGGGAAACTATCTATTCGTCAAGCAACCGGAAGCAATATTTTCCCGCTCTCAACCTGAAAAACCTGCGGGCCATCAAACAACTTCTCAACCATTTCATTGCTAGTAGTAATAAATACCTGCTCATTCTTTAGCGCATCCGCCAACTTCTTTCTACGCTCCTCATCTAATTCAGAAAAAATATCGTCCAGCAAATAGACCGGTAGCTCCCCGACCTTGCTTTTTAGAATCTCTGCTTCTGCTAATTTTAGCGCCATCACCGCACTTCTAAACTCTCCCCTTGATGCCGCTGTCCGCATATCATTTCCGTTCAAAATAAACATCACATCATCCCGATGAATTCCTTTGGTTGTGTTTGCTCTCGCAATATCAATCTGCCGAGAACCAGCAAGCCCTGCCATATACATTGTTGGTGTTACAAAATTCAAATTCGGCACATACGAGATTTTCAACTCATCACCCAATTCCCCAAACCACTCGTGATAGTACTTCTTTGTCAAAACCCCAACCTCCTCCATTACTTTTTGTCTTTTTACCACAATACGGCTACCTGTTTCGCTTAACTTCTCATCCCAAATATCCAGCTCAGCCTCTTCGCTCCGACCCTGTTTTATCATCAAAAGTAGTTGGTTTCTTTGCCGTAAGATTTTCCAGTAATCTGAAATATCCTGACCATATTCCATATCAAATCTCGCAATTAATAAATCCATAAACTTTCTCCGCTTTTGAGGAGAAAGCCGAATCAAGTCAATATCTTCTGGGGAAAATAATACCACAGGCATTTGTCCCACCATCACCGCTCGTTGTGCTACCACGCCATTCAACTTTCTAGTTTTCCGAACAAACCCACCCTCCACCCTCCAAATCATTTCTCCCTTTTTTGCCTCTCCTCGCCCATCAACAAAATCTACTTCCACCCTGGCGAAGTCTTTTCCTTTTTCTACCAAAACTCTTTCATTACTCACCCGAAAAGAACCACCCGCAGCAACCGCGAACAGCCCTTCTAATATGTTTGTTTTACCTTGCGCGTTTTTCCCAAGCAAAATATTCACACCCCCACTTGGCGCAAGCTCAACCCGCTCCAGGTTTCTAAACTGCTGAAGTTGGATCCTTATAATCCTCATCTCTCTACTAGCTTCTCAGTGGCATCACAATATACAGCCGATTTCCCACTCCCACCGGCCTAAATACGCCAGCAACCGTTTTCCCACTCAATTCCATTACACATTTAATAGTGTTAAAACTATTTAATCCATCTAGTAGATACCGGGCATTAAAAGATATCTCGGTTGGCTCTCCCTCAACTTTGGCTGGAACCTTTGCAAGAAAATTACCCAACTGAGAAGACTCCGATGTTATCTCTATTTCTCCACCAACCTTAATATTTAACTTCACACTATTAGATCCTTCTAAAGAAAAGATGCTAGCAGTTTTTAGAGCATCCACCATTTCTTGGATATCAAACTCAGTTGATACTGTGTGTTGTGCAGGAATAATCTGCTTATATGGCGGGTACTCTCCTTCAATAATTCTTGAAACAATACTCGCCTGTGGCAATACAAACATTACCTGATTCTCATCCACCCTAAGCTCTATTTCCTCTTCTTCACCCATAATCCTTCTCACCTCTTGGAGAGTACGGCTTGGAATCACCACCCCAAACTCTTCTCCCAAATTCACATCAACAACAACTTCTCCTAAACGATAACTATCCGTGGCTACTGCTGTCAGTTTGCCTTCTTTAGATACCAAATAAACTCCCGTAAGTACTGGCCTGGATTCATCTCTTGAAACAGCAAAATCTACCGCAGAAAGTATTTCCTCCAATACTCCTGTTTTTAATTTCACTTGTTTACCCCCCTCCACTTGCGGGATTACCGGATAATCCTCTGCAGACATCCCATTTATAGTCGCCTTTGTCTCTCCACAAACAACTTCCAATACATTTCCTTTTCCCGTGAGAATAACTGTATCTCCATGAAGATTGTTCACTAAATTAATTAAAGTTTTTCCTGGAACCGTAATCACTCCCTCTTTCTCTACCTTTCCCCCTAAGAAAAACTTCACCCCCAACTCCAAGTCAGTTGCCACCACCTCCACCCCACTTTTATCTGCTTTGATCAGAATATTATTTAAAATTGGTAAGGTACTTCTTGAACTAACCACCCTTTCCACCCCACTTAATGCAGTTTTAAATTTATCCAATACTAAAGACGTTTGGATATCCACACCCCCTTTTATAGAAATAGTCTCATTCATAAGATTAGAAATTAACAGTAGTTATAAGGCCGTGAGTATAGTGTAACACTCTAATTTTATAGTCCCAGACTAACCTATTGAAAGACAAAAGTTGGAAAAGACGTTGATAAATAGTGGATAAATAGTGGACAACTTCAAAGTCCCCAGATTACCCACCAACTAATCCACCGAGTAAAGTTTATTTTTAATCTGAGTGATTTCCTGGTGAATTAGGTCGTTTTTCAAGAGCAATCCCCTAACCTTATTGTAGTCATACATTATTGTGGTATGATCTCTCCCTCCCAACTCATCCCCAATTTGCTTGTACGGCAAGTCCACCTCTTCTCTTAAAAGATAAACTAATATCTGACGAGGAATAACAATATCTTTTGTTCGGCGACGTCCCACCAACTCTTCCTTCCTAATATTGAAATGGCCAACCACCGCTCGGATAATCTCCGATGGCCGCACAACCTTCTTCCCTGGGGCCGTTAGAATCCCACCCATTAGACCCTTTACATCTTCTAAGCTAGGAACTGAGTTGTTTAACTCTGCATAGGCCAAGATTCTAGTTAGCGCACCCTCCAACTCTCGTACGTTGCTGGTAATAACTCTTGCCAAATACTCCAAGATGTCTCCAGACAACACCTTATTCTGGATCGCCAGCTTAGACTGAAGAATGGCCAACCGGGTCTCGTAAGAAGGGGTGGCGATATCTGCTATCATCCCCCACTCAAATCTCGAGCGCAGTCTTTCTTCTAGTGCTGGTATTGCCTTTGGTGGCCGATCAGACGTCAGTACAATCTGTTTCCCTGCGGTATGTAAAGCATTAAAGGTATGAAAGAACTCTTCCTGGGTCTGCTCTTTGCTTGCAATAAACTGAATATCGTCAATTAGCAAACAATCTACTTTGCGGTACTTATCCTTAAACTCTTTCATCTTTTGTCCTCGGATTGCCTCCACCATCTCATTAGTAAACCTCTCTGAGGTTACGTAGACTACTTTTGCTTTAGGATTTAACTGGACAATCTCGTTACCAATTGCTTGCAGGAGATGGGTCTTGCCTAATCCAACTCCACCGTAGACAAACAACGGATTGTATCCGACCCCTGGGCGCCTAGATACCGCCTCGGCCGCCGCATAGCACAACTTACTGTTTTCACCGACAATAAAACTTTCAAAAGTAAATCTCGGGTTTAGCCCCTCCTTCACCTTAGGGCCCTCTTCTGTCTTCAATGTTTTTGTAGAAACGACGGGAAGTTCAAACATGGGTAGGGTAGCTTTTTCAGGGCGTACTGAAGAACGCATACTGCCAACCACATATTGGACCACCACCATTTTTCCTAGATGTTTCACTAGGCAACGGTGGATCTCTTTCTGATACCTCTTCTGCAGCCACCCCTTAGTAAAATCATTTGGTACCCTAATTACCGCCACCCCTTTATCTAAATCCACCGATTCTAATGCGGTGCTTTTAAACCAAGTCTGAAAATTAGCAGGGCTCATCCCTACTTCAATTTCACCTAAAACAGTTTGCCACAGCTTTTCTTGATCCGTTAGCATACTACCCCTTTTATCCCCCAGCACAGTTCAATTTACCAAAGTTATCCACATTTGTATACGCAACAAAAAGAGTATCACAGAAAGCTCTCCCCCCTGGTAAATTGACCAGATAGAGAACCGCAGAATATACTGGTGAAGTACTAGATTACACTTATGAAAAGAACATACCAGCCAAACAAGCGTAAACGTGCCACTACCCACGGTTTTCGTTCTAGGATGAGTACTGCGGGAGGAGCAAAGGTAATTAAACGTCGCCGCCTCAAGGGGCGCAAGAAACTTAGCGCTTAAAGATCCGGTTATGTCTGCAACCACAAACACCGTTGCGGATCGGGTGATGCGTCGAGGCATCAGGATCAACCGGCGAGGATTCGTCTTTTATTATCTAAAAATTCTCCATCCTCCTCGACCTCGCATTGTTGTCAGTCAGAAAATAGACAAACGAGCTACAGCGCGCAACCGCCTAAGAAGGCAGATAAGAGAGATTATTCGTCAAGTTGGACCCAAGAATAGAGCAATAGCAATAATCACCCGCAAAGAGATTTTAGAGATGTCGTTTACTGAAATAAAAAGAACACTCACAGAAATTCTTACTCGTATTTAGAATGAAGGAAATATTAATTAGACTTATTACTATTTACCAAAAAACACTCTCTCGAGATCACGGTTGGTTAAGCGCTTTTTACCCCACAGGATATTGTCGGTATCAGCCTACTTGTAGCGAATATGCCAAACAATCAATCAGAGAGCATGGAGTAAGTAAGGGAATCTTTCTAGGTATATCACGTATTTCTCGCTGTCATCCATGGGGATCAACTGGCTCCGACCCTATTCTAAATAGAGAGACGAACTAAGATATGAATACACCAAAAATTACTGATGCGATGTGGCAAGGATGGATGGGTAAGCTCCTATACGTTCCCATTTTAAACATTCTAGTACTTCTCTATGTATATATTCCCGGACAAGATTTAGGCCTGGCGATTATCGCGATCACCCTCCTTACTCGTGCCTTACTCCATCCGTCTTACCGCAATACACTTAAGGCACAACGCGACATCCAAAAAATTCAGCCGTACATAGATAAAATTAAGGTGGAATTCAAAGACGATCCCAAACGGCAGTCCGAAGAAACAATGAAGCTTTACCAAGAGTATAAAGTTAACCCCTTAGGCTTCTGTCTACCGTTAATCATTCAACTACCCATTGTCTTTGCCCTCTACAGAGTATTCATTGCCGGACTCGATACAAGTAGTCTAGAGCACCTATATTCTTGGTTCCCCAATGCGCCCCAACAACTTCATACAATATTTCTCGCCTTCACTCATATCCCGGAGCTCACCATAGACCTTACTAAGCCCAGCATCTATCTAGCAATTATCGCGGGATTAGCACAATTTTTACAGAGCTGGGTTACCACAAAACGAAGCAACACAAGTTCTCAAAAGATTGGCGGAGTAAACACCCAAACGATATTCGTCCTAGTCTTTCCCTTTATTACACTCGGCTTGGCGCTGACCCTGCCTTCCGCCCTAAGTCTCTACTGGGCGACTACCACGGTGGTTATGACATTGGAACAACTCTGGGTTTTTGCTATATTAGACCGTCAGGAGAAAAAAGTAGCGGAGGTTACTCATCATGGCTAAAATCGATACCCTAAAAGAAGTGGACGCTAAGATTAAGGAGCGGATTACAGATCTGCTGAAATATTTTGAACTTAATCCAGAAACGACCATTATCCCCCAAGAAGGCGTTCTTGGTGTCAACGTTACTACGGGGAGAGATGATTTATTTACCAGAAGGACAGCGGATCCCCTTCTAGCCCTCCAGCATCTATTACGGGTAATTGTTCGGAAAGACTTTCCCGAAGCAGAACTTACGATATCTTTAAACATCGGGAACTTTCAGGAACGTCAACAAGATCGTCTATCTCAAGTTGCCAAAGATGCAGCACAACAAGCTCGCTCTACGAAAATGGCGGTCTATCTTCCTCCAATGTCTTCTTATGAACGGCGCCTAGTACATATGGCGCTTGTAGACGAGGATGGTATTACTAGTGATAGTGAAGGAGAGGGGTTGGATCGGCGGATAGTAGTAAAACTAGTAGGATAATTTTAAAAATGAATTGGCATAAATACTATCAAACTCCACTTACTCTGGAGGAGTTGTTGAGAAATCTCTATGGCCAAAGAGACTTTCTTGTTGAAATCGTTGGCCTAGGCCCTAGAAAAATATTAGAGATTGGTACCGGTACGGGTGGGATGAGCATATTCTTATCGTGGCTGGGATTTGACGTTACAGGGGTAGATGTTGATTCTCAGATTGTTGATTGGGCAAAAAGCGCTGCGACTAAACTTAATTCCTCGGCGAAGTTTGAAATAGCCGACGGATTTAAATTGCCTTACGAAGATAACTCTTTTGATCTAGTTTTCCACCAGGGTTTATTAGAGCATTTTTCCAACGAAGAAGTTCATCGCCTTCTTTCAGAACAATTACGAGTAGCACATAGGGTCGTTATATCTGTCCCGAACCATTGGTATCCAAGACGTGATTTTGGTAACGAAAGGCTGCTAGATAAAAACAGTTGGGAAAAAATCCTTTCTCCATTTCGCATAACACAAAGTCGGTATTACTCACTTAAGAGATTTCCTCGACCATGGCTTTGGCGTAAACCAATACAGTACTTAGCGGTTATTGAAAAGAATGAGTAGTACGCGCAAAATCGCCTACAACACAGTAGTACAGATTATATCTCGGGTAATCGTTACCGCGATTTCTTTGGTTGCATTAGCCTATATAGCTCGATATCTCGGGGTTGTTGGGATGGGCAAATACAACCTTATCTTTGCCTATCTTGGACTTTTTGGAGTCATTCTAGATTTCGGATTCTTTCTTTTACAGGTACGAGAAATAACTAAGAATCCCGAGAGAGAAGCGTATATTATTGGCAATGTATTCGGGCTAAAACTAGCACTAAGTGTGGTGGTCTTTAGTATTGCCTACATTACTGCTTTATTTCTTTACGACGACCCTACTCTTACCACCGGTATTTTAGTCGGAATCATTTCTCAAGCCTCACTCAGCTACGCTCAAATTCCAATCAGTCTCTTTCAGGCTCGTTTACAAATGGATCGGATAGCGATTGTTAGTATCATTACAAGATTAATTTATGTCGGACTAATTGCGTGGTCGATTCAGACTAACCAAGGAGTGTTGGGGGTTGTTCTCTCTGCGACCATAGCTAATGTATTGGCCTATGTTATTCAGACAATACTTATTTGGCCACAAACTCCCACTATTCCTCTTTGGGATACAAAATACTGGTGGCATTTTATTAAAGAGGCCGCTCCTTTAGGGGTAGCTGTTGTCTTGGCAACAATCTATTTCCGGATAGATTCAATCATTCTTTCTCTAATGCAAAGTAACTATGCTGTTGGTATTTACACTACACCATATAAGGTTATTGAAGTTGTTCTAACAGTACCTACAATATTCATGAGCTCGGTTTTCCCCGTGTTAACTCGGGCATGGAGCGAAGGCCAAACTGCTGTAGTTCGGGTTTTTAGAAAGTCGTTCGATTTTTCTGCGCTACTTGGAATTCCAATCGTAGTCGGCACCATGCTTATTAGCACTCCTCTCATGGTAGCTATTGCTGGGACAGATTTTGCGCCTTCTGGATTGGCGTTAAAGATTTTAATCTGGACGACCTTGATGTCGTTTTTCGGAGCGGTTCTAAACTACACCATCATCGCGGCAGGTCGGCAGACTATGCTTACCCTCCCCTATCTTTTTGCGACCATATTTAATATAGTTGCAAACTTAATTTTTATTCCACAATATTCATATATCGGTGCAGCATATATTACGGTAATAACCCAAGCCTTTGTAATGATCTACGCAGCCGTATTAGTTTTTCGTATTCTCAAAATTACTCCAACCTGGACGGTAACCCTAAAGGCAATTTTTGCTAGTGCTTTAATGGCTGGGGCTATGATTTGGTTACAGATGGATAGCCTAGTTGGAAATATTGCTTTAGGGATGGTTGTTTATGGACTAGCAATACTTCTTATGGGGGCTGTCCCAAAAGAGATTCTCAAAGAGCTTAAACTATCCCGATCATGAGAATAGCAATAGATTTCCGAGAGGGAGTGAAAGAAAAGCGGACAGGCAAAGGCGAATATGTCTGGCAGCTGGTTAGCGCTTGGGTTATCGCGGATCTCAATGACGAACTACTTTTAATTACTGAGCGGAATCAAAAAATAGACCTTCCTAAAGGTAAATGGAAGCAGGTCGCTATTCCCTTCAAGGGAATATGGTGGCATTTAGGAGTTATTCTTTGGTTGGAGTTTCTTCGTCCAGTCAATCTCTATTTTTCAACCACCAGCCTAATCGTTCCCTCGTTTGTCCGATCAGTAAAAACAATCACCACCCTATTCGATTTCACAGTTTGGAGATTCCCTTCCACTCATTTACCAAAGGTGGTAATGCTCGAAAAACTATTTATGCCTCTTGCCTTAAGATACTCCAACCATCTAGTAGCAATTTCCGAATTCACTAAACAAGAAGCAATCTCTATTTTCCATACTCCAGAAAGAAAAATTAGTGTCACCCACCTTGCTGCTGGGGCGCAGTTCCAACCAATGTCGGTTAGTCCAAAAACTATTACCGAATTACAACAGAGATATAACCTACCAGCCAAATTTATTCTATATCTCGGTACTCTCGAGCCACGAAAAAATCTTAACCATCTAATTCAAGCCTACCAAGAGGTTGCATCTACAATCTCCGAAACTAAACTCGTACTGGCGGGAGCAAAAGGGTGGGGGCAAGAACAACTGCCTACACCAGGAGTTGTCTTGGCTGGGTATATTGAAGACGATGATCGTCCCTTGATTTACAACTTAGCTACCGCCCTAGTCTTCCCATCTCTCTATGAAGGGTTCGGACTTCCTCCTCTGGAGGCAATGGCTTGCGGAACCCCAGTGATTACAAGTATTACTGCTTCTTTACCAGAAGTTGTTGGTGGTGCTGCAATCCTTATTCCTCCTACTAACATAAACCAACTCGCCGAAGCTATCCGCGAAGTAGTCCTCTCACAAGACCTACGTGAATCCCTACGTACAAAAGGATTATTACAAGCAAAGAAATTCAATTGGGTAAAAACCCTCTCTTTAACTACCGCCATATTACACAAATATGAATAACTGGCTTCCTCTCATTATTTTTATCACCAGTATGGTTGTTGGTTGGCGCTCTCCACGCAGTGCTGTTTGGCTTGCAGTTATTACTATTCCCACATATATCATAAAGATGGATATTGGGTTCTTACCAACAACCGTAGCGGAAATGATTCTTTTGGGAGCTTTTGTCGGTTGGCTAGCTTATTCTCCAATTATTCGTCTAAAAGAACTGGGAAAAACATATATTCCAATAATCCTTCCACTTATTTTACTTGCAGTTGGATTAATTGTCGGCACACTCGCTTCTTCTGATTTACGTTTGAGTTTGGGAATAGTAAAAGGATGGTTTATTAACCCAATTATTTTATATGGGATGGTTGTAGCGATTTTCCAATTAAAAAATTCCTCATCTCTTCTCAATGCTTTAATCTTTTCTACTCTTCCACTCTCGATATATGCACTAATCCAAGTTGCTACCGGAGACTTTATTACAGTCGATCATCGCGCTTCTGCCTGGTTCGGTTCTGCCAACTATCTTTCTCTTTATCTGGTTCCCATTCTACTTCTTAGTACTTATTGGCTGTTTGAGAAAACAACCCTTTCGCAACGAATTTGGTTTTGGGTATCGGGCGGTTTGGGGATACTAGCTGTTTACTTTTCTTTTTCATATGGAGGGTGGTTGGCTCTAATCGCAGGTGGGCTGGTATTAGGGATTTACCATTTTCGTTATCAGTGGAAATTCTGGCTAACTGGAGGCGTTTTACTAGCCCTTGCCGTTGCGACCCAAGCCACCAGCGAGCGAGTTGCTCGGATGATAAATCTTGCAACTCAGTCTTCAGCCAGCGTACGGTTACAAGTCTGGGCAACCGATTGGCTAATGGCCCAAAAAAATTGGCTTACTGGGATTGGGCTTGGCCAGTATCCATTGCGCTATCCTGAAGTTGTTTCTAAACTTTATTCCCATCCCTTAGAAAACGAAATGTTACATGCCCATAACTTGTATTTCCAGTTTCTCCTAAATCTAGGAGTGGTGGGATTCGCTGGTTTTGTCTGGCTGGTAATAAAAGGTTTTGAGTTGATAAAGAACGCTTCCCTATCTTGGGTAGCACCACTTTTTGCCGCTATAGTTGCCATTCTCATTCATGGCCTGGTGGATACACCTTATTGGAAAAACGATCTATCTGCTCTTTTCTGGGTAATCTTGGCACTGGCTGTGGTGAATAATAGGAATAAATCCTCTTCTCAAAATGACTGATTATAGAATCGGAATAGATGCTCGCTTATTCGGAACCGCTCAAGCAGCTGGAATTGGTACATATACGGAAGAGCTTATCGGTAACATCCTAAAAACAGATACAGAAAATCAATATATAGCTTTTGTAACTCCCGAGACGGCCGGAGTATTTCCTTTTTATTCTCCAAACCTTATTAAAAAAGCCGTTCCCTACAAACACTATACATATGGAGAGCAAATCTTCTATCCCCGCATTCTCCAGAAAGCAAAACTAGACCTCATTCACTACACCAACTTCAATACTCCTATTTGGCTCAAGGGGGTTAGAAGTGTAGTTACTATTCACGATCTTACTCTTTGGTTTTATCCTGGTCGGAAGAATAAGAGCCTACTGACGAGATGGGTTTACCGCTATGTTATCCAAAAATCCTGTCGCAATGCCGAGCGTATTATTGCCGTATCTGAGGGGACCAAAAAAGATATTGTAAAATATCTCGGAATAGATCCAGAAAGGATAGATGTTATCTATGAAGGAGTTGCCCCGAGAATTCGTTACCAGGCTGACCCGAAACATATAGAAGATATAAAGAATAAATATGGGATTACATCTCCGTTCTTTATGTATGTAGGACAGTGGCGAGCACACAAGAACCTAGTACGACTAATTAGGGCTTTTGCAATTTTACATCGTCGCTACAACTTAGACTACCAATTGGTGTTGATTGGGCAAAAAGACAAACTATCTCCCGAAATTCCTGCTACGATCAAACAACTGGGGTTACAAGACGTAGTCGTTACCACTGGCTATGTTGCCGACTCTGTTTTACCCAATTTCTATTCCGCTGCCGAGGCTTTTGTATTTCCTTCTCTCTACGAAGGATTCGGACTTCCCCCCTTAGAAGCAATGGCACAAGGAACTCCGGTAATCTCGTCTAATGCATCGGTAATGCCGGAAATATTGGGAGAGGCCGCACTCTACTTTAACCCCACAGATGTAGAAGATATTGCAGCAAAACTTTATCAATTTGCTTCTAGCTACAAACTAAGACAAGAGTTAAAAGAAAAAGCAGGGATCCAATTTAAGAAATATTCCTTTGCTAAGATGGCTCGAGAAACTATTGCGGTTTACCAAAAGGTCTTAGGTTCTATCTCAAGGACGGGGTAGAATAAAAACTGATATAACAACAAGCCTTACACCTTTCATGGGGGCAGAAGAAATCATTTTACCAGCTCAGTTAGCAAAAACTGCTCAGGGCGACAAACTACAGTTTGACGACGGTCAGAGTCTAAGCCTTGTTTCTCCCCTACCCTATTTAGATGGTCAAGAATTGGTAGTAGCAGTTATCACCAAGCAACACTACGCACTAAGAAAACAAGAGCTGGCCCGCCAACTTCTACAAGAGATTGTTAAGCAATAAAACAATATGCCACGTTCTATCCCCTCTCTACAGTTGCTGGTTACCATCCCAGTTGCTCTTATTCTATTAATCTTTATTAGCGGTGCTTTTTTTATTCCCCAGTTTGTTTTCACCGGCAGAGTTCTTTCCGGGGTAAGTTTGGTTGGAATTGATCTCGGAGGAGCTACGAGAGAGAAGGCTACCTCGCTAATTAGTACCCTAACTGACAAGGCGAATCTTAAACCGATAGAACTCCAATTTAACGGAAGTGTGTGGCAGATCGATCCTGCTAGTGTAAATTTGGAAATTAAGCCAGAGCAACTAGCTCAAGCTGCTTTTTTGGTGGGTCGGCGTGGAGGACTTATTCAGCAGTCTATAGAAAGTTGGAAAGGGCTATTTCAAATAAAACAACCACTTATTGTTGAGGATAGTAGTCTTTATGATTTTGATCGGGCAACTCTAGCTAAAAAACTTCAACCACTAGTGGAGGTAATTAATCAACCTCGTCGAGATGCAAAAATTAAGATTGTTAGAGATCGAGTAACGGAATTTGTTTCTCCGCAAAACGGCCAGGAATTGGATGTAGAGAAAACCATAGGTCTAATTGCTGGTAGTATTCTTTCTGAGAACAGGACAATATCCCTGCCCGTAGAAATCATCTCTCCCTCTACTAGCTTGGCCGAAACAAACTCTTTGGGAATAAATACGTTAATTGGCAGAGGAGAATCAGACTTTTCTGGAAGTCCCAAAAACAGGCGGCATAACATTGGTGTTGGAGCAAGCAAGTTTGATGGAATACTAATCGAACCAGACGAAACATTTTCTTTTCTTGCTCATTTAGGAGAAGTAAATAGCTCCACCGGCTTCTTACCAGAATTAGTCATTAAGGGAGATAAAACAATTCCTGAATTTGGCGGAGGGCTCTGCCAAGTATCTACTACTGCTTTTCGCGGTATTTTACGAGCGGGGTTACCAGTGGTAGAACGGCGTAATCACTCCTATCGAGTGGTCTACTATGAACCAGCTGGTAGCGATGCCACAATATATCAACCCTATCCAGATCTTAAATTCAAAAATGATACTGGTGCACATATTTTTATCGACACATATATTGATGGGAATAAGCTATACTTTGATTTTTATGGTACTGATACTGGTCGCACTGTTGAGTTGGAAGGCCCATATATTTTCAACGTAACTGCTTACCCCGATCCAATTTATATAGACACCACCACCTTGCCTGTTGGAGAAGTTAAACGAGTCGACACTGCTCATCGGGGGGCAGATGCTGTGCTCTATAGGAAAATTTTTAAGGGAGGAAAACTGATTCAGACAGATACGTTTAAGAGTCACTACATCCCCTGGGCAGCAAAATATTTGCGTGGAGCA
Source organism: uncultured Candidatus Saccharibacteria bacterium (assembly GCA_964434605.1). Classification (GTDB taxonomy): domain Bacteria; phylum Patescibacteriota; class Kazan-3B-28; order Kazan-3B-28; family Kazan-3B-28; genus JAKLDB01. The sequence continues at coordinate 135,632 of CAYSVM010000001.1, forward strand.
GAAGATGCGACTAAAGTGGAAACAAACCTAGAAAACATTAGCGACCCCTCTACCGTCTCTAACCCGACCCCCACCCTATGATCTACCTACTCTATGGCCCAGATACCTTTCTTCTTCGCGAGAAACTTAATGGAATTCGGGAAAAATTTCTGGCTTCCCAGCCGGCATTTAATCTTACCCAGCTAAATGCTTCGGAACTAAAATCCGTCAATGACTTAACTACTCTTTTAGGAGGTGCTACTCTCCTAGGAGGCAAGAGGTTGGTCATACTTTTTGACTTACTGAATTCCGGAGAAGACACAGTCAAAGAAGGAATGAATAAAGCAATTCGCCAAGGACTACCAGATGACTTAGTAGTCATTCTTTGTGAGAGCTTAGATTTTGACAAACGCCAATCCTTATTCAAGCTACTGAACAAGCCAAAGACTGCTCAATTCTTCGCTCCCCTCACAGGACCCTCTTTACTACGGTTTGCAAAAATATTAGCAGAAAAGAAAAACCTTACTATTAACGACACAAACCTGCAGCAGATCCTTTCTACCACAGGCCCTGACTTATGGAGACTAGATAACGAACTTACTAAACTAGCAAGCTACTGTAAGACTCATCCCCTCTCTTCTGTCGTCATCCAAGAACTAATCACGACTAATTTAGAGAGTAACTTATTTGCACTAATGGATGCGGTTGCTAACCACGACGCAGCTTTAGTGAATAAGCTCTTTACCGATTTATTAAACCGGGGAGAAGACCCTATCGGTCTACTAGCGATTTTGACTTTCCAGTTGCACAATCTCATCTTAATAAAAAGTCTATCCGCAAAAAGACTTTCTGTCGGAGATATTATTCGAGAAACAGGCTTACACCCATACGCTGTTTCCAATACTCTAAAACAAACCAATCGGTTTTCTTTAGACTGGCTAAACTCGGCATACAAACAACTAATGTCTATAGATCAGCAAATAAAAACCGGGAAAATAAACCCAGCAGATGCTCTGGACGAATTACTAGTAAGCTTCAGTCGGTAGGTTATCCTACTTTCTTACTAAGTCGCGATTTAATCCTAGCTGCTTTTTTGCGATGAATAGTTCCTCGGGAAGCAGCCTTATCCAACGCCTTAAAAGCGGTAGACAAACCCTCCTTTGAAGGAGCCGCAACAACTTTGCCGTAAGCGGTTTTGATCGCTTTGCGACGACGCAGATTGTTTGTCCGCCGACGAGCAGAACTCCGTACCTGTTTTTGTGCTGATTTCATTACTGGCATAGAAATAAAATTTAGTTGACTTACCCAAGATAAGCGGAATTAGAGTTGCTGTAAAGGCCTCCTTCACTTATCCCCTTGTTTGACAGATTAATAGCTTTTCAGTAAGCTGGCTTGTTATCTTATGGAACCAACTCCCAAACAACAGGCTGTTAGTCTTATTACTAGGGCAGAGAGGATCCTCATTGCTCCTGGTCGTCCAGATGCCGATTCTATCGGATCAGCTTTGGCATTATCTATAGCACTGCGCAAATTAGGGAAAGAAGTTGGGATTGCTACCCTAGACCCGATCAGCCAACAACTGCAATTTTTACCAGAGATTGAAACGATTAAATCGGATGTTACAGGAACCCAAGATTTTATAATCACCATAGCCAATGCGGATGCTGAACCAGAAAAGCTCTCTTATGTTTTTGAGAACGGAGTATTAAACGTTGTGATTACTCCCAAGTTTGGCCATTATTCCGCTGAGCAAGTTACCTTTTCTCAAGGCGGCCTAAAGTATGATCTTATTATCACCACCGATGCGGCAGAACTCACCCAACTAGGGATTATTTACGACCAGTTTCCCGCCCTCTTCAAAGAAATACCGGTTATTAATATCGATCATCATGCCACCAATAGCTATTATGGTGCAGTCAACTTAGTAGATCTTACTGCTACCTCCACTGGAGAAGTTTTGGTTGGACTACTAGAAGCTATGGGTATTGAAATAGACGCAGATATTGCAACCTGTCTTTTGACTGGTATTATTTCAGATACTGGCTCATTTCAACACAGCAATACCACCCCAAAATCTTTGACTGTTGCTGCCCAAATGGTTGGCTTTGGTGCTCGTCAACAGGATATTATCAGACACTTATTCAAAACAAAGGCCTTTAGCACTCTAAAACTTTGGGGTCAGATTTTGGCCAACTTACAATTCGATCCAATCAACCGACTAGTCTGGGCTACCGCTACATATGCAGACTTGTCGAATACCGAATCCACCCCAGAAGCATTTTCCGGTTTGATAGATGAGCTAATGACCAGCATTCCTGGAGCGGAAATTGTAATGCTAATCACCGAACGAGAGCCACAGGTAGTTTCGGGAAGTATCCGAACAACCCGAGGATTAAATGCGGCAGAGATTGCTGAGCGTCTGGGCGGAGGTGGTCATCCGGGAGCAGCTGGGTTCAAACTAATGGCAATGTCTTTGAGTGAGGCTCTCCCACTTATCCTTGAAAAGGTTCGAACATACCAAGTGGCTCGTTTGAGACAAGTTGCTCCAACTCCTACAGAACCTGCTCCAGAAGCACAAAATATCATATAAAGCCCTTGATTTTTTCGGTTGCCAATGATACAATGGAAACCGTTTTAGACAACACTTATTAATAATGACTAATAAAGCGGAAAAGAAAACTAAGATTATCAGCGATAATCGTCGGCACGATCGGGATACCGGTTCGGTTGAGGTACAAGTAGCGTTGCTCACTACAAAGATCAACGACCTCACCGCTCACCTCAAAACCCATGCCAAAGATTTCCATTCACGCCAAGGATTGTTTAAAATGGTCGGCAATCGTCGCCGCTTGCTAGCATATCTCCAAAAAACAGAGCCCACTGCTTATACCAATCTAATTAAAAAGTTGAAGATAAGGAACTAAGTGCCGAGTAGCTAAGAGGTTGTCAGAAGTGAATCTAGATTTGACTGCAAATGTACGTTCGCTCCTGACCTAGCTCTTACCTCTCGCGGCTTGCTCCTGATCCAAACAGAAAGGTCTTATGTCACAACAATTTACTACGCAACTTGGCGAATCCAAGTTGATTCTGGAAACTGGTAAGCTAGCAAAACTCGCTAGTGGTTCGGTTACCTTAAGGCTCGGAGACACTGTTGTTCTTGCTACCGCAGTAGTTTCCCCCACTCCTCGGGAAGGAATAGATTTTTTCCCTCTCCTGATTGATTTCGAAGAAAGATTTTATGCTGCTGGTAAAATTTCTGGTAGCCGTTTTATTAAACGCGAAGGTCGTCCAAGTGAAGATGCTATTCTCTCTGCTCGGCTAATCGATCGCCCCCTTCGTCCCCTTTTCCCAAAGGGTTTCTATAATGATGTACAGGTAGTTGTTACAGTTCTATCTGCAGATGTCATGAACGATCCAGACATCTTGGGGATTACTGCCGCTTCCTGCGCCCTAATGCAAACAGGGATTCCTTTCAAAGGACCAGTTGCAGGAATTAGGGTTGGTCGGATAGATGGAGAATTTGTTATCAACCCCACTTACGAACAACGTGAAAAAAGTGAGTTAGATATCGTTATTGCAGGGACCAAAGACGGTATCATGATGGTTGAAGCTGGTGCTAGCGGAGTACCAGAGGACATCATTCTGCAAGCAATTGAGTTTGGTCATAGGTCTCTTCAACCCACCCTGGAGTTACAAGCCGAAATGGCACAAGCTTTGGGGGTTAAGCCAATGGATGTCGTCTTTTCCGAAACTCCCCTAGATCTCAAAGAGCAAATCGTTGACAAGGTTAAGCCTCGGTTGCAGGAAGCAATTTACCATCCAGAAAAAACAGTCCGCAACGCCAGCCTAGCTAAGCTTCGCCAAGACATTTGGGAAGAATTTGTAAGCGAAACAAACCCAGAATTAGTTGTATCAGATATTTTCAATAAAGCGTTGAGCGAAGAAGTCCGTAGAAATATTTTGGTAGAAGATCGTCGTCCAGATGGTCGCAAGTTGTATGAGATTCGTCCGCTTTCAATTGAAGTCGGATTGCTTCCTCGTCCACATGGCTCCGCTTTATTCACTCGTGGTGAAACTCAAGCCTTAACCACTACAACCTTAGGTTCTCTAGATGACGAGCAGATGCTCGACACAATGGAGTTCGAAACTACTAAGCGCTATATGCATCACTACAACTTCCCACCATTTGCTACCGGAGAAGTAAAACCACTTCGCCAAGCAGGTCGACGCGAAGTTGGTCACGGTGCATTAGCCGAAAGAGCTTTGCTGCCAGTAATCCCCGCTCGCGAAGACTTCCCCTACACCATTCGGGTGGTGTCGGAGATTTTAGCAAGTAACGGTAGTAGCTCAATGGCCTCTGTTTGTGGTAGCACCCTTTCCTTAATGGATGCGGGTGTGCCGATCAGTAAGCCTATCGCAGGTGTTGCTATGGGTCTTATTACAGACGGAGACAAATATAAAATCCTCACCGATATTGCTGGTATCGAAGACTTCAATGGTGATATGGACTTCAAAGTAGCTGGTAGCCGAGATGGCGTCACGGCCTTGCAGATGGATATTAAAGTTGCGGGTATCACGGTTGCGATTATGAAAGATGCACTAGCTCAAGCTAAAGTCGGCAGACTATTCTTGTTAGATAAAATGGCAGAAGTCATTGCCGAGCCTCGTAAGGAGCTGTCGCAATATGCTCCTCGGGTGCTTACGGTAAAAATCCCACAAGATAGAATCGGGGAAGTTATTGGACCCGGAGGAAGAGTTATTAATGATATTATAGATAAGGCAGGTGGCAAGCAAATCACTAATATCAGTATTGAGGAGGATGGTATGGTATACATCACCTCCACCGACGCCAAACTCGGAGAACAGGCAGCTGACACTATCCGCAACATGATGCGTGAAGTTGAGGTTGGCGAGAAATTTAGTGGCAAGGTCACGAGACTAATGGACTTTGGTGCCTTTGTTGAGATTCTTCCAGGGAAAGAAGGGTTAGTGCACATCTCTGAACTAGCTAACGAACGGGTTGATCGGGTGGAAGATGTCGTCAAGGTTGGTGACTCACTAGAGGTTATTGTTACCGAAATAGATAACCTTGGTCGTACCAATCTTTCCCACAAAGCCGTGTTAAACGGTGGCCGAATCGATCCTCGTCCGCCACATCCACCACGCAGAGACGATCGACGCCCACGTCGCTAAAGCCATGAGTACTCTTCGTTGTCATAATTGCGGTGAGGAAAACTCCAACAGCGCTACTTTTTGTGTAAAGTGCGCTGCTTGGCTCAAACGCCCTCAACTCCAAAAGGAACGTCAAAGTAAAATCTTTTTACCACCCCAAACTGACAAAGAAAGAGTAGCCAAAGAGGTAGAAGTTTCTCCTGGGCCAACATTAGGTTGGTGGTTGGTCGGTATAATAATAGTAAGCCTAATTACTTGGTGGGTAATAAGTAATGGATAAACAGTTGGTGTATCAAGAAATCCGCAAAGACATAAAAGAGCACCATTGCTCGCTTAGGGATGGGTGTATCCAAGCCGTTCCGGGAGAAGGTAGTATCGAAAGCCCAGTAGTCTTTATTGGTGAAGCACCTGGAAGAAGAGAAGACGAACTTGGTCGTCCTTTTGTTGGCGCTGCTGGGAAACTTTTAGAAGAGGCCCTTACTCAGATAGGGCTTAAGCGAGAAGATGTATATATCACCAACGTGGTAAAGTGTCGCCCTCCAGGGAATCGCGATCCCCTACCTGAGGAAGTAGAAGAACATAAGCCATTTTTGGAACACGAACTAGAACTAATCCAGCCTAAATTAATAGTCTTGCTTGGTCGTCATGCCTTGCATTGGTTTCTCCCAGATCTGCAAATTTCTCAAGCTCGAGGCACTGTGAAGCGAATGGGAAATAGAATCTTCTACCCTATTTATCATCCTGCTGCCGCGTTATACGATCCCAAACTTCGAGCTGTCTTTATTTCAGACATCCAAAAAATCCCTCTAATTTTAGAAAAAATTAAAGAACTTTCGACCAGCCCCTCTACCTCAACTTCCACTACCCAAGCAATAATCTTTAATTAAAAAATAATGAAGAAATCATTTAATCCATCTCCTAACAGAAAAAATTCTCACCCATCTTATAGGGCTAGACCAAGCCACTCCAAGCCTCGTTCAAATAAACCCCTCCAAAAAGAGGTTGTGGGTAAGTCTAGTAAAATGCTTCGAATAATTCCACTGGGTGGAGTTGGTGATATGGGTAAGAATATGATTGCTATTGAATATGGCAACGATATTGTCGTGCTGGATTGCGGGATGATGATGCCAGACGAAACCATGCTTGGGATAGACTATGTTATTCCCGACCCTGCTTATTTAAAAAAGAATGTTAAAAAGCTTCGTGGTATTTTTATTACCCACGGACATGAAGATCATATTGGAGCTATCCAACATCTTGCCCCCAAACTTGATGTGCCTGTTTACGCTCCCCGACTGGCCGCTGCTATTATCAAAGTAAACTTGGAAGAAGCTAGTAATGCAGGGAATGTTCGCGTTATTACTTACGGTGCGGATGACAAAATTCGGGCTGGTATTTTTACCGTTTCTTTTGTTCGGGTCAATCACAGTATCCCTGATACTTTTTGTATTGTAGTGGATACTCCAAATGGAAAAATCATGTACACAGGCGACTTCAAGTTTGATCCCACTCCTCCCGACGGCATCAAGGCTGAATACCACAAACTCGAAGCTCTTGGTCGGAAACGACTACTATTACTACTAAGCGAAAGTACTAACGCTCATACTCCAGGCAGAACCGACTCGGAAGCTGTTATCGTAGACGCCTTTATGAAAATCTTTGCCAAAACCAAAGGGCGCCTGATCGTGGCATCTTTTGCTTCTAGAATTGATCGCATGCAACATGTGGTTGCTGCCGCTATTAAATATAAGAGAAAGATAGCGATTGCAGGCCGCAGTATGATTAAATATTTCAAAGTAGCGTCAGACTTGGGTTACATCAAAACCCCAAAAGACCTACTTGTCCCTCTTCACGCAATTAAAAAAATACCAGGTAGTCAGGTAGTCATTTTGAGTACTGGCAGTCAGGGGCAGGAAGGCTCTGCGCTTCAACGGATGGCTTTTGGTGAACACAAGCAGGTCAAAATAAAAGCAGGAGATACTGTCGTACTCTCCTCTTCCGCTATCCCCGGCAACGAACGCTCCGTCACCGCTGTAATCAACAACCTCTACCGCGAAGGCGCCAATGTAATCTTTGACAAGAAGATGCAAATCCATGTTACCGGTCACTGCTACCAAGAGGAAATGAAAGAGATGATTCGCCTTACTCGCCCTCGTTGGTTCACTCCCGTCCATGGTGAATACCATATGCTAATTGCTCACAGAGAACTGGCGTTAGAGATGGGTATTCCAACCTCTAACATTTTAGTAATTGAAGACGGTGACACGCTGGAATTCAAAAACGGCAAAATGAATAAGGGCAAGAAAATCCCCGTGGGCGGGATTATGGTTGATGGACTGGGGGTTGGTGATGTGAAAGAAGTAGTGCTTCGTGATCGCCAAGCCATGGCAACCGAAGGCATGATTGTTCTTATCACAGTAGTTGATAAAAAAGGCAAACTCGTTGGTAGTCCCGACATTATTTCCAGAGGGTTTGTCTATATGCGTGAAAAAGGTGATCTAATCGAGAAAACTCGTCAGCAAGTCAAAAAGATATTCGCTCAACACCCCGCCAAAACTGCTGACGGATGGGGCAATATTAAACTGAAATTACGCGAGAATATAGGAGAGTTCCTATTCCGCGAAACTGAACGTCGCCCCCTTGTCCTCCCTGTTGTTATTGAAGTCTAGGTGGCCTATTTTGCTAAAACAGCCCGCATGCCTAAGCGGACTGTTATTATTAAAAAGATTTAACTCAAATTACTGATCTGTACCAGAGGGCTGATCGTCAGCCTGTTCCCGCCAAAGTTCCTTCTGGGTATCTTCAGATACCTTAATTAATTCTTCGTTATTCTTTTCATTGGCGACATCGATGGAAGTCAGTCTTTCACGCAATTTATCCTGAGCCTGATCAACATCTCCATCGGCAGCCACATCATCTATACTAGCCTGTAAAGCTTGCTGGGCGGACTTGCTGGCATCAATCTCACGGGATAAATCATTAAGCTCGTTCAATGTTTTTGCAGTGCCGGCGATTATATCTCTCGCCTCTTTTATTAAATCATCATTTTGATTATTAGGAGTGTTCATGTCAATTTATAAATTACATTATCATCTTGACTATAACCCGACTTTCCCAGCCATTCCATCAATTGCTGTTTTAAGCTCGCTTCGTTTTTTATCGATTTCTTTCTGTAGGGCGTTCTTATCAGCTCCTTCTTTTTTTGCAATACCCCTTGTTAAAGTTCTAAGTTCTGCTCTCAGTTGAGAAATATTATCTCTGGTTGACTGGCTAACATTCTGGTCAGCCTCCAACGCTTCTGGGAGTAATTGGTTCACTACTTTCTCTAGAGATTGTTTGATAGATTGTTTGGCGTCTTCTGGTGCGAACAAATCATTTGCGATTGATTTTGCAACCGTCTCTATCTGGTTATTTCTAGCTTTACCAGAGAGTGTATATAGATGAAACAAGGTATTCTTCGATACAACAGCAGACTCATCGTCCCGAGAAAATGTAACCGTATAAGTGTCAGTATCAAATTCCATCACAACCTCTCCTTGTATCGGTTCTCGTTCTAACCCCATTTTGGTTTTGGCTGATGTGCTCGCCTCTACTCTAGCCCCACGCGTTTTTTGCTTGTCAACTTCTCCCAAAGGATGTTCGCCATGAACCGTTCTTGTTGCTGTAACTCGATTATCACCCATAAGATTACCAATTGATAGCCGGGTGTCCCTATTCCATAATGAACTGAAAGGCGTTCTTAGGACCTGCAAATAAGCAGCAGACTTAGCATTAATAGCACGAAACGCCTCGCCTTGGTTATCGTAAGCCCCAGTCATGCTGTTGGAATATTCCATCTGGTGGCGCATTCTGGCAACATTATCTTCTATCGGGGCCATCAGGACATCGTACTTGTTAATATACCCTTGGATTTCATCTTTAGTTGCTTGGTCGTCCACCTCTTCGAGGCGAGTTTTTAGCTTAGCCATTCTAGCGCGGAACTCAATAAGCTCTCCGCTCTTAACTTCAAACTCCTTTTTGCATCTTTCGTAATGGGCTTTCTCCTCTGCCATCTTGGCTTCAGCCTGAGCGATATAAACCCTACGACGCTCAATCGCGGCTTCGGTTCGTCTTTCAAGTATTCCACCAAAATTTATAATTTTTTTACCAAAATTTTCAAGGATAAATTTTCCTCCTTGTTCGCCTACTCGATACTCGTTCAACTGAATTCTAGCTTGTTCATTTACACGCCGAGTATTTTCTTCGGTAGCACGCCGAGATTCCTCTAACTGCTCTATAAATCGTTTTCGCTCTTGTATCTCAATTGGTTCTTCTGTCTCACCACCCTTAGTCGCAAAGTTAGCCCGTTCTTGATCTTCGGGTGCACGTTTTTCCCCATCGCTATCTGGTGTCGGGTTTGGTGTTTGTTCTGATCCTTGTCCTTGCATGAGAAGTTCTTTTAATTTTTTATTTTAGTTTTGCCTCAACTAAATTGCTTAATTATATCATGTCTTTATAAAAGTGTCAACTCCCCATCCATTTCCCCGTCCTTCCCGTCATAATTGAAGTCTAATTAAATCGAAGAGAGCCGGCGCATTTCTGCACCGGCTCTTTTTGTTTCCAAGGTACTTACTTCTCTAACTGCCAAGTCCATTCATCGTCTTGGCATACGGCAATCGCCGTATGCCGTTTCGGATCCTTCATGACCCTCATTTCCATTCGGGGGCAATACCCCGACTGGAAGATTGCCACACCCCCTGATAGAGGGTAGAGGGTCAGTTCCCCCGCTGGGGGGATAGATTCAATCCAAAGGGTTAACCACTCATTCTCGCCCGCATAACCAAGCGGGCAGGTCGGTTGAGTGACGCCCTTGGTCCCAGAACTCTCTTCCCGCTCTTTCCCCCAATTTTCCCACTCAATCATGTAGGCAGAAAAATTGCTTTTACCCATTCTGCATCTTACAGGGTAACGCGGGTCGATGATCGGGACAGGACCCGTCGCAAAGTCTCCGGAGTAATCCAGATACAAGGACGTTCCATCCGGAATCTTGGCGAGTTGTTCATCGGATTGCTGGTCGGTTCTGGTTCTCCGATGTCTTTTCGCCGGTTGGGCCTCTTTTTGTGGCTCCGGTATCCGCCAAGTCACCTCGGCAAACTCTCCGGGTCCCAACCTAAGAGTGGAGACTTCCCGAAGCATTTCTATACTCGAATCATCTCCTCCGAGCAGACAGACCTGCCCGAAGATTCCCCGAGACCTTTTCAACCGGTAAAGCCGTACTTCATTCGCTGCCGGAAAGAACCTAAGTTCTGTCCGTTTTTGAACAAAGTAGCTACCATTCCCTCCTTCGACGAACCCCATGATGGTTATGCCATCGAAGGATAAGTCTACGGGGTTATCCATCACTACCTTAGTGCCGGTAATGATGATGGTCTTTTCATCAGTGGCTCCTGCCGCCACCGACATCACCATCGCTATCAAAGCGATGACGAGGAAAATAATGGCTCTCATAGAGCCACCTCCAAAAAATTAAATTCAAGGGACACTCCCCCTTGCTGCCAAGAGTCTAACACAACAGACTGCTCCCGTCAATTTATTCGCTCCCAGCCTTATTTTTTAGCAGGTTATCCCTCTGTATCTCCTATGGTATAATTACCTAGTAAAATCACCTATGGCGCGTCGCAAAAGAAGAAAAACTGGAGCTCGGCGATACCGCTATCGCTCGTACCAAACTAGTAAGTTCCTCAAGGACTGGAACTTTGACTTAGAACTAAACCCCGAGGTAACTCGAGAGATTTTAGCTATCGTCCTAATTGGGGTTGGTATCTTCACTCTACTTGCCATTTTGGGGCTAGCTGGTAGCTTTGGTCAGATATTCTATGCTGGTCTTCGTTTGGGATTTGGCTGGACTAGTTTTGTCTTCCCTATTCTGTTAGCTATTGCTGGTATTGGGATGTTCTTCCCTTCTCGCTTCAAATTCAAACTAGCAAATGTTATTGGACTAATTTTATTCGTAGTTTCTCTTTCTTCTCTAATCCACGTCTTTACAGGTCAAGACACTGCCTTTGATCTCGCTACTTCTGGAAATGGAGGAGGCTATCTTGGATACTTCATTACCCGTTTCCTTATTAGCATGATGGACTTCTGGGCATCGTTCCTGTTGATTACCGTTGCTTTTGCCGTATCCCTTTTGTTTGCTTTTGGATTGCCATTGCGTGAAATATATATGCGAACAAAGTTCTCTCTGCCAGCTATTCCGGATATAAAGATCAATGACAACTTGCCTAAAGGAAAGCTTGGTCGCAAAGAGAAAGAAGAAGATGAAATCGAAGAGCCAATTCAAGGGCCGGTTAAACCCGTCATTCATGGAGTCAAAGGAAAAGACACCGACTTCGTACCCCGCTTTGTTCCTAGCGGAGATTGGACTCCCCCATCTCTAGATCTTCTAAGCGATGTCACTACTAAGGTAGATAGCGGAAATATCACTAACAATGTTTCCATCATCCGAGAAACACTAGAAGACTTCGGTATTCCAGTAGAAATGCATGAGGTAAACGTTGGTCCAACCGTCACCCAATACACCCTAAAGCCAGCTGCGGGGATTAAACTCTCTCGTATTTCAGGGTTATCTAATGACCTCGCCTTGTCTCTAGCTGCTCACCCCATTCGTATCGAAGCACCTATTCCAGGACGTTCTCTTGTTGGTGTTGAAGTGCCAAACAAAAAAACAGCTCTAGTACGATTGCGGGAAGTAATGGAGTCGGAAAATTTCAACAATACAAAATCGCTCCTGCGATTGCCTCTAGGTCGCGATGTCGCTGGTGTGCCAGTAGCAACCGATCTACTTAGGATGCCCCATTTGCTGATTGCCGGTGCAACAGGTGCCGGTAAAAGCGTTTTTCTAAACGATATTCTAGTCAGTTTGCTATACCAGAATTCCCCATCTGACTTAAGACTAATTCTAGTTGATCCAAAACGAGTAGAGTTTACGAACTATAACGATATCCCCCATCTTCTCTCCCCCGTTATTGTCGATCCACATAAAACAATTAATTCAATGAAATGGCTGGTTTCAGAAATGGAGCGCAGATACCGGGTAATGTCGGAACTAAAAGTTAAAGAAATAACTAGCTTCAATAAACAAGCGGGTGAAGAAAGCAAACTTCCCTACATAGTTTTGGTAATAGATGAGTTAGCGGATCTAATGGCAGTTTCTGCTCGCGAAGTCGAAGCATATATCTGCCGTCTTGCCCAAATGTCTCGTGCGGTAGGGATTCACCTTATTCTTGCCACTCAGCGTCCTTCAGTAGATGTTATCACCGGCCTTATTAAAGCCAACTTCCCCTCTCGTATTGCATTTGCAGTAACCTCGGGTATCGACTCGAGAACAATCTTAGATACCGTTGGCGCAGACAAGTTGCTCGGTAATGGAGACATGTTATTCATGCCCTCAGATGCTGCCAAGCCAAAACGTATCCAAGCCTGCTACATTAGCGACAAGGAAATAAAGTCAGTTACCGATGCCCTGAAGTCTATAGACGCCCCCCAATATATTCCAGAAGTTTTGCAAGATACTAAAACAGGCATAGGTGCCTTCGGTAGTGACGATAGCGAATCCGATCCCCTAACAAACGAGGCAATTGAATTAGTTGTAAAGACCGGAAAGGCATCTGCATCATACTTGCAAAGACGTTTCCGGGTTGGCTATGCCCGTGCGGCACGACTGCTAGACATTCTAGAAGAAAAGGGTGTTATTGGCCCCGGTGAAGGTGCTAAACCAAGAGATATTCTAATCAAGCGCGAACAGCTCGCCAGCATGACTGGTAGAAATGATGTAGATGAAAGCACTGGCGAAGAGTTTATTAAGGGCGAGGACTACTAATGTCTTCAGAGCACTCTTTCGATATCGTTTCGGAAATTGATGGGCAGGAATTAGCCAATGCTCTAGACCAAACTCGTCGAGAGTTGGTTGTTCGCTATGACTTCCGAGATGTCCCAACAGAGATCAAACAAGAGACCACCCAACTAGTGATTACCACCGCCGACGAATACAAACTCAAAGCGGTAAGAGATATTTTAGATACTAAGTTTTTACGTAGAGGACTTAGTCTAAAGATTTTGGGACAACCAAAGAACGAACCTGCAACTCAGGGGCAAATCCGCTCCACTATCCCGCTTGTTTCTGGTGTCTCAGCGGAATATGCAAAACAAATTAACAAGCTAATTCGAGACAATTTCCCCAAATCCAAGACTGCCATTCAAGGAGAAACTATTCGGGTCAGTAGCCCTAATATAGATACCCTTCAGGATATAATGGAAATGTTGAAAAACTCCGATCTCAGCCTTCCACTCCAATTTACTAATTATCGCTAATTTAAAAAGAAAGGATTTTATTCTATGGCCAGTAAAACCACCCCCTCCCCTGTCAGTACTCTAGATGCCGCTCTCGCCTCTATTCACAAAGATTTTGGTGAAGGCTCAATCATGCGCCTAGGTGATTCTAAATCACTAGATGTCGAAACAATCCCAACCGGTTCCCTTGGACTAGATATTGCATTGGGAGTTGGTGGTGTGCCAAAGGGCAGGGTTATTGAAATCTTTGGTCCTGAATCATCTGGCAAAACAACCCTGGCTTTGAATATAGTTGCCCAAGCTCAGAAGAATGGCGAAGTTGCTGCATTTGTGGATGCTGAACATGCTCTAGACCCTGAATATGCCAAAAGACTTGGTGTGAATACAAAAGAACTTCTCATTTCCCAACCAGATACTGGTGAACAAGCTCTTGGTATAGTGGAAGCACTTATTCGTTCCAATGCAGTTGGCGTGGTAGTAGTGGATTCAGTTGCTGCGCTTACACCAAAGGCAGAGATTGAAGGAGACATGGGAGATTCACATATGGGTTTGCAAGCTCGTCTTATGAGCCAAGCTCTTCGCAAGATTACTGCCGTTGCTTCTCGTTCCAAAACAACTATTATCTTTATCAACCAGATTCGAATGAAGATAGGGATAATGTTCGGCAACCCTGAAACTACTACTGGGGGTAATGCATTAAAATTCTATTCATCAGTTCGGATGGATATTCGTCGAGTAGAGACTATTAAAGAAGGCGAAAACTCTATCGGTAACCACGTTCGTGTTAAGGTGGTGAAAAATAAAGTTGCTTCTCCTTTCCGCCAAGCAGAATTCGACATCATGTTTAACCAGGGAATTTCTAGAATGGGTGAATTAGTGGACTTGGGAACCCAAGCCAGTCTTCTTGGTAAAAGTGGAGCCTGGTATGAATACAATGGCGAAAAGATTGCTCAAGGGCGAGAAGCTGCCAAACAATATTTTACAGACAACCCCAAAGTAGCCAAAGAACTGGAGGTGGCAATTCGCCGTCTTCACGGGGTAAAATAACCCTTGCTTCCCCCTACCCTTTTGGGTGTATAGTAAACAAAACAAAGCTCCAACCCTGGGGAGTACTTTGATAAGCGGTTGTCTTCACTAAAGGAGGTGGTAATTATGGAAAAAAAGCGAACAATCAGGCTGTTGGTAGCTGATGATGATTTCAGCAATAGCCGAAAAAGATTGGTAAGCTTTTCTATAGAAGAAGGTAAGATTGACGATCTGATTGACCGGCTCGTAACGCCAGAAGAGATCGAACAATTGCCCTCTTCGATATTAAAGATTTCAAAGGATTGGTATGAAGCGTGGCTTGCAAACCACCTTACCGATCAGGAGTTTGTGGCGCTATTGTGCCAAGGAATTTCTTAAAGACACCGCTTATATGAAAGGGCGAGGACAATGAATATCCTCGCCCTTTTCCGTACACTTTAAATTAAATAACTGTTACCGGGGTTCCATTAGGCGCCCAGTTATACAAAATACTTGCTTCGGTGATTCCCCATCTAACACACCCATGAGATACTGGTCGGCCTAGATGAGAATAGCCTTCATATAGCCTACCCTTTGTGTATAATCTGCCTCCGGCATAAACCTTTCCTTCCGTATAGCTAGAAGCTCGAACCTTCCAATAAGGTAAAGAATGCATCCCGTATCCGCGAAAACCATTTTTTTCACTAATCAACCCCATCCAATAAGGCATCCATAGAGCATACTCACTAGAATACGCATCTGGAATATGATTCATAATCTTATATTTCCCTGCTGGTGTGGTGTAACCACTTTTTCCTGAAGAAATTGGCAATGACGCTACTACGTAGCCATAGTCTAACCATTCTCCAACTTGTTCATTTCGATAAATTCGCACCTCTTTTTCGATATCCGATTGGATCATTAAGGAATCCCCTACCTTTATTGTAAGAACAATAGGATCTCCGGTTAGCCAAGTCCCAGCTAGTACAGGACGAAAATATTCCTTATACCATCCCGTCCGTTTCGGCGCCCTCATTGTAAAGTTAAATTCCGCCACCCTATTAGCAAAAATATTTTTTCGCTCTCCGCCCATGCCAATACGTGTGGCAGATGTCCATTGGTCTGTCTTCCATACACTAATACGATCTTTATCACCCGTTGAAAATACCGTACCCAATTGCAAAACAGCACTGTCCCAAGTAGCACCACTAGTATTACGAACAGATATTGTTACGGGTATTGTTGCCTCGGGTTGAGTGAAAAAATTAATCGAAGAAGTATCCAACACAAAATCAGTTGTTCCAACAGATTGCGCACTAGCCTGGTAAATACTCCAAAATCCCAACACTCCTACTGTTGCTAGGCTCCCCCACTTCATTAATCGAAGTAGAAACGGATTGTGCATTTTTATTTTTAGTATCAAATACCCATACAGTATACCCAAAAAACAGCTTCCAGTCAAGGGTTTTCACCTATAAAACAAAAATCCCAGACACTTTATATAAGGGGAAGAAGTGCCTGTAGATGAGGTTGGGTAGCCAAAAGTTGCCACACTATCGCTATCATTAACCCTCCAAATGCTATCAGGGTAAACCAAAGTAACCAGTGCGGAGCTGTATCGTATTCCTCTGGCATCTCTATTATTGTAAGACGTTTTTTTGATTTCGCTCTGCTAATTGCCTCGCGCAAGATTGAGGTAGTTTTTTTCTTTGTCATTACTACTATTATAAGTCAGGCGTTACTACCAATACAAACTCACCTCGTGGTGTGTGCTGGTTAAAATACAAAATTGCATCATCTAAAGAGAGTCTTAGAATCTCTTCGTGTAACTTAGTTAGTTCCCTGCCCAAGATAACATCTCGATTTCCTAAAAATTGTTTAAGTTCACCAAGTGTTTTCAAGATACGATTAGGTGATTCAAACAGGACTATAGGTACTGCCAATTTTTCTAGTTCCTTTAGTAAAGTTTGTCTACCTTTTTTCTTAGGCAGAAAACCGACAAACATAAAACTATCAGCAGGTATTCCCGCCACGCTTAAAATTGTCGTAACCGCACTGGGTCCCGGAATCGGAACTACTTTCAGGTTTTCTTTCTGTGCTAATCTCACTAATTTCCCTCCAGGATCAGCTACATTTGGGGTTCCAGCATCGCTGACTAGGGCTATATCTTCTCCTCGTCTAAGTAGATCTACCAATTGCTCGAGTTTTTCTGGTTGGCTATGTTGGTGGACGGAGATCAACGGTGTTGTAACTAAATATTTATTCAAAAGTTTGCGAGTCTGCCGAGTATCTTCTGCTGCCACCACATTAGCTTCCTTTAAAACGGTGATTGCTCTCAGGGTAATATCTTCCAAATTACCGATTGGAGTTGCCACAACAAAAAGCGTCATTTAAGAATCTCCTTAAATTGATGATAAACCTTTCCCCAGTCAGCTAAAGTTAAATCCTGTGGTCGTGTTTTTGGATCAATTCGTATTTCCTCTAAGGCTTTATTAACCAGCTCATCGTCAAGATTTAATCCCCCTCCAAGAGAGTTGTGTAGCTGTTTGCGTCTTTCGCCAAATCCCGCTTTTACTATTCTGAAAAACAACTTTATATCATCTACTCCAAAGAGAATTTGTTTACGAGGTGTGATCCGAACAATAGCCGAATCCACTTCTGGTTTAGGCCAAAATGCTGTTCGTGGAACCTGGGCAATAATTTCTGGCTCACCAAAAAACTGTACCGAGATTCCCAGTACGCTCATTTCTCCAGGACCGGCAACAATGCGTTCAGCCACTTCTTTTTGCATCATTACTACAATAAGGTCAGGAGCAAGGTCGGTTTCGAGAAATAATTTTAAAATAGCAGAGGTGATGTAGTACGGCAGGTTCGAAACCAACTTATATCCAGTCCTTCCGCTTTTCACCTTGGACCATTGTTTGTAGCGATCGTAAGTATAATGGCTATCAAGTTTCAGAATATTAGACGGAAGTATATCTAAATTTGTGTATCCGCTCCCAAGTCCTCTTAAAATTTCAAGAACCTTCTTATCCGTCTCTACTGCAAGCACCCGTCCTGCTAAATCGGCCATTGGGAAAGTTAAGACTCCAAAGCCCGGCCCAATTTCAATAACAAAATCTTTTTTTGTTAGTTCAGCAGCTTTGAGTGTTTGCTTCAGTACATTTTTATCCAACAAAAAATGCTGACCCAAGCTTTTTTGGGCTGATACGTTGTAGTAGGTTAATAAACTTTTTACAGTCTTTAAATCAGTTAGGTCTAAGTCCATGTCACATTCTCTATATCTTAAAATATTTAATCTTTATCTTTCCCGCTCCCAAGGGAGCAATTTTGGAAAAGGCCGGTTCATTCAAATCCAAATCAATACCGGTTGAAGCACTAGGACCATAATCGTTCACGACTACATCTACGGTCTTTCCAGAAGCTATGGCAACTACTCTCAACTTAGTTCCCTTTGGGTACTTGCGACTAGCTGCTGTTAGTTTATCACCAAACCGATACCAAGTAGCCAGCCCCGAGTAAATTGGTGATTTTGGTTTTGTTGCGGCTACTTTGGCGGCTTGCGCTGCTTGGGCCAACTGACTTTGTCTTGTCTTCAGGTTTGCAGCAACAGTCGGATTCAGCGCCTCGCTAGATTTATTGACGATGGTTATCGTCATAGTGTCGGTAAGTTGAGTTTCTGGTGATGGCGTAATACCCAGTCCCTCATAGTCTCCCCATTCAGAGAGCAGGAACTCAGCAACATCTTGGGCATTTGTTACGGTATCCCATTTAAGTCCGTTGTAGTCTATTAATA
The DNA here is from genome assembly GCA_964434605.1 of uncultured Candidatus Saccharibacteria bacterium. Classification (GTDB taxonomy): domain Bacteria; phylum Patescibacteriota; class Kazan-3B-28; order Kazan-3B-28; family Kazan-3B-28; genus JAKLDB01. The sequence goes on from CAYSVM010000001.1 coordinate 153,912, forward strand.
TCGAATGCCAAGCGTTTGCTCGATTTATTCCTAGTCGGTTAACTCCAAGCGCAATCATCGCCAACAAAAGTAAATTGATTATAGATCGCCAAAAGGTCATTTCGATAGCTTTAATCTCGCCAATTCAGCTGCCAACGTCTTAATCCCCGAGGAGACAAAAGCTACGGTAACAATATCGGCAGTACGACTTATTACTACCCCCTCTCCGAATTGCTGGTGGGAAACTTTTACTCCCGGTTTTAGACTATCTGAATAAATAATTCTGGGAGAGTTTGTAACTTGGGTGCGTGGGGTATGGGACTGGTGGGCAATAGTTTCGGTTAGCTCAACAGGCAGGTCGGAGATAAAACGGGAAGGCGGATTGATTTGTGGACTTCCATAGATTAATCGTTCTCGTGCATGAATCAGATACACTCGTTTGCGTGCTCGGGTAATGGCGACGTAACAAAGACGACGTTCTTCCTCCAGCTCCTGTTGGTCCATTAGGCTACGGCCATGAGGAAAGAGATTCTCTTCCATCCCAGCCACAAATACATAATTGAATTCTAGTCCCTTGGCCGAGTGTACAGTCATTAAGGTTATAGCATCATCACTTGGGGAATAATTATCGATGTCAGAGATCAAAGTAACCTCTTCCAGGAATGTTTGAATAGCCAGTTGGTGCTCGAGATGGTCATATTTCTCCATCACCGACTTCAACTCGTATATATTTTCTAGCCTAGTTTGTCCTTCAATACCCGAATCCACTAACATCTTTTTATATCCCGTCTCAACCAAGACCGCATCTAGCAAATGACTCAGGCTTAGACTAGAAGCTTTTTTTATTAGCTTCTTTAAAATAGAAGAAAAATTCTTTAGAGATTCAGGCAAGTCGGAGGATTCTATCAACCAAGTTCCTGTTCCCATATTCTCGTTTGTAGCTCTGGCCAAAAGGTTTTCCCACATCTTTTTTCCCACACCACGGGTTGGCATATTAATTATTCTTTCCAGAGCTAGAGTATTATCTGGGTTTATCAGCACAGAAAGATACGCTAGCATATCCTTTATTTCCCGTCTCTCATAAAAACGCACTCCCCCAATAACTCGGTAAGGTACCCCAGCACGAAGAAGCGATTCCTCTATACTTCTAGACTGTGCATTAGTCCGGTACAAAACGACAACGTCATTTAGAGAGACTTGTTCTTGCTTCTTCAAGCGCTCCACTTCATGAATAACAAATTCTCCCTCACTTCTTTCGTTAGCGGCTTCGTATATGACTATAGGCTCCCCTGCTGGTTCCTGGGTCCAAAGTTTTTTTTCACTTCGATTTCGGTTGTGTACTATAACCGCATGAGCAGCATCCAGAATATTTTGGGTTGAACGGTAGTTCTGTTCTAACTTCACTATTTTTGCTTCCGGATAATCTCTATGGAAATTCAGAATATTCTGGTAGTTTGCTCCCCGCCACGAATAAATAGATTGCCAGTCGTCCCCAACCACAAACAGATTCCTATACTTATCTGCCAAAAGTCGCACTAGCTCATACTGAGCGGTGTTAGTATCCTGATACTCATCAACCAGAATATATTTAAATTGTTCTTGGTATTTTTCTAGTATCTTTTTCTCTTGTCTAAACAACTCTACAGTTTTCATGATTAGATCATCGAAATCCAAAGACCGATTCTCTCGTAATATCTGTTGGTATACCACATACACTTTGGCTACCACTTGTTGGAAACTTCCCTGCGCCAAACGCCGATACTCATCTTCGGTTAGCAACTCATTTTTTGCGGATGAAATATGAGCTCGAACCCCTTCGGGATGGATTTTTTTTGGATCTAATTCCAATTTCTGCATTGCTCGCTTTACTGCAGTCAAAGAATCGTCACTATCTAAAATTGTAAATTGGCGACCGTATCCCAAGTGGTGTGCTTCCACCCGAAGTAACCTAGCAGAAAAAGAATGGAAGGTGCTAATAAAAAAGTGTTTTTTACTTCTGATTCCAAGTAACTTCAGTACTCGTTCGCTCATCTCCCCTGCCGCCTTATTGGTAAAAGTAATCGCCAAAATATTTGCCAGAGCGACATCGTGTTTTTGGTGTAAATAAGCAATACGGTGAGTAAGCGCCTTAGTCTTGCCAGAACCAGCTCCTGCCAACACTAAAACTGATCCCTTGAGAATTTTGACTGCCTCCCTTTGCTGGCTGTTTAGTTCCTTTAAGCTGTCTGACATACCTCCATATTATATACACCTTGAAAGGGGGCGGATAAACCTAGTGGAGAGCAGGCTGGTATACTATGGACATGTCTGGACATTCTAAATGGTCTACTATTAAACGGAAGAAGGGAGCCCTTGATGCCAAAAAAGGGGCTGAGTTTACCAAGCTAGCTCGTTTAATCGAAGTTGCTGCCAAATCCGGTCCAGATCCAGCGATGAACTTCCGCCTAAAACTAGCTGTCCAAAAAGCCAAATCGGCCAACATGCCTTCGGCTAATATAGAAAAAGCTATCCGCAAGGGGGCTGGATTAGACAAGGACAAGAGTCAGATTGAAGAAGTTACATATGAGGGGATGGCTCCTGGCAATATTGCAGTAATGGTCCAAGCATTGACAGATAACAAAAACCGTACTGTCTCCGACTTGCGAAATCTCTTTACTAAACACGGTGGTGCTTTAGGAAATTCAGGTTCCGTTGCTTGGCAATTTTTCAATAAAGGAATTCTAGTTGTTCCCAAGGGGGATCCGGATCTAGAACTCAAAGCTATTGATGCCGGAGCAGAAGATATCCAAGATCAGGGAGATGTTTGGGAAATCCATACTTCCCCTACCAAGCTAAACCAAGTCAAACAAGCCTTAGTCTCTGTTGGAGTGGATGTCCAAGAAGACAAACTGGCCCTAGTACCAACTAATTTAGTTCGGATTACAGATGCCAATATTGCCCGTAAGATTTTAAACCTAATGGACGCCTTGGAAGACGATGAAGATGTGACAGAAGTGTTTAGTAATTTCGATATAGAAGACAATATTCTTCAATCTCTTTAAGATGACCCAAATTATTCTCGGACTAGATCCTGGAACCGCTATCGTTGGCTACGGGATCGTCGCAACGGATGGACAAAAGATTAGTCATATCGCACATGGTTGCATTACTACTCCCAAAGAACATCCAATGCCTACTAGACTGAACCAAATCGCCAAAGAGCTACGGGATGTTTTGCGGAAATTCCAGCCAGATATTGTTGCTGTAGAGGATCTGTTTTTTGCCAAAAACGTTACCACTACAATCAGCGTGGCACAAGGTCGGGGCGTCCTTTTGCAGACAGTTGCCAATCTCAAAATCCCCGTGGAACACTATACCCCCATGCAGGTAAAGCAGGCTCTTACTGGATATGGGAGAGCAGATAAGGCGCAAATTCAGAAGATGATTCAACTGCTACTTGGCTTGTCTACTGTTCCCCATCCAGACGACGCTGCCGATGCTCTTGCTATTGCGGTTACTTGTGCCAATTCCTCAAAACTGGCAAGTTTAAAGAGAGGCATATGATAGGAAGTATTACGGGGACAGTTACAGCAAAAGGACTCGACTGGGTTTTACTCCAGACCACTGGTGGTGTGGGATACAAAATCTCTGCAACCCACCAGATTGTTTCTGCTGCAGAAATTGGTCAACCCCTAGAGCTTCTAACTCATCTTGTAGTGCGTGAAGACCAGATGTCTCTTTATGGATTTACAGGAAGTTCTGAATTAAATTTCTTCTCTCAGCTTGTTACCATTAGCGGTGTTGGACCGAGATTAGCTCTAAGCATCCTAAACGCAGGTTCCGTTAACGATCTCAAAACAGCTATCGTCAGCAATAACCTGGCGGTACTCACAATGATTAGCGGTATTGGAAAAAAGACCGCAGAACGCATTATGGTTGAACTAAAGAACCGCCTTGATTTTATCGGGACTGCATACTCTCCCGACACAGAAGATCTTTTGTCGGCACTTACCGGATTAGGGTATAATTCATATGAAGTGCGCCAAATCTTAACAAGCCTGCCGAAAGATCTATCGACAACTGAAGAGAAACTAAAATACGCACTTCAGCACCTGGGTAAGAAATAATTATATTGGAATAATCCTATAGACCTATGAAAGGAAGTAATCACTTTCTGTTTGGCGAGATGGATCTTTTTGATCAACTCGTTCTTCTCTTAGTTGGCGTCGTAATCCTGTTGGTGAATTTGGGGATGCTCTCGGTAAGTTGGCTGGCCTATTGGCCGATCGTACTTATCATCATAGCCCTCAAAGAAATGCTGCAAAATAAATAGATCTGGTTTTGAAACAGAAAAAAATAATTATCAGTTCAATCATTTTAGGTGGCCTAGCAATAGTTTTGCTAGGCACCTATTTGTGGATGTTCGCACCGGCAAATTACAGAGGTGAACAATATCTATTTACCGTCGAAAACGGTCAATCAATTACCCGAGTTATCTCTTCTTTACAGGATCAAGGATTTATTCGTTCGGTTTCTGGCGGACGACTTGTGTTCTGGGTTAGCGGGGTAAAGGTAATTCAATCGGGTACGTACAACATCTCTTCTCGTATGGATGTCTGGCAAATTGCTTCTATTTTCAGTTCAGGTAGTTCCGCAGTTTCTAATATAGTCATCCCCGAAGGATATACTATCCAACAAATTGCTGACTTGTTAGAGAAAAAAGGAGTTGCTGATTCCTCGGAATTTACCAACACCACAAAAAACTGGACTAGCCAAGATGTCTTTCTCCAGTCGCGCATCAAAAAAGATTCTCTGGAGGGGTATCTTTTTCCAGATACTTATCGGATAAACAAAGGCACTCCGACTAAAGATATCGTCTCTATGATGCTGAATAATTTTCAGCGTAGGATTGCTCCCTTGCAGACCCAGATCGACAAAAGTGGACATACTCTTAACCAAATCCTTATCCTCGCCTCGCTGGTGGAGGATGAGGCGCGTACCGAAACTAACCGTAAACTAGTTGCTCAAGTTCTTCTCAATCGTATTGCCAAAGGAATGCGTCTAGATGTCGATGCTACCGTTCGTTACATTACCGGCAATTGGAATAATCCTATTACAAAAGCAGACTTGAATAGTAATTCTCCCTACAACACAAGAAAATTTTCCGGTCTTCCTCCTACTGCGATTTGTAACCCAGGCCTTATGTCAATTCAAGCAGTACTCTTCCCCGCTTCGACTGATGCGTTGTATTACCTGACCGACAAAGACGGTGTCATGCACTACGCAAAGACGCTGGACGAACACAACCAAAATAAAGCTAAGTATTTGTAAGTGATTCATCCATACCAATTCGTAATGATCGGCGGATTGGGATGTTTGCTAGGAGTAGCCCTAGGTGTCCAGTTTCATCTACCACTTTTATCAGCTGCTATCGCAGCTGTTTTACTAGTCGTAGTTTTATTTACACGACCGGCAGTTCTTGTGCTTGGAACCAGTATCTTCTTTTTAAGTATTCTCTTTGGTTGGTGGCGATGCCAAACCGTAGTTTTGAGTCGTCCATTTGTATCCGACCTGAATGGCAACACCATGTTTGTTACAGGACGGGTTGCAAGCGATCCAATCGTTTCTGGAAACGAACAAAACTTCCAACTGTTAGTAAGTTCTGTCAGCGAAGAATCTCGTCGATTCAAAGTTCTTGTAACAGCTTGGCATCTACCTGTATTCGAATATTCCGATAAAATCTCTGGTCAGCTCAAGTTCTCTCTTCCAAAAGACTCAGACAATTTTAGCTATTCTAACTATCTAGCCAAAGACAACATTCATATTCTTGGTGACCAGGCTGGAAAACTTGCCAGTACACCATCTTCAAATCCATCTTTGCTCAAGTGGCTTTATCGGGTTAAACACTTCGTGAATCTATCTATTCACCGGTTTCTTCCAGAACCCCATAGCGGCTTATTAGCCGGACTGCTTCTTGGAATAAAGGCAGATTTATCAGAGGACTTTCGTACTGCCCTAAAGAATTCAGGAACTTCGCATATTGTTGCTCTGTCAGGGTTCAATATTACTATTATCATCACCTTTCTTTTATTTACTCTTCGTCGGTTGCCTCGTCGTTTTGTCTGGATTGCTTCCGGGATTTTAATCTTGGGCTTTGTCATTATGACCGGTGCTGCATCTTCGGTTATTCGAGCAGCCATCATGGGGTGGCTGCTTTTGTTGGCCAGTATGTGGGGACGTCAAAGAAGCGCTACAAATGCAGTACTTTTGGCAGCAGTTATTATGGTTCTTTTGCAACCGATGATCCTGTTTTATGATATTGGCTTCCAGCTTTCTGTAGCTGCAACCGTAGGGCTACTGTATTGTTCCCCGCTATTCTTATGGAATATAAAATATGTTCCCCAGTTTCTAATCGAGACCTTTTCTACTACAGTCGGTGCAACTCTTTTTACAATGCCCCTAATTGCTCTATACTTCGGAGGATTTTCTTGGGTTACGCTAGGAGCAAATATTATCGTAGTCCCCCTAGTTCCTTATGCCATGTTGCTTGGTTTTGTGGGGATGATCTTGTTTTTGCTCATTCCCACTTTGCAATGGCTAAGTCTTTTGGTCTGGCCCCTCTCTGCCCTAATCTTTTCTGTTATTAATTGGTTTGGGAATTTGCCATCTGCTTTCGTCCCCCTACCCGCTCTACCGATATGGGTGCCGATATCTTACTACTTGATTTTGGTAATAATTATCTTATATGTCCAACATCGTCGTTCATCTTCGTCGTCACTGGATTGAATGTATCCTGGCAGGTATTGCTGTCTTAAGTGTAGCCTTGGGGTTATTCACCCATTTGCATCCAGACAATCTTACTCATGTTTGGTTCTTTGACGTAGGACAAGGAGACGCCTCACTTATCAAGACCGCTTCCAATCAATATATTCTAATCGACGGAGGACCAACGGATGAAGTTGTTGGGATGCTTGATGCAGTAATGCCCATGTGGCACAGGAAATTGGATGCGGTGATCCTTACCCATCCTCATTCGGATCATGCTACGGGGTTGCTTTCGGTCGTAGATCGCTATCCAATAGAATCTTTTTGGTATACCGGAGCGGAATACAATTCAGAGACATATAAAACACTAATAGCCGAAGTAACTAAACAAGACATCCCCATCCAACTAGCTAATCAGAACGACAACTTATCATTCGGAGAGAGCAAATTAGAAATATTATTCCCAGTAATTGAAAAGCCATTTTCCAACGATCCCAATGCTGTATCGATAGTAAACACATTCTGCTACAAGAACTTCTCCATGCTATTTACTGGAGATGTTCCAACCAGCGAAGAACCAGGATTTATCGCAAGAGTTCAAGATGTAGATGTAATAAAAGTTCCTCATCACGGTAGTCGCTCTGCTTCCAGTAATAGCCTTATCTCTGCTGCCAAACCAGAAGTTGGGGTTATTGAGTTGGGCGCAGACAACTCTTTTGGGCATCCTCATAAAGAAGTCATAGATCGATACCAAGCGGCTGGTATTAAGCTGTATCGTACGGATCAAGGTGGTACGATCGAGATTGTGACGGATGGCCAATATTACAAGGTGCTCTAATATAAAGATATGGAAGAGCGAAAAAACTTTATCAGAAATCCCGAAGATTTCATCTGTGATCATTGTGGATTTAAAGCAGAAGGATCTGGATATACCAATCACTGTTCTCGTTGTCTTTGGAGTAAGCATGTAGACAATCTTCCCGGAGACCGGAAAAGTCCCTGTGGTGGTCTAATGGAGCCAATAGCCTTAGAGATTGGGGGTGATAAGGAGCAAATCGTTCATCATTGCCACAGTTGCGGGATAATAAAAAAGAATAAAGTTGCCACTAACGATAACCGAGAGACCATTCTCAAACTTCCTATCCAATGATTCACTTTATTTCAATCCCTTGGACACTACTGCTTTCCGCTTTTGGAGTAGCCTTTGTTGTCGTCCTAGTTGCTACTCCGCGGGTAATAAGCTTAGCAAAAAAGTATCACTTGTTTGATTTACCATCGGCCCGAAGAATACATCTCAGTCCTGTTCCAAGAGTGGGAGGGATAGCCCTATTCCTCGGTTTCATTATCGCTCTTTTTGCTGTTTTTGGGTTGGATCCGCGTATCTTTGGAGTTGCTGTTTGTGCAACCCTCATCTTTCTACTTGGGCTTCTAGACGATATATACAACCTCAATCCCGTTCTAAAGTTTACTGGGCAGATCTTCGTAGCTTCTCTTGCTATATTTTTCGGTATTACTATTGGGAACATTACCAATCCTTTTGGCGGAATTATTCTACTATCTCCCCTGCTAGATATTGTCCTTACTACCATTTGGATGCTTTTGATGATAAACACTGTCAACTTTTTAGATGGATTAGATGGATTGGCCACCGGTGTTACTGCTATCGCTGCAGGAGTGTTGGTAATCCTAAGCTTGTTCGCCATCGTGGATCAACCGTCCACTGCTACTCTTGCTGCAATTGTTTGCGGAAGTGCTTTAGGGTTTTTGTATTTCAACTGGCATCCCGCTAAAATATTCATGGGCGACTCGGGAAGTCATTTACTTGGATTCTTACTCGCCACCATTTCCATCATTAGTGGTGGTAAGATTGCAACCGCTGTATTAGCTCTTGGTTTGCCTGTCTTAGATATGCTCTGGTCGGTTACTAGAAGGTTAAAAGAAGGTAAATCACCCTTTGTTGCAGACAAACTTCATCTTCATCATCTCCTGTTGTCTGCTGGTCTTAGTCAGTCAACGGTAGTCTTATTATTTTACGGACTAACAATCGGGTTCGGAGTTGTGGCTCTACTCTCTGGAACATGGGTAAAACTTTTCGGATTGTTAGTTCTTGTTATTGCATTAGCAGGAATTATTAGACTGGCTCTATATTTTCGCGTTCAACAGAGAGAAAAGAGTTGACAGAAAGGATGTTTTATTGTACAATGAAATAATTAGGACGCTGCAAAAACAAAAACAAAACAAAAATGAACAACCAACAGTTCGAGCGTCTGGTAGAAAACCTACAAGATATTATGCGTTGTCCTCATTGCTCTGCAAGCTACAGCTTGCAGGATATTCATTACCTAGGACAGCTAGATTCAATGACCTTTCTCCATATGCGTTGCAATTCCTGCCACACGCCCGTTTTTGCTAGCGTAGCCCTGGCTAATACCAGCGGTGAGATCATCCCTTCTGATCTAACGGTAGACGACATTGCTGTCAGTGACCTTTCTAATTCGCAGATGGAAGATGACTTAGTAGAGCTCGGGTTTGAACGCAGGGGGCTAGAAACCCAGCCTCAGGTAAAGCAAGTCCAAGTCCCCATCGAGGATATCTCAGCAGAAACCATTCTCCATTCCCTTTCCCCTGTTGCTTACGACGACGTTCTAGATATGCATACTTTCCTGAACCAGTTTTCTGGAGACTTCGACAATATCCTTACCAAGTAAATCAGCCTAATTAGCCTAACATCCAAAAACCCTTTGACTTCAAGGGGTTTTTTGGTTAGTCTAGGGTTTGTTATGGGTACGGCTGAATATAGTATAAATCTGGAAACACGAGATAAAGCTGCTAAGGTTAATTCTCTCCGGCGACAGGGCAAACTCCCGCTGGCGCTTTATGGTAAAGACATAGAGCCCCTGCTTCTTTCTGGAGACATGCAGACTATCTCAAAGATTCTCAAAAAGGCTGGAGAGAGCTCTCTGATCAACATTAAGATAGATGGAAAAGATGAGCGGATAGTTCTATTCAGAGAACCCCAGTACAATCCCGTTAATGGAGAAGTATTCCATATAGATCTCTACCAAGTGAACCTGAAAGAAAAGATTCGTGCAGAAGTTCCACTTTCTTTTATTGGCGAAGCACCTGCTGTGGGAGCAGTCGATGGCGTAGTTGTTACTAATCGGGACAAAATTGAAGTTGAATGTTTGCCAAGCGACCTACCTCATGCAATTGAAGTTGATTTATCTATCTTGGCTAACATTGATGACGAAATTAAAATAAAAGACTTGAAACTACCTGCTGGAGTAGAAGTTTTAGATGAAGCGGAAGATTCGATAGTAATTGTTACTCAAAAACGCGAAGAAGAAGTAATTGAAGCACCAGTTAGCGAAGAAGAAGCGGTTGCACAAGTCGAAGTTATCTCAGAAAAAGTCGAAGAAGAACCCGCTCCCCCATCCGCCGAGTAATTCAACAACTTAAATTAATATCAAAAGTCGTTCGCAAAAAATTGCGGGCGATTTTTCAATAAAACTATTGCTAAGTTACAAAAAGTTGTAAAATAAAACTAGTTTTGTATTGTTTTTGATAAGTGTGTGATTTATAATTCAACTAACAAGTGTTAATGCTTTCAAGCATCAAACAATTTGTTAAAACGTTGTTATATTAGTGTAAGTATGGGGGGGTTCTAATGCCAGTTCGCAAAAGAAGGAAGGTTGCTGCTAAACCAGCTGCCAAGAAGAAAGTGACCCGTCGTCGCAAGGCTGTTAAAAAGACAGTCAAGAAAGTAACCCGTCGTCGCAAAGTCGCTAAGAAAGCAGTCAAGAAAGTGACTCGTCGCAGAAAGACTGCACGCCGCAAAAAATAATTGTAGCTAATGCAAATTAAAAGACACTTCCTGGGGGGAGTGTCTTTTATATTATTTGATGATATTACATAGCTCTTTGATGAGTTGGTCTATCTCTGATTTTTTCGTTCGGTAGCCCATTGTAATCCGAAGACTTGATCTGGCTCGTCCCTCCCCCGCTCCCATTGCTTGCAGCACATATGATGGTTCAAGATTTCCCGCTGCACATGCAGAGGTGGCAGATACCATGATTCCTTTTCTATCAAAACCAATTACCAGTTCATCGCTAGTTCTACCTGCAACGCTAAAATTTATATTATTCGCAAGTCTTTCTGTAAGAGAGCCGTTAATGGTTACATTGGGAAGTTTTTCTAATACAACAAATATAGATTTTTGGAATTGTTTTAACCTTTTCACTTCTTTTACCTTTTGAGATTGAGCAGAATCAAGTGCCTGCGCAGTTCCAACAATCCCCATTATGTTCAATGTTCCGGAACGCAATCCCCTCTCCTGTCCTCCACCATGAATAACCGGTGTCAATGTTACACCGGTTCTGACATACAGTACCCCGACACCCTTTGGTCCTCCCAATTTGTGTCCGGAAAGTGTCAGCATGTCGGTATGCAAAATCTGTGTATCCAAATCCAGTAAGCACCCGCCCTGCACTGCATCAGTATGGAAATAAACTCGGCGTTTGCGGGTTTTATTCAGTTTTTTCACCAATAAACCAATTTCCCGAATCGGCTGAATAGTCCCCACTTCATTATTGGCGTACATTACCGAAACCAAAAAAGTCTTTGGGGTAATTGCACGTTCAATTTCTTTGATTTCAACAATTCCTTCCGAATTTGGTTTTACGTAGGTGACCTTAATGCCATTTTTTTCCAGAGCACGGCAAGTTTCTAGAATCGCTTTGTGTTCAATTGCAGTTATAACAATATGTCCATCTGGGTAGTCCCCTGCAAGTCCTTTAATCGCCAAATTGTCTGCTTCCGTTCCAGAGGCGGTAAAAATAATCTCTAAGGGACTACAATTCAATCTCTTAGCGATTTTTCTCCGAGCCTCATCTACTGCTTCCGCCGCCTTCCGTCCAAATGTATGGATACTAGAAGCATTTCCAAAGTCATTTTCCGCATACGGCGCTATTGCCCGAATTACTTCGGGTCGCATGGGAGAGGTAGCCGCATAGTCCAAATAAACCTTAGCCATAGTTAGAGGATAGCATTTTTTGCCTCCAGAGCCAAGAAAACCCTTGTCAGAGCTAGTTATTAACTATAGAGTAAGAACCAGTTATTGTACTTTACTAAAGGGGGTAGATGGTTGTGGCTCCAGACTTTCTTTTTTCTTTTCAAGCAAGAGTCGTTCCTGTGCAGGGAATCGTTGAAGTAGATCCAATCTACTCCGAAGACGATTATTCCTTTGCAGTTGGTCGTCGAATGGACCACTTTATCACAAGTCAAAGAGTAATCTCTTTCGTCCGATCCAGTGAGTTGTACTGGCTCTTGTACAGATTGGCGGACAGGCTATCGGAGGAAATCCCAAACCTGATAAAGTCTCTGTCTTGCTGTGGAAACGAGCAAGACATGGAAGAAGTTGCGGGATGGGTTGAGAAGCTAGAATTATGTCCGGAGGAGGAAGAAGATTCTCAGGGTTTCGCAGTAGAGTGGATTATGGGAATATTCCACTACGATCGGATAGCCAAAGAGGTTTCATGCCACTCCCAATTCTTTAATAATTGGGTTGCGAACTGGCACGCAATGTACCTTTCGATTATTTATCTCGAAGAGAGATTGTATCCTGATAAGGTTTTCGTTGTTCAACAACGAACTTTCTTAGGGTCTGCCTGAAACAGCCACATTAAAACAGCTCACCAGTAGGTGAGCTGTTTAACTATAAGAAGTTATGCACTATGAGGCGGAGTATAAGAATTACGCGCCCCCAATAGTTTAGTTACGCATTGAGCCCAAACACCCCTTGCCTTCTTAAAATCTCCATCACACACATGATAAAGTATTTTAGCGAACAGAGCCTCTTGCTGATCTTGTAGTGGAACTAACCCTGATTTAAAGTAGTCCTCTACTTGTTGTTCGGTAAGAGCATGGATGTCGTTTTCTAAATCAGAGATGCCTGTCTGGATCCCCATAGGTAAAGACTCGAACATTTTCCTATCTCCCCCCTTTTCCTCAATTTTTTTCATGTAATTTTCAACTTGCTTGATTCTGTCTGCAGCATATTGATCAATTTCCTTGAGTGCTTCTTCGGTATCAACATCTCTATTAATTTGGTTTGTTGCTGTTTCAGGAAACGGAATATCCGATGGCAGATTGCCACCTATTGTTTCTTTGGAAAGGTTGTTCCAATGCTCAGGCTGATTCATTTTTGTATTTATTTTACTTCTCGTTTAATTATACCATAAAATAACTTCTCTGTCAATCTGATATCATAGTCTTATGACCATAACGCATCTGGAATTAAGAAAAAAGTTCATTCAATTCTTTGAAGAACACCAACACAAGCTGGTGTCTTCCGCTTCTCTACTCCCCAAGGACGATCCATCTGTTCTACTGACTTCCGCTGGGATGCAACAATTCAAACCGTATTTTGTCGGGACAAAAGATCCCATGAAGGATTTTGGCTCTATTAACCTGGTAAATATCCAGAAATGTTTCCGCACAGCAGATATAGATACAATCGGTGATGATACCCACCTCACCTTCTTCGAGATGCTTGGGCATTTTTCTTTTGGGGGATATTTCAAAAAGGAAGCTCTGGAGTTGGGATGGGAATTTCTAACTAGCCCCGATTGGCTTGGAATAGACAAATCTCGCATTTACGCCAGCTACTATAACGGTGACCGCAAAGAGACTATGCCAGATGATGAATCCAAAGCAATTTTAGAAAGCTTAGACGGTCTAATAAAAATTGTTCCCCAAGGTGCGAAAGATAATTTCTGGGGACCAACTGGTAATGAGGGTCCCTGCGGACCAAATGCCGAATTTTACATTGATGGAGTTGAAGCGTGGAACGTAGTCTTCAATGAATTCTACTGTAAGCCTGATGGGACGCTTACTCCCCTTTCCACCAAGGGTGTCGATATGGGAAGTGGTTTTGAAAGAGTCTTGGTTGCGATAAATAGTCTGAATAATTTATTTGAAACAGACATCTTCACTCCCCTCATGGAAAAGCTTAGTACTTTGCCTGACCGCTCCAAAAGAATCGTTGCCGACCATATTCGGGGAGTAGTTTTCCTTTTAGCAGACCATGTTCTTCCTTCTAACAAAGAAGAGGGATATATTCTTCGTCGTATTCTTCGCCGAGTTTTGCTACATATTCAAGGGCAAGGTGTATTACTGGAAGATTTAATTGATACCGTCATCGATGTCTTTAAATCTGTTTATCCAGATTTGGTCAAAGAGCAGGCGTTTATTAAACAAATTGCCCGTGAAGAGGCTGACAAATTCAGTCGCACCATTGATGCGGGCGAAAAAGAATTGGACAAAATCTTAGCTACAGGAGTGACTTCAATTTCCGGTACCGAAGCCTTTAAACTGTTTGCTTCTTACGGTTTGCCCATAGATTTTATAAAAGAAAAAGTGGGCGTTGACGAACAGGAGTTTGAAAAAGAATTCTCCCGCCATCAGGAAGTTTCTCGTGCTGGTGTGGAAAACAAATTTGGTGGGCACGGTTTGGCTGCTGGCGCAGTAGTAAGCGAAGAAGACAAACAGAAGATTACCCGATTACATACAGCAACTCACCTCCTGCATGAAGCGCTAAGAAAGTTCTTGGGCGACCAAGTTCATCAGGGAGGTTCTGACATCAATCCTGAACGTGCTCGCTTTGATTTTTCCTTCCCCCGCAAACTCACCCCCGAAGAAATAAAACAAATTGAAGATGAAGTAAATCGAATTATTAAGGCAGGTTTCGTAGTTGATAAACAAACTCTTCCCTTCAATCAGGCAGTTATGACTGGCGCTTTGGCATTTTTTAAAGAAAAATATCCTGACATGGTAGACGTCTATACTATTACCAGTAATGATGGAAAAGTTATCAGCCGAGAGCTTTGTGGTGGTCCTCATATTAAATCCAGTTCTGAATTGGGACATTTTCGAATTATCAAGGAAGAAAGCAGTAGCTCTGGTGTTCGTCGCATCAAAGCAGTTTTAGAGTAAACTATAGATATGGTGTGGGGGCGTAAAGTAAAATCGGGACCCCAACGGCAGCTGATTCTAGACGTAGGTACTGGAACAGTGAAAGCTGTCATCGTCTTCGTTGAAGACAATGAAGTTCATGTTGTTGGAAGGGCTTATGCAAAATATCCGCCAAAAAGTATGCAGGGTGGAGTGATTGTAGATTTGAACAGTGTTGCCGAGGCCTGTCGTCTAGCAATTGAAGCAGCTTCTACTCAAGCCGACTACCAACCACAATCGGTCATCTTTGGTGCAAGTGGACAGCTAGTTGAAAGTGTTACCACCACTGTTCACTATGATCGTGCTCATCCCGACCAAGCCCTAGATGCCTCCGAACTAAAAAATATTATTTACAAAATCCAGCAACGCTCTGTTGAACGGCTAAAAACCATGTTGAGAGAAAAGTTTGCCGACGCCCATCCAGATGTCGAACTAATTCATGCCGCAGTAGTAGACATGCAGTTTGATGGGTATACCGTAAACAATCCAGTTGGATTCCAAGGAAAAAGGCTTACTCTCACTATCTTCAACGCCTACATCCCCCTAATCTATGCCAGCATGTTGCAAGGACTTGCTCGTCAGCTGAATTTGCAATTAGTTAGTATTGCAGCACAGCCCTATGGAATCTCTAAGCTTTTAGTTAAATCAGATAACTCAAGAGATTACAACGGAATATTTATAGACGTCGGTCATACCACCACGGATGTAGTGGTAGTTCGGTCCGGCAATGTAGAAGGAATGCAAAATTTTTCCTTGGGAGGACAGCTCTTTACTCGCAGTATCCAAAAAGCATTAAAGACTACACCCGATCGTTCGGAAAAGATTAAGATC
Organism: uncultured Candidatus Saccharibacteria bacterium; assembly: GCA_964434605.1. Taxonomy (GTDB): domain Bacteria; phylum Patescibacteriota; class Kazan-3B-28; order Kazan-3B-28; family Kazan-3B-28; genus JAKLDB01. Next base: position 169,476 of record CAYSVM010000001.1, read on the forward strand.
GAGCATGGTTCGGGTAAGCTGAATAAGAGATCGGCAGATAAAATTAGCGAAACTCTTATGCCGAGTGCCCACATTTGGCTCTCAGGGGTTTCCCTAGCTCTAAAAGAATTTTTAGATCTCAAAACTTTGCCATCAAGAATCTATCTCACTGGAGGAAGTGCATCGTTACCAGAATTACGCAGAGTATTATTAACCAAAGAGTGGACTCAAGACTTACCGTTTGCCAGTAGACCATATCCCGAAGTTATTCCAGCCGACGATGTAGACAATATAATCGACGAGGTGGGGCTCGCTTGGAACCCGCAGGACTTACCCAGTCTAGGATTAATCAAGCTCTTACTCAACTTCTCCCCCACCGAAGATGTTGTTACGGATATGTTGCAGAATATTGTTCGCTCAATGAAAGGATTAGGATAATGGAACCAACTATCTATCTAGAATTTGATGACGATCTAGGAGATGTATTAGTAAAAATCGGTCGAATCAAATCCCCTACATTCATCTTAATGATTCCCCCTGGTGGAGCATTGTTGCGTAGTGGGCTAAATCTTAAAATCCTAAAACAATACCTAGAAAAAAATGGTCGCAGTGCTCGAATTGGGACAGCGGATCCCATGGGAATTGTATTAGCCACCGCAGCTGGTTTCGATCTCACGGAAGTTACTAGTCCCGCCTCCGAAGTGGAAGCGGCAGAAACCTTTCAGATAAACGACTTTACAGAAACAGAGGAACCCCAGTTCGAAGACGAATCCCCAGCCTACCCAACTTCCCCTTCACCTCTTCCTCGAAAGCTTTCTGGGGGAGGGTTTGGTGCACTTGTTCGTTCGGCCACTACAACCAAAGTACAATTGCGCTTATCCCGTCAGCACCAGATAACACTCTGGTTAGTTTTAGGAGGGCTTTTAATACTTGGTAGTGTTGGGTATTTTCTCGTTCCCAAGGCTACGGTTACATTGGAAGTTCAATCAGAAGAATTTAAAAAGCAACTTAGTTTGGTGTTAGCCGACCAGCAAGATCTCCAAGCTGCTGGTCCTAATATTCTTACAGGGAGATTTTTAGAAATTACTCGCGAGAGTGTCTCTACTTTCTCCGCCACTGGTGAAAAAAATGACGGCAACAAAGCTGAAGGAAAAATTACCATATTCAATCACACCGGTAGTATCGAAGGATTACTAGCCAACACCCGTTTCAAAAGTGCAACTGGTTTAGTATTTAGATTAAAAAATGAGATTCTTGTTCCTCCCGCAAAAAACAAAGTACCGGGTAAAGCAACAATGGATGTAGTTGCAGATGAGGGTGGTACAAAGTACAACGTAGCCGCTGGTATTAAGCTCTCTGTCCCCGGTCTAAACACCACTGCCCAAGCACTGGTATACGGCGAAACTGCAAGCGCCTTTACGGGTGGTACGGACCAAATAACCAAAGTTGTCTCTGAAGAAGATATCGAAAAAGCTAAAGAAGCTGCAGCAAAAAATGTCTTTGCCGAAGCAGAAACCGAACTAAGAAAACAACTAAAACGCAATGAAGAAATAACGCCAGCGTTTATCCAGAACGATGTCGTAGATTCTATGCCCAACGTCAGCGCTGGTGCGGTAAACCCGCAGTTTGAAATTCGAGTTCAGTCGCGAAGCTGGACGATAGCAATCCATAAGAATGAACTAAAAAAAGCTATTGCCAACGCCGCTGCTTTTGAAGTTCCAGAAGAAAAACAGATAACAGGGCGAACTATCGATTCAGCCAAAGTAAATGTTGTGGAAGGAAACTTCCTCACTCATCGGGTTAATTTACTAGTAAGTTTAGATGGACGCATTGGCCCCAAAATAGATACAGTAGAGATTGCAAAACACCTAGCAAATCAGCCAATCAGCTCTGGCAGAACATATCTTCAAGGTGTTGCTAACATTGCCTCCTATGAGATTACCACATGGCCTACATTTATTTCCCGCATTCCTCTGCTTACCAACAACATCAAAGTGAATGTAGTGTATCTCGGAGAATAATTGACTTTTGTTGCCACATTCGCTTAACTAAACGATATGTCTGATCCCACGGTCGTTCTTGGTTTAGATATTGGAGACCGCCACATTGGCGTTGCTATTGGCAACACAATCACTCGCACCGCCACTCCCCTTCCGGATTTACCCAACAACGATTCGTTAATAAAAAAAATTCTTTCTCTTCATGAGCAATATAGCTTCTCAAAGATCATTGTTGGTCTACCAGTAACCACAACAGGGCAGCACGGCACCCAAGCTCAAAAAGTAGAATCGTTAGTTGAGGAAATGCGCTCCTGTTTACCGGTAGAAATTATTCTAGAAGACGAACGATTTACTACCCAATCTGCTTCTAAATTTTTAGCAAATAATCCCACCATGAAGGCCACTATCGACGGAATATCAGCAAAGTTCATCTTAGAAGAGTGGCTCAACCGAATTCCCTAAGTAACTTTGCCCCAACGGGCCCCTCAAAAAAAGTATTTGACAGATTAGGCGCGACTTTCTACAATAGGGTCGATATAGGTTTTGACCCATCGGGAGGTGGAATGAATAAGTCGCAACTAATCGAATTGATTGCCCAAAAGGCCAATCTCTCCAAGAAGTCGGCTACTCGCGCTGTGGATCTTTTTGTCGACAGCATCAAAGATAATTTGGTGAAGGGCAAGAAAGTTACCATCACCGGTTTCGGGACTTTTTCCGTGAGCTCTCGGGCTTCACGCAATGGGGTCAACCCGCAGACTGGTAAGGCTATCAAGATCCCAGCTAGCAAAGTACCCCGTTTCAAGGCTGGCAAGGACTTGCGTAAGCTGATTGGCTAATCTCACGCCATTTTGTCATGAATAAAAGCTCTTGCCTTTAGAGGCGAGAGTTTTATTTTATAATAGATACGCGCGGGTATCGTATAACGGCTATTATGCGACCCTTCCAAGGTCAAGATGCGGGTTCGACTCCCGCTACCCGCTCCAGTGGCAAATATCTCTACTTTCGGCTTTCAAAGCCCAAAACCACATCCTTGACGATAAAGGTTTTTTATGATATAATCAAACAATAGTCAACTTCTTCGGGGGCCTGGTCCTTGAAGCAAAATGAAAAACAAAACAAAAAACATCTTTAACAAACTGAGAGGCACCCTAGTCCAATCGGGCTATCGGGTGATATTAGTGAACCAGCTCTTGCCCAAGAAAAGCCAAATTCGCTCTCGTGGAGTAAAAGGATACATCGTTCCAGACGAGCTAAAGATTTACATCAGCAAGTCTATTGGGATTAACGATCGGGTTATTACCCTAATCCATGAGTTGCTTCACGAACTTTACCCCCAATGGACGGAAAGAAACGTTGAAAGGGAGTGTAAGAGGGTCTTTCGTACTCTAAAGGTATCGCAACTAGGTTGGCTCCAATTCTTTGTAATGACTCGAGCAGAAATGAATACCGCGCTAAAACAGCTAGAGACTCACTCCCCCATCTGCTAAGTAGTACTCAACTGAATCAACCTTACTTTCCGCTAGTCTGCGGAATTTTTATTGAATTTGCTGTGCTAGACTGATAATGTATTTGCATATCTGCCCCGGTAGCTCAGTGGATTAGAGCGGCTGCCTTCTAAGCAGTAGGTCGCAGGTTCGATCCCTGCCCGGGGCGCCATCCAAAATAATGGAAAGAATCGTTTCTCATCCCCAGTAAGAATTTACCAAAGCAGTTTACCAATTAGTAAAATCGATCCCTCGTAGTCGAGGAACGACTTACGGGCAGGTAGCTACACTACTTGGTCACCCCCGTGCAGCTCAGCAAGTCGGTTGGGTTCTCCACTGGGCGGATTACGACAAAGTTCTCTACCAGAGAGTAGTCAATCGATTCGGCAGTCTAGCAGATGGCTACACTCGTGGCGGTAGAGAAGCGCATCGGGCTGACCTAGAAATAGAAGGAATTGAAGTTCGAGATGATATGACAATTGATATCAGCCAATATCTCTGGCATCCACCAAAAGAGTTGATTCCTAAAATAAAACAACAGAAACAATTAGAGGAATTAGAATTCGCAGGCATTGTGGTGAGGTCGAGAAATAGGTAAAATCTTTTCGCATTGAAATCGTTGCCTGTAGCGGGGTGAGCGTAGCTCAGTGGTAGAGCTCCTGGTTGTGGTCCAGGCGGTCGTGGGTCCGATCCCCATCGCTCACCCCACTGCAGACAACATTGATAACCTGGTATAATTGCCCCCGTAGCTCAGCGGATTAGAGCGTTGGATTCCGGTTCCAAAGGTCACAGGTTCAAGTCCTGTCGGGGGTACCATGAAAACATTGCCATATCTTGGGCGCATAGCTCAGTGGTAGAGCAGTCGCCTCTTAAGCGATTGGTCGAAGGTCCGAATCCTTCTGCGCCCACCATGGCGGGTTCGTCTATCGGTTAGGACGTCAGATTTTCAATCTGAAAAGACGGGTCCGACTCCCGTACCCGCTACCAATAAAAATCCCTATTGACACTCTTTAGTGGGATATATAAACTCGGCATTGTATGCAAAAGCAATTCACACACCACCCGAGTGTTTTGGTGTGTGCTCAAGGGTCGAGCAAAATTAGTAATATTTAATCAAAGAAAAATAATATGGACGAAGACATGTTGAGAAATGGCACAGATGCTCCTACTTCTGATGCCAAGCCAATGAGTAGTGACGACTCAACTCTACAAGCACAAGAGGAAGAGGTTGGGAACAAGAATATGAATGGCGAAGGTTCTGATGCAACTCTTCCTGGTGATGATAAAGACGAAGACGACGACAAAGACGAAGACGACGAAGATGATAAAGACGACGACGAATAGGAATAAATATAATTCCCAATTAGCTAACTATTAGCCAAAACCCCGTGGAAACACGGGGTTTTGTAATCCTGATATAATAAGCCCATATGCATAGTTACGACATCATAGTTGTCGGCGCTGGTGCTGCCGGTCTGACTTCCGCCATCTACAGTAGCCGTCGGAAACTCTCTACCCTGGTTATCGGAAAAGAAGTAGGCGGACAAGCTGCCACCACTCTTTCAATCGAAAACTATCCAGGAATAGAGTCGACTACCGGACCCGATCTAATGAATCAGTTTGCCAAACAAGCCAAAAGATTCGGAGCAGAGATTATTACGGGAGAAATTCTTTCTGTTTCGAAAAACGATACTGGATTTTTAGTCCGTACCACTACTGATAGTTATCAAACAAAAGCAGTCATTCTAGCATTCGGGAGTCAGCATCGTCACCTAGATGTTCCAGGAGAAAAAGAATTTTTGAACAAAGGTGTAGTGTATTGCGCTACTTGCGATGCCCCGTTCTTCGAAGGAAAGCCCGTAGCTATAGTGGGTGGTGGCAATGGTGCGCTCTATGCGGCAACTGTTCTACTTCCTCTAGCCAGCAAGATTTACATAATCCATCGAGGAGAAACCCAAAAAGCAGAGGCCTGGTTGGTAGACAAAGTACGAAAAGAACCAAAGGTCGAAATAATAACCCAAGCGAACGTTAAAGAAATTCTGGGCAATACCTTTTTGGAAAAAATAAAGATAGAAACTCCTGAAGGCGAACGTGAGTTGCCCGTAGAAGGCATCTTTATTTCTATCGGCCATACGGTCGATTCCGCATTTTTAAACGGACTGATAGACTTAGATAGCAGGGGTCAAATTATAGTCGATCAATTCGGTCGAACATCAGTAGCGGGCATCTTTGCTGCAGGAGATGCCACTACTGTTCCATATAAACAAATGGTTATTGCTGCTGGAGAGGGGGCAAAAGCAGCGTTGTCCGCCTACGATTATATTCAATCTCAAACCTCAGCATGAACCAACTTGTAAAATACACCGTGTTCTCCTCCCCCACTTGCCACTATTGTCATGCACTAATGGATTGGCTTAGTCAACGTAGTGTTGCATTTGAAGAAAAAGACATCATGGCAGACATGAATGCTCGTCGTATAATGGTCGAAAAAAGTCAGCAGATGCATGTACCAGTTAGCCTTATAGAACTGCAAAACCCTGCCGGCCAGAAAATGGAACGGGTCGTGGTAGGATTCGATCAACTCCAAATAGCGAAGATCCTAAACATCCGCGCCTAAGTTCTCTCTCGTTACAGCTTTGCGGATATCAGAATAACCAAATCCCTTGCGTGCCAAGTAGCTTGCAACTTTTTCGTAGCGCTCTTTCCACGGAAGGTCAGCAGAAAGTTTGCGGTTTTTAACTAGAGCCAATTTCATTACCGTATCTTCTTCTGACTCGACTTTCATTACTACCCCCCTCGCTAAATCATTCGGTATCCCTTTTTGTCTAAGCTTCAACAATATCTCTTTCTTACTCTTTGTTTTGCTCGCCACTAATTCGCTAACCAACCTTTCGGCAAGTCTTCGGTCATTCAGCAAATCGGCATCCTTTAATCTCTTCACTACCCTCTTGGCTAAGTCTGACTCAAATTTACGCTCTAGTTTTCTGTACAGATCTCTTTCAGATTTTGGGCTAATCTGCAAAGTTCTTAGTGCCCATTCCCATGCACTATTCTCTGTTTGAGTAGTCTCCAGTTTATCTACCAACTTTGGACTAAGAGTAAGTCCTGGCTTCAGACCCAGTCTCAACGCCACTAAGCGATCTAGTCCGCGATAGAATTTCCCATCCACATAAAGGTTGACTCTCTCTGAATTCCGCGCCTGAACGCTGATTTTAGTAATCTCCATGCTATTTTTATTGTACCCCCAAACCCCTTATAATAAAGACTGTGCTATCTGTGTATTATGCCTAAAGACAAATTCTATCTCACTACCTCTCTGGTCTACACTAACGCCAAACCCCACATTGGCTTTGCCTTGGAACTTATCCAAGCAGATGCCATTGCTCGCTGGGAGCGTCTTCGGGGCAAGGATGTTTATTTCCTGACTGGTACAGATGAACATGGGATCAAGATCTACCAGAAGGCCGAAGAAGAGAAAAAAGACCCCCAAAAGTTTATTGATGAAATTGCTGAGAGCGTAAAAGACCTGGCATCCCGTCTAAACATTTCCTATACCGACTTCATCCGCACTTCTGACCAAAAGCGCCACTGGCCTGCTGTTCGAGCACTATGGGAAAAGCTGGTAGAAGAGGGAGACATAGAGAAAGGACACTACAAAGGATACTACTCGGTAAACGATGAATCATATATCACCAAGACAGACTACGAGTCCGGTGCCTATGCAGACAAGAAAGTAATTGAGCTTGAAGAAGATAACTACATCTTCAAACTAGGTAAATTTACCAATCAACTGAAATCAGCTATTGGAAACGACTTAAATATTATTCCCGAACATCGAGCTAAAGAAACTCTGAATTTCATCAATGCTGGTCTCATGGATATTAGCTTCTCCCGTCCCAAAGACAAGCTTTCATGGGGAATCCCAGTTCCCAATGACGAAAGCCAAGTAATGTATGTCTGGTGCGATGCCCTCACAAACTACATTAGTGCCATTGGGTATCCAAACAAAGACTATGAAAAATACTGGCCGGCAGACCTACATATCATCGGCAAAGATATTCTCAAATTTCACTCCATCTACTGGCCTGCAATGTTAATGGGGGCTGGTATTAAAATACCAAAAAAGATTTTGGTTCATGGCCACATTCTTTCTAGCGGACAGAAGATGAGCAAGTCTGTTGGTAATGTAGTTGATCCCATAGAGCTTATAGACAAATGGGGTGCGGATGCTGTGAGATATTACCTTCTCAGAGAAATACCCACTACAGGCGATGGTGATTATTCTACTGAACGATTTGCAGAAGCATATAACTCCGGGCTTGCTAATGATTTAGGCAATTTATTAAGTCGAGTGCTAAAGCTTGCTAATGGTACTGTCCCATCCCCAATATTATCGAGTAGCTTAATGGCGGAGAGTCTCTCGAAAACTGTTACTGATTCAATGGCAACATTTCAGCTTAATCTAGCCGTTGAGCAAATCTGGGGCATTATTCGGGAATTAAATCAGTATGTTGATGCAACTAAACCGTGGGAACTAATTAAATCTGACGAAGCCAAATTCAAGGAAACGATGTATCACTTATTAGAAAGTCTGCGACTAGTATCTATTGCTCTTTACCCCTTCCTTCCCAACACTTCCGATCGTATTCGCCAACAACTCGGGCTTCCTCCTATCGAACAAAACAATTTTGATTTCTCTAAAGAAACTGAGTGGGGCGGTCTAAAAGAAGGACATAAATTGGGAGAGCCAGAAATCCTTTTCCCCAAGCAGGAGGGTAAATAATGCCAGTTGCACTCTTGCCGCTCATCGGAGTAATAGCCGATGCTATTTATCTTACTATTGCCAAAGTTTTCTTGCGTCGCTTCGGGCGGTTTACAAGTCGTGAGTTCAACTGGTTCATGTTCGCAACCATAGTTGTAATTCTCGCAGTATTAATGCCCTTTATCGGCCACCTACCAGTTTGGATAGAAATTAAACGTACTGCCCCCTGGTTACTAGGAGTAGTTATCTTAGCATGTTTGCATAACACTCTTTTCTATTGGGGGCTTGAGCACGAAAAAATTTCCGAGATCGAGCCATTCTTGCTTTTTAGCCCGCTCGCAGGAATCTTAATCGCTAGTATTTTCTACCCCAGCGAACGGTTTCTGCATATATATATCGCTATTATTATCGCTAGTATAGTTTTGATTTGGAGTCGTTTTCAACGCCACCGAATTGCCTTTAGCGAAGGTCTTCTGGCTATCTTTGCCTACATTATTCTAAGTGGCTTAGAATTGGTTTTCCTAAAACGCCTACTAGAAATTTACGATCCTCTTACTCTTTACTTTATTCGTTGTATTTTTGTACTGATTGGGTTAACTCTTGCTGCTAGACCACGATTGTTTATAATCAAACCACATCATCTTAAGTGGTTTGGCGTTGTTGGGTTAATGGTGGTCGTTGCTGTTTGGGCGACCTACTCTGCCTACCAGCTACGCGGTATATCCGAAACCTTATTTGTCTTTGTCCTCTCCCCCATTTTGGTCTATTGGTTCTCCGCAGCTTTTCTGAAGGAAAAGTGGAAAACTAAAAATGTTGTAGCCAGTATAGTAATTAGCATTCTGGTAATTTGGGTTACCCTGCTAAAATAAAAAGCTATGGAAATAATAGATACCCATACTCACCTCAACTTTCCCCAGTTCCATTCCGACCTTGAAGAAGTAATTAGTCGCTCTTGGAATGCAGGGCTTACAGCTATTATCAACGTTGGCACCGACCTGCTCGCTTCCCAAGAATCTATAAACCTAGCATCTCGCTACACGAACATATATGCCACTGTTGGTCTTCATCCGCACTATGCAGACGATTGGAGAAACCAACTAGATGGTCTAAAGCAGATAGCTCGACAACCAAAAATCGTTGCAGTTGGTGAAATTGGTCTAGATTACTTTCGCAATCTTTCTGCCCACGAAAATCAAATCGCTGCATTTACCGCCCAGCTAAGATTGGCACTTCAACTAGAAAAACCAATTATTCTTCACTGTCGAGATGCATATACCGAGATGTTAGCGCTACTAGAAACCGAATACATTCCTCATCTAAAAGGTCGTATTCCTGGGATTATTCACTCTTTTGCCGCCGGTCCCGCTTATGCACAGCGTTTTTTGAAACTAGGGTTTTATATCGGGCTAAACAATATGGTGACCTATTCTACTAACGCTTCCTTGCAGGAGTCTATTAAATTGATTCCTCTGGACAGAATAGTGCTTGAAACAGATTGTCCATATCTTCCTCCTGCTCAGCTCAAGGGTGGTAGGTCTGAGCCAATGCACATAGTTGATGTTGCTCGCAAAATAGCCGAAGTTAAAGAGGTGGCTATTGAAGAAGTAGAATCAGTAACCAGCCACAATGCCAAAGAAGTATTTAATATCAATGCGTAAACTAGATATCAACACTCCTGTTTTTTGGCTTCAAGATGCCGGACATTCTGCCTACTTGGTAGGTAACCAAGTTCGAGATCGGTTGCTCGGCATTGAATCAGACAGAAGTGATGCTGATATCTCCACTAGTGCACGTCCAAACCAAGTAGTAAAAATTCTACAGCGTAACAACATTATCCCTACTATTGTCGATGAAAAATTTGGAGTGGTCTCCTTCACCTATTCTCAAGTTCATTTTGAAATAACAACTTTTCGGCACGATATTTATCGCCAAGAATTAGAGCTCATTAGACGCTATCCTGACGAAATAAAATTTGTATCGGTAGCTGCCCACGACGCACCTAGGAGGGATCTCACTATTAATGCTATCTACTTCAATCCCAAGACTGGAAAATACTTAGATTATGTTGGAGGCATGGAGGATATTAAGAAGAAAAGAATTCGGGTTATCGGAGATCCACTTATTCGTTTTCAAGAAGATCCCATCAGGGTATTGCGAGCCATTCGTTTTCGCCACCTGCTTGGATTTAAATATGATCCCGCCACTTGGTCTGCTATTCAAGTTAGTGGCAGTCTGCTGAAAAAAGTTTCTCCCAACATAGTGAAAAAAGAACTCCAAAAACTCCAAACGATTCCTCAGTATCGTGCCGCTCGGGTCGAGCTAGTAAAGCTTGGTATCGTAAAAGCTGCTTAACTAAATTGTTTGTGTTTGCTCGTAAGGAACAATGGTAGTAACTGCTAGAATATCGTCTGGGAATACTATCTTGCGTTTCTCAATTCGTACCACTCGATTAGCTGGCAAGATCAAATTGCTAGTAATCGTTCCTACAATAGACAAAGACTGGATGTAGTACTGTTGGATCGTAGAAGTTATCGTATCAAAAACAACATCAGATACTGCTCCCAAGAGTTTGCCACTTTTTGTTTCTGCTCTAAATCCAATCAACTCCAAATGTTTGTCCAAAAGTTCCGCCAGTCCTGCTACTTCCTCTGGAACAATAACTGCATTCTGACTTTGCACCACAATCATCTCTGGTGCGTATTCCACAATATCAGCTGGGACTATTACTTTTGTCCTCTGCCATCCCCCAAGCTTGGCCAGGGTGAATGCAACCATTTTCTGGCTAGCAGGATTCACTACCCAACCAAAAACACTCCCGAGCATCTCCCCAGTTTCCAAATCGAGCACGGGTTGCTGATGAACATCGGTTATACGCCGTAAATTCATCTCTTCCTCCTTCTCCATTATACTTCCAACTTCCATAAATTGAGGACTGGTATAATAGATGCCGTATGGCACGAATCAGTCGTTATCTAGTTTGGATATGCCTGCCCCTCTCCCTCTTCCTGGGTGGCTGTATGTTCCAAAAATCAACCCCAGATGAGGTAATCTCCAAATTAGCTCGGGCATCTTCTGAGCTAATCACTTTCCAATACTCTGTAGATCTCTCTCTTGCCGGCCGTCTCCCCATTGCCATAGTCAAAGATGTAAACAGTGCTTCTGTGCAATTGTTCGGAAGTGCTGACAGCAAAGATCCTAACAATCCCCAATTTACCCTGCAAGCAAATCTTTCCGGTAACTCTTCTACGGGACAGTTTGCAATTAATGGAGATTTGGTTGGCACCGAAGGATATACCTATTTCCGTATGACCAACTTATCCCTACCCACTCTCTCCCCTGTCTCTCTAGGAGCAGATAGTCGCTGGTACAAAATAAGGCATCTAGATAGTTCTAACCCTAACGAAAAGAAACTAGGTGTTTTGGAAAAAAAGACATTCACTCCTCAAGAGCTGGAAGAACTTCGTCTCTTTCTTTCCAGCACGCCCATATTTGAAATAACAGAAGTCTTACCAGATGCAACAGTAAACGGGCAGAGATCTTACCACTACCGTACAAAAATAACACAAGAATCAATTGCTGATTTATCTGAAAAAATAGGCAAACTACTTGGTGTTTCGATCAACCAAAAAAATACAGATAGCTTACTTGCGTATGAGCCCGAACTATGGATAAACAAAAGAACCTTCCAACTCTCTCAACTCAAACTGGTTGGGCTGTATCAGACCGATGGACTTCCAATAGACTTTGATTTTACTCTCGGGCTTTCTCGCCACAATGAAAAACTGACCATTACGGCACCTAAAGCATCCGAAGAGCTAGATCCCAGACAATGGATCACCCAGCTTCCGCTGTAGTAGGTTGTCTTGGTGGGTCCGGCAGGAATCGGACCTGCATCAATTGCTTAAAAGGCAACTGCTTTACCACTAAGCTACGGACCCTACTAACCCACAGATTCTAGTCTACCAGATTTCTTTCTGTCAAATGAGAACATCTGAGGGGCTGTGGTAAAATACGAGATATGCAGAAGTGGATCTTAGTTGGACTAAGCGTAATTTATACAGCGCAATGGATAGCGCCTGTTTCAGCGACATCCGAGCTGCAGATTGCTGGAACAATTCTTGGCGATGTCAACTTGCCTATTACTATCCAGCAGACTACACCAAATGATCCCCTATTCTCGTCCCAGACTTATCTTAATCAAATCAATATCCCGTCTGCTTGGAATACAACTATAGGAAGCGATATCCCTATTGCTGTAATTGATACAGGTGTCTATCTTTCTCACGAAGATTTGATGGGAAAACTTTGGGTAAATCCCAATGAGATTTCTGGTAACGGATTTGATGATGACTCCAATGGATATATTGACGACTACAACGGCTACAACTTTATTTCCAACAACTCGGATATTTCAGACAACCATGGGCATGGTACTGGTATCGCTAGTATTATTGCTGCCCAGACCAATAACAATAAAGGCATGGCTGGTATAAACTGGCGTGCCTCCCTGATGGTTCTAAAAGCTCTCAACTCTGCAGGGGGAGGAGACTTCAGTACGGTTGCTCGAGCTATTCGTTATGCAGCAGATAACGGGGCGAAGGTTATTAATATGAGTTTCGGTGCAGTTGAGAACTTCCCCGAACTATCTAGTGCTGTGAGTTATGCATTAAATAAACAAATTATTATTGTTGCTGCAGTAGGCAACAACCATGGACAGGGAATTTTCTACCCCTCTGCTTACCCAGATGTCATTGCCGTAAGCTCCATTGGAAGCTCTGGGAATATTTCAAGCTTCAGCAACTATGGTATGGGAGTGGACATTGCTGCTCCGGGAGAAAATATTCTAATGGCCGGTTCATTTGCCAACGGAAACAGTAGCTATGTACGTGGCTCTGGTTCATCTTTCGCTGCCGCAGAAGTAACTGGTGTTGTTTCTCTTCTCCTAGCTCGCTATCCATCTCTCTCGCCCACTCAGGTAAGTTCAGTTTTAAAATCTACTGCTACCACTCTTTCTTACAATTCAAGCGATATCTACGTTGGAGCAGGAAGAATCAACGCAAGCCAAGCACTCAACTACCAAACTCGAAACCTAACTGCTCGACTAACTTTTAGTCGTACTACTGTTCCAGCAGACGGCCTTACCCCTGCTACCGTTACTCTAGTGGTTGGAGATGAATTTAATCAGCCACAAAGCAACTTGTCTGTTACTCTGCGTGCTAGTGGGAATAACAATTTAGTGAACGGAGCATTGGTACACGGAGATACTGTCTTGGGCATGACTAACATGCAAGGACAAATTACTTTTACCCTCGCTTCCAATGTTGCAGAAACCAAACAACTAACATTCTCCAGCGGGGCAAATAGCATTAACCTTTCTTCGTCTGGTCGGGTGGTCTTCAATGTCTTAAAAAGCATGAGACATTCCATGAGCTGGATTAGACAAAGCGCATATCCCACTATGAATCTTGGAGACACCGCTACTCTTTGGGTGGAAGTAAAAAATACTGGGAATGTAGCTTGGATTAGTGACAAAGTGGCAGGTAGCACCAAAGGTCAGATGTGGCTTGGGACAGATCGTCCGAAGAATCGGGAAAGTAGTTTTTACGATGCTAGTTCTTGGGGATCTCGTAATAGGGCAACTAAAATGACTCCTAGTATAGTATATCCGGGAGAAAATGCTCGCTTTGAATTTACCATCCGTGCTAATCAGAATGGAAAATTTCGTGAATACTTCCGACCAGTTGTCGAGTATGTCTCTTGGTTAAATGATCTCGGTATTTATTGGGATGTTACCGTTATTAACCCAAACATTTTTGATATTAGCAATATCTTCAATCCTTTCACGAGCATCAATATATCTGAATATTCAGCAGACATTAGAGGAAAGACAAATGACCTTACTGTCACTCCCAACCAAAACTTAGGACTGTGGGTTGATTTAGTAAACACGGGTTCCTCTGCATGGATGCCTGCCGGATCCGACTTACGTGGAACTGGAGCAGTACGTTTGGGGACAGCTACTCCACATGACCGCACCAGCAATTTTTATTCATCTTCTTGGATGTCACCGAATCGGGTAATGGGAACAGGAATAATGGTCCCAAATAACGGCACTCTTAAACTATATTTTTCTATGAAGGCTCCTGCTACTTCCGGAATTTACCAAGAGAATTTCCAACTACTGTCCGAGTATGTGGGGTGGTTTGGCCCGATGTTCGGATGGAGAATTACTGTAAAATAACAAAGTAATGGATTTTATCCAACCAATAGTTTTAGGTCTTGTGCAGGGACTGGCTGAATTTCTGCCAGTAAGTTCTTCCGGACACCTTGTTATTGTTCGCGAAATATTTGGGTTGGAAGATCAGGGTGCTTTGTTCGATGCCGTCTTGCATCTAGCCACTGTCATCGCAATCCTAATCTATTTCCGAGCAGACTGGACTAACATTATTTCCAGCCTGAATCCAAAAACGAGTAATCACTCTGCTCTTCAGTCTCGTAGAATTCTTTGGTTGCTTGCCTTGTCTACTCTCCCCGCCATTGCTGGAGGTCTGCTATTTCCCCAGCTTTTTACCGAACAAGGACGCACCCTAATTACCATTGCTAGCTTAATGATCTTTACCGGACTAATATTCATTGTTGTCGAACGAGTAGCTCGCGGAAAAAAGAATTTGTCCAAACTTACTTTCTTTGATGCACTTAGTCTTGGGGTTGCGCAACTTGGTGCGATGCTTCCTGGGATATCTCGTTCTGGTGCTACTATTGCAACCGGATTGTATATCGGTCTCAAACGAGAAGAGGCTACTCGCTACGCATTTTTACTTGGTGTTCCTGCTCTAATTCTGGCAGGCGGGTATGCGTTAATCCAAATGGAATTCAAACAAGTAGTGGTCAACTGGACAGAACTTGGAATTGGATTTGCTGTCTCGCTAGTCAGTAGCATTGCCGCTATTGCCATGATGATGCGTTTTATTAGAAGTCACAAACTATATGTTTTTAGTATCTACCTAATTGCCTTGGGATTGCTCTTAATCTCCCTAAAAATTGCTCATATTGGGCTTCCGCTTTTCCAGCTATAATAGAGGCATGGAAGACCGGATAGTAGATGCCAAAACTCAAGCAGAAGATAGCGAACTGGACACCCATCTGCGTCCACGTAGTTTCGATGGTTACATCGGGCAAGACCAAGCTAAAGAGGGCCTCAAGATTGCCATTGCCGCTACCAAGCAAACCAGCGAACCCTTAGACCACATTCTGCTCTTTGGGCCTCCGGGACTAGGAAAAACTACTCTTGCTACGATTATCGCCAACGAGACCGGCGTGAATCTTCGGCCTACTTCAGGGCCTGCTATTGAACGTGCGGGAGACTTGGCTGCTATTCTTACTAACTTGCAAGAAGGAGATATTTTATTCATCGATGAGATCCATGCTCTTAGTCGGGCAGTAGAAGAAGTACTCTATTCTGCAATGGAAGATTTTTGTTTTGACATCATGGTCGGCAAAGGACCCTCTGCTCGCTCGCTGAAACTAACTCTTCCCCAATTTACCCTAATTGGTGCAACTACTCGTGCTGGTGCCCTGTCCTCCCCCCTGCGTGACCGGTTCGGTGCAACCTACCGACTAGACTTTTATACCGAAAATGAAATAGAACAAATTCTCCAGCGCTCTGCCAGAATTCTTCAAGTCAATCTCCCAGATGATTGCGCCAAACTTATCTCTCAATGTTCTCGTCGTACTCCTCGTACTGCTAACCGAATTTTAAAACGTGTTCGAGAATATGCTTTGGTAAAAAACGGAGGCAATATTACATCAGATACTGTTCGTGCAACCCTAGGAATGCTGACTATTGATGAAACTGGATTGGATGAAGTTGATCGCAAGATCCTTGCAACGATTATCGAACAATTCAAGGGAGGACCGGTAGGTGTCAACTCAATCGCTGCTGCTATCTCCGAAGAAACTCAAACCATTGAAGATGTCTATGAGCCATATCTTCTGCAAGCCGGATTTCTTCAGCGTACTGCCCAAGGTCGGATTGCTACCGAACAAGCTTACCGACATTTGAATATTCCCCTTCCCGCAGACAAATCCCCTCTTCCACTATGAGTGCATTAATTGGTTTTTATATCTTCTTTCTTTTTCTCGCTCTTGGCTACGTTGTCATTAATGCTTTTCATCTCATTAATTTCCGTCTGTCTTTTCGCGGAGATTATTCTCTAACTCTACTTAGCTTCTATTTAATCACTGTCGTAAGTCTAATTGTTGGCTCGATTTTCTTTGCTATAATCACCTACAATTTCTAATTCCAAAATGGAAGAACTCAATATCTCCGACGATCCAGTCCAATCTATTCAAGTCTACCGACCACATATTCTAGATCTTCTTGGTCCGGCATTTTGGTCCTTTCTTATGTTCCTGCCAGGAATTGTAATATTGCTGGCAATTAGTGCAGTAGGCCTTACGGAACAACCTCTCTTTCGTGCCGGAGCATGGCTATTTGGTGGTTTGTACTTAGTCTTTATTGCAAGCTACCTAATGATGAATGTTGTCTTCTGGTACATGGATACCTGGGTAGCTACACCAACTGGTCTAATAGATGTCCAACTTGTTTCCTTATTCCACAGACGCGTTGCCCAACTTATGTGGAACCAGGTGCAAGATGTCCAAGTATCCACCCAAGGACCCTTGGCAACATTCTTTGGCTACGGGAATATTCGCATACAATCTGCAGGAAAAGAAGGTATCTTCACTATGCGAGCGATTCCAAATGCAAAAAAGGTGGCAGATTTAATCAGCGAACTAAGCGCCAATGCTCATCAGCAATCTGGCAATTCCTCTGCCTCAGACAGCCCCAGTGGTTTCTCTTCCTTCTAATCCACCTTTTTCTTTAATTTATTTTAAGTAAAATAGTAGTCTTGACTTTTGGGCTAGTTTATAGTATAATAAACAAAGAAATTTAGGAACCACATCACAAGGTACAATAAAAACAAATACTAAACCTGCGAATGCAAAAAATTTGGCTAAAAATTAAACAACTGTTCCAACAGCCAAAAAGCCGTTATAAGGCTATTTTTACAATTATAGGAGCCATCACTCTAGTACTGGTGGTTCTTTTTAGTGGTGGGATAGATAATCTGTTGAAAATCTTCGGTCCTCGAGCTCTTAACTTTTGGACCACCCAGACTTCATTGGTAGATCACCGTGCCGAAGGAGCAACAGTTCAAATTAAAAGAAATGGAGACACCTATTTATATGCATTGGGCGGACTCCAAAAAACTGGTAGCGATTCGCCAATATATCTCAAATCAGTGGAATACGCCAAAGTCGGTAATGATGGCGCTACTGGAGATTGGCGTTTTGCCAAACCAATGATATCCGAACGTGCTGGTTTGCGAGCAGTGGCATACGATGCCAACAGTGATGGCAATGATGATTATATCTACGCTGTCGCTGGAGATTTTCATATTCCTCCTTCAGGTAGCTTTGGACCATGGAAAGTCGAAAAATCCAACCTCTCTATGTCGCTCGCAAGCTATCTAGCGTCAAAGAACACAGGATACAATCTTAGTCAATGGCAACAGCTAATTGAAAGTGGAGCAGTAAGTTTATTCTTAGGTACTGGTGGCGTTCAGGGTTTTTCTGTCCCCAGTGCTAATGAATATATTTCAGGTTCTTCTAGTAAGCCAATAGTTCCTGCTAAAAAGGAGGATGGGAGCTATTGGAATTGGGAAGATTTACCAAGGGATGTATGGCGTTATGATGGTGTAAGTGGCAGGACACTAGACCTTCAGTTGTCAGTATTTATTGGAGGCGAAAGCGAACCCCTTCCCTATTCTACCGTTGAACGATTAAATCTGAATACTGGGCATTGGGAACCAGTTAGTATTCTGACTGATGTCAACTATTATCCCGAAGTCGCTATTGTCGGCGGAAAACTGCTTATTACAGGCGGTGTTTATGGAAAGTTATTTGAAGCCAAAGAGGCTGGAGATTTTACCAGTAGCTGGGGAACATTTAATGAAAGTTTAGGCAGTGATACGGGCGACACAGGTACAGGTACAGGTACAGGTACAGGTAGTACTACAGAACCAGTAACGCAACCAACTACACCAACAACCCAACCAACTTCACCAAGTATCATTGGTCTTCTGCGACAATTCTTCAACCTAGATAGTGCGTTTGCTCAAGTCGTTGACCCGAACATTCAAAAGGATATAGATGTTTGGTCAAGATTTTCGAATCTACCAAAAGTTGGCAAAGGTTTTCTTTACTTACCCAATCCTGCTCCTACTTGGAATAAGACTACTTGGGTTAGCAAAGTTGTAATTCCTGCAAAGTACGAGTGGAGAGTGGGCAAAAAGATAATTAAATATTCTTATTGGGCCCAGGACGGCAGTGACAGGAATGGAGGCGGATATAGAGATTGGGTAAAGCGTGATATGACGCACGAGAATATTTATATCTACCAAGCTCTTGTCCAACCAGAGTATATTGAAACAATCATTTCCTATCCAGCACCCGACCCAGAACATGTTTACTCCCAAGCACTTATCAACGGCTCCTTCTGGACAACTACTAGCATTGCTTATGCCTACGACCTAACAACTTCCACTTGGACTGCGGGTGAGTTGTCTGATACCACCGCTTATAGCTCCTACACAACCATCGATAATTTGAATGGTAAGTTTGTAAAAGTTGGAGCCATTAGACTAGATATTGGTGCTTTTGGTGGAGGGGCGGTAGCTCCCAGAGTTAGCTTAGCGCCACTTGCTCAAGGTCGTTACGGACATCAGATGGTTCACTTTGGCAACTCTGTAAACGCAGCTTCGGGTACTTATATCTTTGGCGGTGCCAGTGTTGGTAGTGGTCGCTACACTAAAGGAGGTTGGGAAGAATTCTATGCTGGAACCTCTCCGTTCTGGGCGATTGAAGGCACACAACCCGTTATTACTACCGATAATTTACATAGACCATACCAATACACCGCACCCGTTAGTTTGACATTGGGTGGAGCAAACTGGGCAATAGGAAATAGCACCCTAGCTTTCAAGGATACAGTCAACAAAGTTCAAGGTAGGGCTTTCCACCAAATTATCCAACTAACTGGTCGCGAAAATTCTCTACTAGCAGTTGGTGGTTTGGTTAATAACTATATCACTGCTACCCCAGCTAGTTTTAAAGCTGTTCCAACAAGCCAAGTTTATCAACTTACTAGTACTACTGCTGGTTGGGCAACAAGAGACCCATTGGCACAAGCTGTCTATTCTCCCGCTGTGATGTCACTCAACGATCAGGCTATAGTTGCGGGCGGAGCAATTGATTTCCCGTCTCAACCATATCCCCAAAGTACAGCATACTGGCCTAACTACGCGGCTAAAGGCACTGGAGCAACTTATATTTGGGATAATAACACTTGGACTTCTTCGGGTTCCATGATTAATCATGGCAATTTGCTGGGATACAGTTTTGCTTCTGTTTCCACCAAAGATCCAACGAATATCTATAATTATCTCTACATCCTCGGCGGACTTAACCCAGTAAGCAAAGCCACAAACGATACAGTAGAAAATTTCCAACTTAGTGCGATTAATCCACAGGAATTCAGCGCCACCAATTCGACAATTGAAGTATCAGACTCCCCTGCCAAAGCAGACGGCACTGATACCGCAACCATAATTATTACCTTGAAAGACTACTACAACAACCCAATCACAAGTGGTCGCTACAAAGTTGGGCTAATGAGCTACAATCCACCCAATAGACTACCTATCCTTAATCGTACAAGAGATATCGTCGTGGGAGATGAGCAAGTACCAAACACCGAAGGAAAGGTTACTTTTCGTGTTAAATCCAATGAATCAACTGCCCCTAGCAAAGCGTATTTCAAACCCATTATTTCAGATACCAAATTAGAATTCAGTTTTTTTAACCCTGGTTTACAAGCAGAAGTTGAATTTATCCCGGATATCACTTTAGTTGAACCAAACTTCATTCAACCAGGCAAGTCTGTAGTTGTAGATGTCTATGCAAATGGAACTCACTTCTCCGATACTGAGAGGATTCAAACCATATACACTCGCGGAACAAATGTTCGTCTTACAAAAATAGTCGCAGGCATTATGGCCTCCGCTACTCCCAACATTATTCAGGCCAAAACCTCTAGCCAAAGTACTGTTACCGTCAGGCTGACTAATAACACAGGGGGACCAGATCACAATAAAACAGTAAGCCTATCGGTTGAAGGTGGCGGAACTATTAGCCCATCTTCCATTACTACTGATGCCAGAGGAGAAGCAACTGCAGTCTACACTAGCGACACCACTCCTGGACTAGCACGAATTCGAGTGTCAGGTGGTGGTTATACCAGCTATACCTTTGTTGCCAAAACCAGTCCTTTTGGTAGTGCAGGGTATACATTGTCAGTTGGAACTAGCCCAGCACAATTAGTTGCCGGTAGTAATTCTACTTCAGTTGTTACTGCCACTTATTTGCTGAACGGCTCTCCGGTTCCAGGTGAGACTATTAAACTTTACGTTACACCACCTGGTAACACAACTAAGCTGATTGAATTGACGGGACAACCTACCGACATTCATGGCAAGACAACATTTGACTATCAAGCTACCAATGCAACCGGCACGGTTCAATTAGCTGCAATTGGTCAACGTGATGGGTTGCCAGTTGTTGGTTTTGGGAATTTACATCAGATTCCTAATAGTCTTACGAATACCGTGACAGTCAGTAATATCGATGCACTAGACTCTGGTCGTCTAAAATTCACTGCCACTGCTCCCGCGAACCTTAATCCAGGAGAATATATTCTTACCGTTGAATCCTATCTACGCGACAACCTACTCCCACCAAGAACTTATTGGTTGGAAACTGTATCTTATCCATTCTCCGTTATTTCTACCACATCTGGAATTTTAAGTTATCAACCAAAAGAGTCTGATCGTGGTAAAACAATAGAAGACTTTATCATCTACGGTGGAGACGACACCTCATTCTTGCTCGGCTCAACTGAAATATCTTTCACTCCAGTAGGAACTTCCCCTTCTCCAATTACTGCTGTTGTTAAATCTGTCCCCAATTCTCATAAATTACATGCCCAACTCACCATTCCCAACACTGCTCTTGTTGGCTACTGGAATTTCAAAGTAAAAACCACATTCCAAAATGGAACAGTAAAAGAATGGATGGTCGCTGGTGACACTGATTTCAAAGTCACCGAGCCACTTAGTAATTTACTAGATCTCAACTCTTCTACTGTGTCAGCAGTTCCCCGCTATGTCCCAACTTCTGACGGAAGCACGGTATTCTCCCGTGTTACCGTCACATTGCGAGATAAAGATTTCAATGGACTTTCTGGTCGTTTGGTCTCAATTGAAAGTAGCCAAACTGACGACGAAATCGTTGCCGTAAATGATATCACTGATGCAAAGGGACGGGCAATGTTCAAGGTTTCATCTACCAGTGCGCATTTGAGCACAATCACAGCGACCAGTGAAGGCATTACCATTGGAGATGTTGAGATTCAATTCGAGAATAAGAATACTACCACCCTTATTCCAGTCACCCTTAGCATCAAGGTTCCTCTTCAAGCCAACGTCTACGACCAACAAGTAAAACTCTACTTACTGGAAAAAACCACTGGCCAAAAACCAACTATCGATGAATCCTACTTCACCAATTTGTCTGACATAATTACTGAACCAGAGCTACCTCGCATGTATCTGCACAAAGACAAGGGATATACGCTATGGGCAAAGGGACGCTACCACTTGGCTAGAGTGAGAGAATTCAACGCTGGACGTACTAGCGGTGCAACTATTTCAATAGACTTTACAGAAACTACAGCAATCACAGCAGCCACCAATCCAAACGGAGGTCTGCTTATTGGCGACTTTGGTGGAGTTACCGAGAGCTGGGTATCTGGTTTTCGTGACAACAAAATTAACATGGTGGACTTCTGGTTACCTCTTGGAAATTGGGGCTCCAACCGTCCTCATCCAATTGCTGATATCAACAAAGACGCTGCAGTCAACACTTTCGACCTAGGATTTCTAACTCGCAACTACGGCCTAGGTGCTCCCCTGCCCTAGCCCTAGGGTCTGATTCCAAAAACAAAAATGAAAAATAAATTCCAAAGAATTGTTGCCCTCCTGCTCGCCCTATCCCTTACGACAGGCGTTTTTGGCAATCTTCCTGCTCTTGCCCAGACCCCTTTGGCTCAGCATTCGGGCAGACTACATTCTCTACAATGGCCAGTCTCCTCTCGATTAATTACGACGACCTTCAATGACCCTGTTTACTATGGGAAACTCCACGGGCTCCACCATAACGGGCTTGATATATATGAGCCCCAAGGGACGCCGATAAAGGCTTCAGCAAATGGGTACGTGAAGGAACAAACTACTTCTTCAGACACGCAAGGCACCACATCAAATAATCAAACTTCTACCGCCAACACTACACCAACTGAAATCTCTTCTGATTTGGCAACAGAGGTCAATAATGCTTTGCGGGAAAAGTTTGTTTTCACGACAGTTGGTGGAGGTAAAGATAGAACAAAATATGGTCAATTTAAAGTAAGTTATGAAGAGAGCAATGGTGAAGGTAAAAATGTTCTCCAATATGTCGGAGGGACTATTCCCCGTTATGGACATACCATGACCCTGTTAAACAATGGTATGGTTCTAATTGCTGGTGGAACCAATGGCAAAATGATCCTGCAATCGGCAGTTCTGTATGACCCCAAAACCCGCAACTTTACTCTGACCGGAGCGATGAACAACCCTCGTGCTTGGCATTCGGCTACTATGTTGCCCAAGGGAGATGTGTTGATTCTGGGGGGGCTAACTAAAATTCCAACAGACTTTTCATTCAATTTTCCAAAGGTATCAAAAGACAATTCCTACACATTATTGATAGATGAGCTGATAGAAATAGTAAAAAAAATCGAAAGACCCTGATTTACTAAGCACGGGTGAAGTGTATAGCACTAAGGATGGTCGGTTTATTAATCTCAAGGAGTATTATTCGACAAAAACAGAACCGATGATGCGAATGGGCAGGATGAAACATAGTGCTACTTTGATGAAAGAAAAAATCATCATTACTGGAGGCATTGCGGCCACCGTTTCTTTGGCGGGGACCGAAACTATACAACCAAATGCAGGGGAAGACGCTAACGTATCCGCTGAGCTTACTTCGTCTGAAAGCGTGATAGGACGCTCTACGAGTACATTGATTATTTTTGTTATGCGTCACAAAACCTCTTCCATAAACAAGTGGACTAATAAGGCTGAAGTAACATTAACTATCTCTGGTCCCGCTCGCTTTCAGGACATTGACGCGGATGGTAAGCAGAAACGAGATGCCGGTCTGACTCAAAATATCCAGACGGTCAACTTTAGTCTCTACCCCGGAAGTCAACCATACAAATATAGCACTCGAATTATCTCATCCATAAAAAACCAAGATTTGGGGGATATCAAAATTTCTGCTGTCGCCACTTTTATGGATAAAACTTATAAGCGCGAAGTAACAATCAAACGCGACTATAAAATTTCTCCACGAGTTAAAACGGACGGTGAAATCGCTGCTGAACGGGCAAAAAATTCTTTTGTTATTAGTCTTAGTGCTGACAAAACCAAGATGGGACGGGGCGAGGCAGCCAATATTTCGGTAACAGCATATGATAACAGGCCAAAATCTGAACGACCTTCTCCCACAACAAAAGCTCAATGTACGCTTACTGTAAAAGGCCCTGCCATATTTTGGAGAACAGATGCTGATCTGACTCAGAGTAATCAAAAAGTTGAATTTGCCCTTTTACCGCAAATGGGCATGCATCGCGTGCCAAATGGAGATATACCAAAATTGCGCATTCTCTCCTCATACCGCAATAGAGACTTAGGACCTATTACCGTAGAACTAGCCGTTGGCTATGGAGGAACTACTTACTGGAAATCAATTGTAATTCAACGGGATTATAAATCATCAGCGGCGCCTCTAAGCGAAGAAGAGAGTGCCCAACTTAAAAAATCAATTGAATACAAAATAAACGTTAGCCAAACAAATATTGCTCAAGGAGAGGACGCTCGACTTACTATTCGGATGAATGACAGTCGTGATTTTGGAAAGCTCCCCAACATTGCTGCAGCTGCTCAAATAAAGATTCAAGCTCAGGGAGACATCAGTATTCGTTATTCCAAGCCAAAAGAATTTCACGGTTTATGGATACATGGATCTGAAGAAATTATCAGTAAAAACGTAACTATTCTAATCTATCCTCGTCTTACTCCCCGTATGGCATTGGTAGGAATTGCTGGGGATCCAAATAGCGCAGGATCAGAGGGCACAGTTAGTGTGCAAATTGTTTATGATGGTGTTTCGTATCCCAGTACTCCAAAAACGTTTCAGTTTAAGGTAGGGGCTATCAATAAACAGATTTATAGTTCCGACATATCAGACATTCAGTATTTATTGGGTGCGGGAACGAATAATTTGTTGCCAAACGAAAGCACCGACGTCGAGATGATCTTTCGCAATAGTAATCATACGAAACGAGGCGGAGAGGCTCATACGACCATCTCCGTCAAAGGCGATGCACATTTTGTGTGGCGTGGTAAGTCAACAAAAGAAATTACCACCACCTTGCAGCCAGGATTTTATTGCTGGAAAGTAAAGGCGAAATTGGTTTCAGAAAATACCGCTCCCGATGAGGGCGCTCCAATTTTTATTACTAGCACGGTCAACTATGAAAGTAGGGTCTATCAGAGGTTGCTGACGATATCTAGGATACCGACAGACGAAGGTGAGGTGGCGAATGTAGCGAATACTCTTACTCCATCTACTGAAGCAATTTTGTCAACCTCCCCATCAACTAATGCTACACCAGCAATTTCTACGTTCGATATCTTGACCAATAATGACTACCTTGTGGCAGAAGATAGTAATCCGGTGGCTGTTTCTACTCGGGTGCCAGGCGACAACGCTAACCCCCTTGTTCGTTTGGTAAAGAATCTAACTGCCGCAAAGTTTGACAACATCAAATATGAATATGGTGGCGAATATTTTGACTTTCAGTGGTTATCAGAAAGAGCATTTAAGCCCCTACCATTTGCCTTACCCCAGAGTGCGGGACAAGTTATGGTTGCCCTTGATAAACAAACATTGATGCTTGCCGGAGAGGGATATGGAGGAGTGTTGCTCTACGATATCAAAAGGGCCTCGTTGGTGAAATTAGCAAACCTATCCGTAAGGGGTGAAATATCCTGTGCAATTCAACGAAACACTAATGGTGCTCCAACAGCTATCTATCTCTTTGGCTCTCAAACAAATGAAAGCATACAGACAATTAATATTAGTGACGGAAGTAGTGAGACAATCGTTCCCGAAGTTGTAGTAGATCAAAATACTGCAACAAAAATCGAACAACTAAATTCCTCTTTCAAGCCCTCTGGCTGGTTGGAAAAATTTATCGCATCTTTTGGGAAGGTAGGATCCGCTATCTTGGCTAATGTTCGTCTTTCTAGGCTAAAAACAGAGCATTCTCTCTCCGACCCTCAAAAGAGCTTTGGGAAGATCGAGGAAGTTGCACATTTGTCGGGTAATCAATACCTACTCACCACTAGCTCGGATCAAAACCTTTCCTTTGTTTACAACCTTGACACTAATATTGCTCGACCAATGACGGACTGGCAACTGCCCGTATACACAGTAATTAATACAAGGAAAAGCGAGCTCCGTAAAACTATCAGTAGTGACTTAATTAATACAACGGACAGCGAGCTTCCTTCTGGCCATAAAACTATCAGTTTAGAAGATGGCACGGTGCTTATTTATGGCGGTAAGTTTGACCATACACTTTACCCTTTCCAAACCACATCAGCTATCTATGACCAACCCAGTTTGGCAATTAAAGAGCTGAAACAGCTTATAGAAAAGGCTGATACATTATTTGCCCAGCTTCGCCCACCAGTTCGTATAAAATATGGAGACTCCAATATCAGCTCATTTACCAGTGAACTAGTCAGGGAATATGATGGAGTTTATAGCGGGACGATGAAATCTAACTCTGGGTCGGGGACCGAATTGGACGATTGGGAGGCTAGGCATAGTCGCTTCAACTCTGATGGTGGTGCTTATTTTAACGCTTTTTTGGTTGAACCTAAGGTTATTGTCAGCGAGAACAAGTCAACATCTACTCGTGGGATCCAACCCCTTTCCCCTGCTTCAGATATAGTCGCCGCCGGATACCGTGAAGTTTTAAGAACAAATATTAAACCATTTAACAGAACAACTAGTTACAAACTTAATAATCATGTATATTCACTGGATATTTCCCTTGACAAAACATATATAAGCCCAATATTAGGATCCATCAATAACGGCAAAGTCCAATTACTAGAGGACGGTAAACCAATCAACTATGTGCCAAATGGTCTGCCCAATATAATCTCAATTAGGCCAGGAGGATCAGGTGAGACTAGAAAACCACCTAGATCGTATCATCGAGATGATTACATTTATTCCTCGCAATATAAACCGAAGACAAGTACTCTACCCGACGGCAACACGTATGTCTTGGAGACACGGTGGGTTCTAAATAAAGGTATGGTTAACTTTTCTTATGTTTACAATAGTCCTCGTACCGATGGTTTCAAGCAGTTTACGGCCGCTATGGAGGTGTCTCTGCTGGCTGGCGCTTTTCAAACCGACAAAGCATTTTATTTTGAGGATGTGGTTGGTCAAAAAATTACTATTCCAGATCTTAATTATATCGCTAAAAGTAATATTTATTACGATGTTCAACTTTCGGCTGCAGACATTAACGAACAAGGTGAATACGACGACACATTCCCTCTACGCTCTCTAAAAGAAGGCGCAAAAGCAATAATCAAAATTAACATCACGTCTCGTAATCAAAACGGTCTCGCTAATATCAGCCCATATCAGCGTGTAGAAGTTCGAGCACACGTAACAAACGATATGGTTTATAACCATAATCATGAGAAGCACGCAAAAATAACATCAGGTAATTTCATAGTAAGAGACGGTGGAAAAATCAACCAGAATATGATGTATCAAAATTACAGCATGCCAGAAAATGGTAGCCAAATTGAGATTGATTTAATTGATGATGGTGGTACTGCTTACTTTGCTTATAATGGGTCTAAGGGATTATCCCCTTACCTTATAGTTGACGTTGTACCTACCAACTATAACCTTGCAATTGGTGGGAATGGTAGTGGGTCTAATTACAGTTATCGTAGTTTGAAAAATATTCAGTATCCAACTAAACCGCAGGCAACTGACAGATTCTTATACCAAAACTGGCTAACCGATAAAGAATGGGAAGCTTTTTCCGATAAGGTGTTCACGGTTAAAGCTATGCCTATTCAATAAACTTCAAATGAAAAACCTCCAGCAAAAAATAATTTCTATCGAATCCATCTTTTGTCTTATTGGCATCATTTCAATGCTTGGGGTAATACTGTGGAGCGAGAATATCAACGCACTAATCCCAACAAGCCAGCCAACTATTGCTGAAGCATTTCCCATAGAGACTGCTCCAATTGCCATAGTCCCCGATCAAAACATTGATACCGTCATCAACATCAACGATCCCCGCAACTACCGCGTAGTACCAAAAGACATCATGCCAGGGCAAGCCATCCTAGAGGGCAAAACCACCAAATTTCTACTTGGTTTTTGACTTCGTAATATTCGCCCCACGTAAGTATAAGGGCATAACCGGAACAAATTTCTTACCTAGTCGAGTGGCCGCAAGCATTGCAGCCATTTTTTGTATTCGTGGTATTTCAACCAAATAAATCGTACCTGCCTTGGAAAGTTGAGAGTGAAGAACCAATGCTAGGTTTGGTTCAACATATACGCTAGCCCCCCGCTTGATTAACCCCCCAAGTTTTGAGATGGGTATCAATTTTGGCGTTTGCTTTTTTACTTGCACAAAAAGCTCATTCCGCTTTGCATCCAAGATTATCAAATCAACTTTCGGAAAGAATAAACGAATAACATCAAACTCACTCATCCCAATTAGTGGGATTCTTAGTCCGTATCCAAAACCATTGGCGACAGTCAGTCCCACCCGAAGCCCTGTAAAAGAACCGGGACCAATGTTTGCCACCACTCCACGAATTTTCCGAGGAGTAAGTTTTTGTTCTTGAATTAGTTTATCTATTGCAGGCAAAAGCTCCTTGGATTGGTTCCTGTTAGATACCCAACTGATCACTTCGTCATTGAGGCCAATAACTGTTTCTTCGGTTGCCGTATCGATCCCTAAGATGTTATTTTTCAAAGACATATTTTCTTTCCTCCGGGAAACTAAATTCAAATATTCGCTCATCCCCCTTCCCTATTTTTATCGTCACCCAAATTGTGTCATTTGGAAGTAACCCCCGTACTTTATCCGCCCACTCCACTACCACAATTTCTTCTCCTAAAACATCCAAAAGTCCTGTCAATTCAACGTCCTTCTCTTCTATTCGGTACATATCGAAATGATGAAGAGTAAATTTCTTTCCTGTATAGATCTTCTCCAAAACAAACGTTGGACTAGTCACCCTAGAGGATACTCCCATCCCTTTTACTAGTCCTTGTGTCCAACTAGTTTTTCCTCCCCCCAAAGGACCGACCAACGCAAAAGTTTCATCGCCTTGCAAATGCTTGCCAATGGTTTCTCCCAAACCTTGGGTTTCAGCTAGATTGTGGGTAGCGACGCTTAGCATAATTCCAGAATACTATAGCACTAAGCCCCAAACTAATAAGCCCAAACCCCAACCACCGTTGGTTTTGTTTGCCCGTAACTGGTAGCGAATCGGGCATCAAAATATCTACCTCTGGCGGTGATTCATCTGCCTCATCTAGCCCTAATATATTTACGTCTCCTGGTGTTGGAGTCTTGGTCCATGTCCATATTCCATCCTCCCATGCATATGCTGCACCACTAGGAGCTTTATCTATGTAACTCACAGTCGCAACCACATTTCCACTGGGGTCATATAGTGTCACCGTTTCTCCCCCACTGTTATTCAACGCAATCCCCGACATCTTTTCTGTAATTACCACATACTGTCCTGCCTGTACTGTCAGCGTACTAGCGGTTTGTATTGATATAGCGAAATCGGAAACCTTGTATTTGTGTTTGGATTTGTCTTGTAATACCCAATTCTTTAAATCAATTGGACCAGAAGAGTTGTTGTATAGCTCAATAAATTCATCGTCTTCAACTGGATTGGGTAGTAATTCGGATATAACCACATCTCCTTTTTCAAAAGTTGGATTTGCAACCGGTGTGTCGTCTGGCTCATCAATCGGAGTTGATTCATCCTCCTCAGTTGGTGGTGTACTAAAGACATTCTTTCCATTTGGTGTTGGTGAATTTGTCCACTTCCAACCATCGTCAAAACGGGACCAAGTTTGTCCGCGAGGAGCCTCCGAATAAACAGTATGATCCAACTCAAACCCATTCGGTTGGAGCAAATAGACATCGTCTCCACTGTCATTCATCGTCAGCTTGTTTTCGCTCTTGTAGAGAGTCAAATAACTTTTGGGCAGAATGTTACGACTCCCCCAAACAAACTTATTAGACCCGCCATTGCGGACATCATCCAGTATCCATCCATTTAAATCCACCACCTTATCACCAAAGTTATACAGCTCTATAAACTCATCATTACTAGTGGTGTTTGGTTGCGGATAGACTTCATTGATTCGTACTGTTGTGGTGAGGTCGTACTTTGGTGGTGGCTCAGTAACTTCTACTGCCTGTGGCAAAGTGGCTGTTACCCCATTGGGATTGATAATCACCAAATCCCACTTTCCCGCTTCGGCATTGACTAAAGAAAACTGACAATTATCGATCAAGACAGAATTTGCTACATGAATATTATCTGCAGTTACCTCCCTACCGTTCAATTTCAATTGCACAATTGGTGGTGGGTCAACACTGAAATTAGTTCCAATAATACTTTCAACATGCAACGTCTCGTCTACCTCAGCGGTATTTGGTGAAATACTTTCAATAGTTGGCGGTTCCACCAACTTTGAATTCTCTGTCCCCGGTGTTCCATAGTTTTTAATTCCACTTCCTAAATCGTCAAAATTTTTCGAGTCAGTAGATTGTTGCCAGCTATCCACCATAGACCCTTTTGCAACTGGTTCACGTCGTTCCATTGTCGCAGAGCCACTTGAGTTCTTATATCCAAATTGTGGTCCAATAGTTTTATCCCACGCCCTATCTACTTCCTCTCCCGCTGGGTTGCTCAGTGTTATTTCAAAACTAGAATTCGTTATTCCGAAACTAATAAAATCCAAACTCAAGTTTGGCTTAATATTCAATGCAGAGTCTATGCTATTTGAATTGAACTTTGAAAGCAGAAAAAATCCATTATTCGGCACAGTCCCGAGGTTACGAGGAATGATTACTGTATAGTCGTTCCCCGGGTTATCTACAAACACCGTCCATTCTGCAAAGTCCATTTCCTCGCCACTGATATTCTTCAACTCAATCCATTCATCACTCGATTTCACCGAGCTCCCCGCCCACGCCACTTCATTAATCACCACACTTGGTGTTGCTTCCTGGGCAAATGTAAAAACTGCTGGCGCCAACATTGCCGCTCCAATCATTGTGGCGGTAAGAATCCCAAATTTCCCCCTTACTCTCATATATTTTTTGTATTCTGTTTGTTGCTATTCCAGTATACAAGAACAATTTGACGCTTAGGGCAATTTGGGCTACAGTATATCTAGGACAGATTCATTTTCTTCGCTCCTGTCCTAGATATATCACCATAACATCACCTAGGTTAATGAGCCTTTTACTCCCTATGTTGGGAATCCAAATTGTCACCTTTGCACCAACCATCAGACCTTTTCTCGAGGTTGCTGGTTGGACATTCTTCTTTTAGTTACTGCAAAAGTTCTATTGGGCAATGCGCTTACTAGCGCAAGGCTTCTAGGCCTAGTGTGTCCGAAAGGAATACTATGTCACCGATAATCATCTGGGGTATTGCCGGACTTGCGGGGGTGCTGGTTGGTTACTATACCCGTATTGTCATTGCTCGCCAGAAAGTTGCCAAAGCGGAACAAGATGCAGATAAGATTCTGGGCAAAGCAAAAGACAAGCTTACTGCTTCCGAACAGCAAGCCAAGGAAATAATTCTAGAGGCCAAAGAAGAGGCCTCGAAGCTTCGCGAAAAAGCAGAGAAAGAAGAGAAGGAACGTCGTTCCGATCTCCTAGATTTGGAAAAGCGTATTATCTCCAAAGACGAACAACTAGACCGCAAATTAGAAGATCTAGATAAGCAGAAAGAAGCCATCCTAAACAAAGACAAAGAAATTCAGGAAGTAAAAGAAGAGATCCTAAAGATCCGAGACAACCAATTCAAAAAGCTAGAAGATGTTGCTCGTCTTACTCGAGACGAAGCTAAAGAACAATTGTTCCAGCGAGTGGAGAAAGAATACAAGGACGATGTCCTAGGAATAATTCGCAGAGTGGAGCAGGAAGCCAATGACCAGGCGGAAGACAAAGCAAGGGAAATAGTTTCTGAAGCCATCCAAAGATATGCCGCAGATACTGCAACTGAAAGCACTGTCTTTTCCGTACAAATTCCAAGCGATGATCTCAAAGGTCGCATTATTGGAAAAGAAGGACGCAACATCCATGCCTTCGAAAAAGCAACCGGGATTGACCTTATTATCGACGATACTCCAGATACCGTAGTAATCTCTGGCTTCGATCCCATTCGTCGCCACATTGCCAAAAGAGCATTGGAACGGCTAATCAAAGACGGCCGTATCCAACCTTCTCGTATCGAAGAAGTGGTAGAAAAAGCAGATAAAGAAATAAATGCGGAAATGAAAAAGGCCGGAGAAGATGCCGTACTAGAACTTGGTCTTACTGGTCTGCATCCAGACCTCATAAAAATCCTTGGGAGATTAAACTTTCGCACTAGTTATGGACAGAATGTTTTGCGTCACTCCATCGAAGCTGCTCACCTTGCTGCCATGATGGCCGCTCAACTTGGAATGGATGTTCGTCTAACCAAACTTGCAACACTCATGCATGACATTGGAAAAGCGCTCGACCACGAATACGAAGGAAGCCACATTGAATTGTCCCGTGACATTGCCGTGAAGTACGGTATGCCTGCAGAGGTCATCCAAGCACTTGAAGTGTCCCACGAAGGCTTTGGTGGCCCCAAGAGTGCCCTAGATTTCATTGTTATGGCTGCAGATGCCATTTCTGCATCTCGTCCTGGTGCACGCAGAGAATCTGCAGAAAACTTTGTAAAACGCCTAGAAGACTTAGAGCGTATTGCAACAAGTTACGAAGGAGTTAGCAAAGCATATGCTATCCAAGCTGGTCGCGAAGTCCGCATCATGGTCCAGCCAGACAAGATAGACGACTTGGCTGCTGCCAAACTAGCCCACAATGTTGCTCGTCAAATTGAAAAAGAAATGACCTATCCAGGACAAGTGAAGGTTATGGTCATCCGTGAGGTTCGTTCAGAAGATATTGCCAAATAAATATGATAGACATCCAGAAGAAAACTCTTCCCAACAAACTACGCATCTTAACGATGCCCATGAAATCTACCGAAGCAGTAACAGTAATGATTCTCGCTAGGGCTGGTTCTAGGTATGAAACAAAGAGTATCAACGGAATTGCCCACTTTCTCGAACATATGTTCTTTAAAGGCGGAGATCGCTACCCTACTTCTCATTCAGTTGCTGAAGCTATAGATGCCATTGGTGGAATCTTCAACGCCTTCACCAGCAATGAATACGCTGGCTACTTCGTAAAAGTAGAAAAAAACAAGATAGATGTTGCCTTCGATGTTCTCTCGGATATGCTCCTCAATGCCAAATTCGACCCGGAAGGCCTCGAACGAGAGCGCGGAGTAATCCTAGAAGAATACAACATGTACGAAGACTCTCCTCAGCGCAAAATCTGGGATGTCTTCGAACGCCTCCTTTTGGGAGACCATCCTCTGGGTTGGTCCACCATTGGCCTACCAGAGGTCATTAAGAAAGCAAAGAGATCAGATTTTGTTGCTTACCAGAAACGCCTCTACACTCCCGCAAACATTGTTGTTTCAGTTGCAGGCAATATCACTCCTGCCAAAGTAGAGAGCCTAGTAAAGAAATATCTCCCATATCCCAAAACAGGGAAGAAAAACTTGCCTCTCCCCTACCGCCAACCTGCTCCAAAGAAAAAAGTCTTAGTTGCTTGCAAAAAAACAGAACAAGCTCATCTTGTAATGGGAGTTCCGACCTTTGGAGCAAACCACTCAGACAAATATGTCGGCAAAGTGTTGGCTGCGGTCCTGGGAGGTGGGATGAGTTCTCGTTTATTCACTTCTGTTCGGGAGCAACTTGGACTTGCCTACTACGTCCGTGCTTCCTCTTCCAACTACACAGATACTGGATATCTTGTAGCAAGTGCGGGTGTGGATGTAAATCGAGTAGATTTGGCTATTCAGACCATCTTGAATGAATTTAAACAGCTAACAACCACCAAAGTACCGGCCAAAGAATTAAGCAAAGCAAAAGAATATCTTACTGGAGGTCTTGTGCTTGAGATGGAAGATTCAGATGAAGTTGCCTACTCCTTTGGTGTACAAGAACTTCTGCATGACAAAACTGAGACGATAGACTCTATCCGGAAGAAGATAAAGAAAGTTACTGCCGACCAGATCTTGAAACTAGCCAAGAAGATCTTTAAAGATAAGCATCTTTGTCTAAGTGTTATTGGTCCTTACAGTACTGATTCTAAAATAAAGCGAGTTTTTCATCTCTAATCTAGTGGCTTGGAAAAAGTGGTCTATAATATCCTCAAGGAGGATTTTTTTATGGAACAAACACTAGTGGTGCTTAAGCCAGATGCTCTTGAGCATGGTCTGCAAGAAGAAATTAAGCGCAGACTTACTGCAACTGGTTTAAAAGTAATTGCAGAAAAAGAATTGCAAGTAGATGCTACCTTTGCCAGCGAACACTATGCCGATCTTGGTATTCGTAAAGGTCATGCGATAAAAAACCGTATGGTCAAATATCTTTCTATTGGTCCAGTTCTAGCCATGGTAATCCAAGGAGATAATGCTATCTCTGAAGTACGCCGAATTGTCGGAGCCACCCTCCCCTCTCAAGCTAAACCAGGAACAATTCGTTACGATCTCGGTAACCGCGAGGAAACATACGAAGATGCTGACAATGCAGATAGAGCTGTGAAAAACCTTATTCATGCTTCCGATGCCCCAGAAACTGCTACAGCTGAAATAAAGCTCTGGTTTCCAGAACTAAACCAGTAGAAACTGCGACCGCAACGGTGTTGCGGTTGTGTTTGTGGCTCTAGAAGTGAATAAACCTACAGGTGTTACAACGTTGTTGCGCTCCGCCGCAAGGTTGCGACACCCTCATTTCCCTATTCACTTTTCCCTATCTTTGTGTTGTAATTGTCTTACGAGCAAAGACCAAGTTTCCCCGTGAACCTTAAAAACTCCCCTATTTTGCTCCTTATGCAATTAGGGAGAGTTCGGTTACGGGACCGAAAGTCTCTCCCAGCTAAGCAAAACCAAGCGAGAACAATAAAAAGATAGGACCAAGTCTCGTCTGGTTCCTCCTTCCCTTCCGCTATGTGCGACATCCGTGTCGCATTAAGGGTCTCGCTGGGCGGACGAGGTAATTAATCCGATTCAACTTCGGATCGGCGCAATCCCTTTGTTTTGTGCCATTACCCCGTCCGCCCCCACCAACAAAAGTTGTTCTTTTGCCCGCCTTAATAGGCGGGTTTTTCATTACGACATAAAATATAAAAATTTCAAGATGTTACAACATTGCGGTAACCACATACCGCAACGTTGCGGTAGGTGAATAATGCAATTACAGAGCCAACTTAATTTTTATCCACATTAAAAAATCGCTATTACAACATTTTTTGCACCGCCATGTCAAAACACCCTACCGCAACATGACGGTTGCGGACGACCGCAACACCGTTGCGGTTCTCACGACCTACCGCAACAACGTTGTTGCGCTCCAACATAATCTAGAAACAAGCTACCATATTATATATTTATATATACCCCTCCAAAACAGATCCAAATTAACACACTAAAAAACAAAGGGGTTGCAACGTTGTTGCGGTCGCTGTTACAATGTTGTTGTAACACACCTGCAACGTTGTTGCGCTCCGCCGCAACGTTGCGGCGGGGGAAACTCATATGCTTACGTTAGCAATAATCATCGCAATTTTTATCTTCTTCTACGCCACAGCCTAAGCACCGACCGCAACGATGTTGCGCTCAAGCTTTTCGCTACCAAAGTGAATAAAGCCGTGGCACTTACAACGTCGTTGCGCTCCGCAACAACGTTGTTGCGCTCCAAAAAATGTAATAGAATCAAATTAAATGGACTTCAACACTACTCCAATCCAAACTGAACCAATTATTTCTGCCGAGCCGGCAAACTTATCCACACCTCCTGCTTCCACTCAGGGATATTCCCTTACCGAAGTCGCCAAGTTCCTGAATGTAAACGAAAGCACTCTTCGCAACTGGGAGAAGAGATTTGGCGAATTTCTCTCTAACTACCGTAATCAGTACAACCATCGTCTGTTCCTGGAGTCAGACATTACTGTCCTGGAAAGAATCAAATATCTGTTGGAATCAGATATGTTCACTGTTGCTGGTGTAAAACACATGCTTTCCAATAAAGGAGAAATGCCAGGAATAGGGGAGACTGCAACTACTCAAGCCATCATGACCCAACAGGAGAGAGAAGCAGATGAGGAATACAAGCAAAAGCTTATCCTTGCCCTCAACTCCTTAGGCTCAGAAATCCACTCCCTTCGTCGTGAAGTTCGCGAAGACCTTAGGGGTAGCCTAAAAGCCGAACTAGATCACTTAAAACTTCTTCTTTTCCCACCTGAAGAACCCAAGAAATCCTCTTGGTGGAAGTGGTGGTAGAATTTTCGATGTCAGACCTCAAAAAACAAGTGGGGGACTGCATTGTTGCGTTCCAGATTTGAGATTTGATACCGGTAATTCTTTCAGTCGGCTAGGTAATGCACCTTTCTGATCCAGGAGGTCAAAATGAGGGACACTAACACTGGCCAGTTTGAAACGGCCAAATCCTGTACAGGGGGAGAAATCTCTTGTTGTGCTGGTTGCGGTAGTGAAGATCATGTCAGTCTTGTTATGGTTGATATCGTTGAGCTGAGTCCCAATCTATTGGGATTCAGCAGGACTGGCTTCTCAAGAGAATTTCCTCTCTGTTACCGTTGTCACGAATTGGTGGTCGCAAGACAACGGCTAAGCTTCTCGACGGACAATCTTCCCGTCATTGACGGGAGAGCTCTCCAGATGAGAGGGGTAAACCACCAGAAACTGTAATACCCCCCGTGCATCCAAAGTGGTCTTGCTACAAAGCAGGGCCACTTTCTCATTTCTGATATATTTATCCTAATGCCAAAGACTAAACCAACTGTTTTAGTAGCAATGAGCGGGGGAGTGGACTCCTCTGTTGCCGCTGCTCTACTCAAGAAAGAAGGCTACAAAGTAGTCGGTGTTTTTATGAAAAACTGGTCGGAAGATATCCCAGGCGGTTTTTGTACTTCCGAAGAAGATTTTGCAGATGTCCGTGCTGTCTGCCAACACCTAGATATTCCCTATTACACCTTCAATTTCAAACAAGAATACAGAAAAAGAGTTCTAAACTACTTTTTTGCCGAATACAAAGCAGGAAGAACACCCAATCCAGATGTAATGTGCAACAAAGAAGTGAAATTCGATCTCTTCCTCAAGAAATCACTGAAACTAGGTGCAGATCTTATTGCCACCGGCCACTATGCCCAAAATATTCAAAAGAACAACACATACCACCTCTTCAAGGGAAATGATCCCATAAAGGACCAGACCTACTTCCTCTACAATCTAACCCAAGAACAGCTTGCAAAAACCCTGTTTCCTGTAGGCAAATACTCTAAAAAGCAAGTTCGTGCACTAGCTAAAAAATACAAACTACCAACTGCTATAAAAAAAGATAGCCAAGGTATCTGCTTCATTGGTCCTGTAGATGTAAAAGAATTCCTGAAGACCGTCATCAAGCCCAAAAAAGGCAAAATTGTCAACGAAAAAGAAGAAATCCTAGGAGAACATGAAGGCGCCTGGTTCTACACCATCGGCCAACGTCGCATAAAAGGCTTAGATGGCCAACCCAACCCCCTCTACGTTCTCTCCACCGATGTAAAACAAAACCTAGTAACAGTAGGCCCAGATTCTGCCACCTACTCTAAGGGCGTAATCCTAGAGAACCTCCACCTAATAGATCCCAAAGCAAAAATTCCTGCCAAACTTACTGCCAAACCAAGATATGGCCCAGATGTATATCCCGGCCACCTTACTGGCAACCAATTCACCTTCGACAAACCCCAGCGTGCCTTGACTCCAGGACAGTCTTTGGTCATATACTACAACCAGCTCTGTTTAGGTGGGGGGATAATCCAAAAGGTAATAAAAAAGTGAATATTCTAGATAAACTTGCCGCCAAAGCTAAAGAAGGAGACACAGATGCCTTCTCCCAGCTTTTCGATCTCCTCTCCTCTCCCATCTACAAATTCCTTTCTTTCCGCCTCCAGAATCCAGAAGATGCCAAAGATCTAACTAGCCAAGTCTTCCTGGAAACCTGGCAGGGGATAGACAGATACAATCCCAATCGTAGCTTCAAGGCCTGGATCTTCTCCATTGCCCGCTACACCCTAATAGACTTCTACCGCTCCCACAAAACTACCGCTAGTCTGGAGGCCGTAACACAACTACCAGATAAAACGGATATAGAGGCAGAAATCAGCACCAAAACAGATACCGAGAAGATAATTGCCCAGATCAACCGCCTACCTGAACTCTACCAGACTGTTCTGACTCTCAAATTTCTCAACGAGCTAGATTACTCCGAAATCTCCCAGCTTACAGGCAAGACCGAGAACTCTCTTCGGGTAATTGTAAAACGGGGGTTGGATAAGATAAGAAAAAACTTAGATGAATAACCTCACAGACAAACAACTAGAAGAACTAATCCTTAAAGCAGGGGACTCCTATGCCCCTTCTTCCCAAACCAAGAACGAAATTAAATCCAACCTGTTGAGTGTAATAAATTCAACAGATATTCGGACATACAGTCATAACCTAAGTCACATTCTTAACCCAAGGAGATTCGCTATGCCATTTATTCCAATTATTGCAGCCCTAGTTATTGCCCTCGGTGGAGGGACAGCTGCTCTAGCCAACACGGCTACCCCCGGAGACCCCCTCTATCCAGTAGACCACTGGATGGAGCGAGTTCAAGAAAGACTAACCAGCAATACAGACGGAAAAGCTAGGTTAATGGCTCGTTTTTCAGAGGAAAGACTAGCAGAACTAGCAAAAATTCGTCAAACCGATCTCGCCCAACTAGAAGCTACCCTTAAAGCTCGTTGGGAAGAGCGCCATCAGGAAGCAATTAATCGGGTTTCAGAAAGCATCGCCAAAGTAAACGAAGTCCAAGCCAGATTCGAAGAGAAACTAAAGGCTGCTACTACCGAAGAGCAAAAAGCTGTCTTCCAAAAAGTCATCAACCACCTCGAAGAAGTAGAGGCTCGTCGGACCGAACGCCTAGAAACAGTTGAATCCAAACCATATTCCGGTGCAGGTGCTCCCATTCGCCAACGGATCCAGCAATGGACACAGGAAAATAAGCAGGAAATGGAACAGATTAGAAACGAAATTCGCAATGAGTTCGGAGAAGGTGCACTAGGAGCTGGCCAAGGTAGTGGAGTTCAGACCCAGACCCAAACTGGTACTCAAACTCAAACCCAGAATCGCAACGGCCAAACCAACACCGTTACCGAATGACTGAACAGCCCTAAACCCGTCCAAGTCGCTCTTGAATTTATCATTCCCTACGACTCCGACGGTAATGCAAACCCCAGTTTGGTGGATTCAGACAAAGATGGGATTCCAGATAAAAGCGATCCCTTCCCCAACTGGCCGATGCACACTATGTAGGCGGGAGAATTTCGCCAAAAACTACCAAAATGTATAGGTTTCGGTACAAATGTATAGATTTTTTGCCATAATAGTGCTACTATAGAAGCAATAGATATGGCAAAAGACAGTCTTCTTAGCATTGGGAAAACGGCAGAAATACTGGGCGTAACCCTTATGACCCTTAGACGTTGGGACGAACAGGGCGTTCTAAAAGCTGTCCATCCAAACCAGAGCAAACATCGATACTACAGAGAAAGTGATATCCAGGAAATATTGGCGTCAAGAAAAAATCTTGTCAGCCAAGCTTCGCAGTGGGCAACCTCAGAAAATCCGCATGAACCAGAAGACTCTTATTATTGCCAGACTAGAGACATCTTCACAGCTAGATTAGAGCGAATGAAAAATGAAATTTCCAGAGCCGAAGGAGAACATGGGACAATATCTCTCATTGTTGCTGCTGCTGGAGAAATCGGGAACAACTCTTTTGACCATAATATTGGAAATTGGCCGGATGTCCCTGGTATTTTCTTCGGTTATGACACTAAAAAAAGCGAAGTAGTACTGGCAGACAGGGGACAGGGTGTCCTAGCTACTCTGCGCCGCGTAAAGCCACGTCTCAAAAACGATGAAGAAGCTTTGAAAACGGCCTTTACTGAGATTATTTCCGGACGAGCTCCAGAGGCAAGAGGGAATGGATTGAAGTTCGTAAAAAAATCAATATGGCTAAGCAAATCTCTGCTTACCTTCCAGTCTGGCAATGCACGCGCTAGAATAACAGGCAGTGATAGCCGGCTAAGCATCCGACACACCACCAGAAGAGTCTCTGGCTGTCTGGCTATCATCAAGTTTAAACGATCATGAGAATAGAACTTAAAAAATTCGGCTCCATCCTAATCTCCCGTCCGGCAGGCAAGGATGCATATTTGGCATACCAGGCTATTCTTCCGGAAATCAAAGAGGACGAAGACATCATCTTTGACTTCACCGGAGTAGATGTTCTAACCCCCTCTTGGGCGGACGAATTCATTACTCCTTTTGTCCAGCAATACCCCAATAAGATAAAGTTTGAACATACAGACAACCCATCTGTTGAAGTAACCCTCCAAACTCTTCAAGAAGTATGGGACAAGAGCGGGCAATAGACGACGCCCAATTAAGAAACAGAACTTTAACTACAGGATACCTACTCCCTTTGAACCCCTTGCCATATAAGGGGTTTTCTGGGTATAATCCTAAGGTAAAATTTGAGGTAAAACTGACGGTGAATTATACTCACAAGTCATATGGTAATTATATGCTCCCAGAGCTGTTTTTCCTCCAGTTGTGTCACAAAAAACACCCTATATCCGTTATAACTTATGTAGGGCAAAATGCCTGATCTGCAATTTGACTCACAACCAGAAGTTGATGCCAACGAGATTTCGACCCCAATCGAACACTCTAATTCTCTAGTGGAAATCCAGCTGATCACCAAGGCACAGTCAGGTGATGAACAAGCATTTGGCGAACTGTATGACATATGGGCCGCCAAAGTTTATCGCTTCACTTTCGTCAAGGTGAAATCAGTACCGGTTGCAGAAGACATCACCGCAGATGTCTTCCTAAAGGCTTGGCAGAAACTTCATCAATACAAACCGCGAACAGGCATCAGCTTCAGTAGTTGGCTTTACGCCATTGCTCGCAATGCTGTAACCGACTACTACCGCCTAAACCAACGGTCAGAACTTTCTTTCGAGGATCTACCAGAAATGGCCGACCTTGAAGGAACCGAACTCTACCGAGAAGTAAGCGAGATAGAAGAAGCTCTAAAGAACCTTCCTGAAGAATACGAAAAAGTTCTTCGCCTACGGTTCGTGGAGCAACTGCCAATAGCCCGAGTAGCGCAGATTATGAAAAAGAAAGAAGATAACATCCGCGCACTAACCTCTAGGGCACTCAAAAAACTAAAAGACCAATTCGTTAGATAGTCTCTAAGGGTTCTCGAAAGAATCTTTGGGGAGTGGGGAACAAACAAAATTCCACTTCTTATTTAGATACTCGAGAATTTTTTATGGCTAATCTAATTCACAACAATCTGATCAAAGAACTAAGCGTCTTAGGCAAAGATGCCTCTTTATCTATTAGCCAACGCCAAAAAGTACGCGACCAACTTTTCAAGAAGATGGGCCAAGCCAACCTCATAGATGCTGTTGCCACCCAGACCGAAGTAGAAGATCTAGTAATGCCTCTCCAGCAAATCAAGAGCATCTTCTCTCCTAAAAGGATTGTCTTTGGCATTCCTGCCACCTCCGGTATGGTAGCAGCCGTCTTTATCGTCACCTTTGCTACAGGTGCTTTTGCCCAATCTGCCAAACCAGGAGATCTATTGTTCGGTGTTAGAAAGGCCCTAGAGGCTGTTCAAATCGCTTTTGTATCTGATCCTATCCAAAAGGCCGAAATACAACTCGCAATCGTCAATGATCGACTAATGGCCCTAGAAAGTACTGACAAGGCACGGATTTCAGTTATTCTTGCTGAGTCGCAGAAGGCGCTTACTAATGCCCAAGGCACTCTTTCCGGGCTATCTACTGATAGAGATTTGAATAACAAATTAAAAACCCTAATCGAATCACAAAAAGGAGTTTTATCTACTCTGGCCAAAGGAAATCTAAGCACAACTGCAACTAGGGACACACTATTAGCCATGCGCAGCCAGTTGGAC
Organism: uncultured Candidatus Saccharibacteria bacterium; assembly: GCA_964434605.1. Lineage (GTDB taxonomy): Bacteria > Patescibacteriota > Kazan-3B-28 > Kazan-3B-28 > Kazan-3B-28 > JAKLDB01. The sequence continues at coordinate 211,454 of CAYSVM010000001.1, forward strand.
CAACTTATTAATCCGAAATCTAGCAATAACGATGTCATCGTTTCAATTCCAGCAGCCGATGATATTAACCAAACGGAATTTTTGGGTGGGCTTACAACAAGCTATGGAGTACCAGTTCTAGCCTACCAAGGCAAAATTTATAAATTAATTGGCGTTGCAGTAGATTTAACATCTTATGTCGGTTCAACCGACGTTCAAGTTTTTGGCAGTCTAAATGGTGATACTATCACGGTTCATCGAGTTTACATTCATAACAGGCTTATCTGGGAAAATACGCCCGATAAGGATAATAACAATCTATCTTGGGTCGAAGGCGACCAAAATTCATCGCTTAGATAGAT
>CAYSVM010000002.1:0-128082 GCA_964434605.1 uncultured Candidatus Saccharibacteria bacterium
ATTATTAGAAGTCTTACTGGGGAACAATCCCGCAGTTGGTGCATTCACTAAGATTTCCGATCAAAAAGATACCTTCTATACAAAAATGATAAGGATTAAAAATAGCGCATACAAGAAAATAAAATCATTCTTCGATAATAACGACGCCGGTTGGCAGATTACCTTTATTAGTATTGGTTCCGCGCCGATACTTGCTAGTAGCCCTAGAAGCTCTAGGGATAGTTTCGGTGGCAGTGGACGATTTTCGGGCGGAGGAGCTGATGGGGTGGTAGTGATGGTTGGTAAAAAGGTATAATTAGCTTCGTGGATTTATTTACGACAGATTATCTGGTTGAGCTAATTAAAATAGTAGGGTACATAGGTATCTTTGCCATTGTCTTTGCCGAATCAGGACTGCTTGTAGGGTTCTTTCTCCCTGGAGATAGTTTGTTATTCACTGCGGGGTTACTTGCTTCGCAGGGATATTTTGACATCACTTGGTTAGTATCTCTTATTTTTATCGGTGCAGTTTTTGGAGATAATGTCGGATATGCTTTTGGTAGATCGGTTGGCCCAAAAATATTCAGGCGTGAGGATTCCATCCTTTTCCACAAGAAGAATTTAGTTCGAGCTAGAGATTTCTATAAAAAATATGGTCCAATGACTATTGTCCTTGCCCGCTTTATGCCCGTAGTACGTACATTCGCTCCCATTGTTGCGGGAGTTGGGGAGATGAAATACAAAACATTTATGTTTTATAATATTTTCGGTGGCTTCATTTGGAGCTTTGGTCTAACACTGTCTGGATATTATCTAGTAAAGATTATTCCAGGTGTTGAAAAATATGTTTCGTGGATAATTATTGGAATAATTGTCATCTCAGTCCTGCCGCCAATTTGGCATATACTAAAAGAACGATACTCAAAAAAGTAAAATCTATAATGGAATGATTATAAGGAGACTTTATGAAGGGATTCGTCACCAATCTTAAACAAGAAACAACAACAAATAGCGATTTTCGCCGTGTGTTATATACAGGACATCACACCCAACTAGTGCTAATGACCCTTAACCCAGGTGAAGAAATTGGTTCCGAAGTTCATGCCACGATTGACCAATTCTTCTGTTTTGATGAAGGAGAAGGAAAAGTAGAAATAAATGGTGTAGAACATGAAGTAAGAGACGGATTTGGAGTAATCATTCCTGCTGGTGCAAAGCACAATGTAATCAACACCTCTATGGATAAGCTATTGAAGCTCTACACTCTTTACTCCCCCCCAGAACATATCGATGGTACTATCCGTGCTACAAAAGCAGATGCAATTGCCCAACCCGAAGAGTTTGACGGAAAAATTACTGAGTGGCCAATAGACTAATAGTGTGCACACAACAGATTAGCTTGTATAATAAAAACGAGTAAATTTTGGTGTATGGCAAAATCTAAACCAGCAGAGAGTACGGTTCGTAACACAAACCAGTTGCATCATAAGAGTTTTGGTCCATTAGACAGAATAGCAATCTGGACTACTAACCATGTTGGAAGCATGGGGTTTTTTCTGTTAATCGTTTTATGGACTATCGGTTGGCTTGGTTGGAATACAATGGGACCCATTGAGTCCAGATTTGACCCTTATCCAGCTTTTGTTCTTTGGCTATTTATTTCCAATATGATTCAGATTATGTTGATGCCCCTCATTATGGTCGGACAAAACTTACAGAATCGTCATGCTGAATTGCGGGCTGATTCAGACTACAAAACCAACCTGCGAGCAGAAAAAGAAATTAGAGAGATTCTTTTCTATCTAAAAAAACACGATAAAATACTAGAACGAATTACACGTTCCAAGTAAATTCATGCGAAAATTTGCTCACAGTATTGTAAGTGCTGTAAGAGGAATTAGAGATCTGATTCGCACTCAGCCGAATTTTTGTATCGAGCTAGTTATTGCCATTCTCGCTTTGTGTGCAGCTTATGCATTTAATCTACGTGCCCTAGAACGCATAGCAGTAATAATGATCATACTCTTCGTACTAACTGCCGAAGCGGCTAATAGCGTACTAGAAAGCATCCTAGATGGTGTTAGTAAGCACTACTCACCTAGATTTCGTATGGCAAAAGATATGCTTGCAGGAATCACTCTAATTGCCGCCATTGGCTCGATAATTATTGGTGTAATTATCTTCTACCCCTACATAAAAGATTTGTTATGACCAAGTTCATAATTCACAGCAGAAAACCTTTAAATGGTAAAGTAAAAATCGGTGGCGCTAAAAATGCAGTCTTACCATTAATGGCAGCCACTCTTTTAACAAACGAAACCTGTGAAATTCACAACACTCCAAACATTAGTGATGTAAAAGTTCTGAGTGAAATAATGACTGACTTGGGTTCAGTTATAACTCACAAAGGAGATGTCCTCACAATTGATAATAAAAATCTTCATTACGCCGAATTAGATTTTGAAAAACTGCGCAAAATCCGTTCTTCTATTCTGATTATAGGACCAATGCTTGCACGCTTTGGACAAGCAAGATTTATCGAGCCGGGCGGATGTAAACTTGGCAATCGTTCCATTGATACACATTTACATGCTTTTGAAACACTTGGAGCAAAAACTGAATTCGACGGTGAACGATATCATATAACTACAGATGGTTTCACAGGTACACGAATGGTGTTGGATGAAATGAGTGTGACGGGAACCGCTAACGCAGTAATGTCAGCAGTTTTAGCTCACGGAACTACTGAAATACGACTTGCTGCCGCCGAACCAGAAAACATTAATCTTATGGAAGCATTAGTTTCTATGGGTGCCAAAATATCGGGTATAGGCACACACAATGTTGTAATTGAAGGAGTGTCAGAGCTTCATGGCGCCAGTATAACTGTAATCACTGACCGCATAGAAGCCGCGACTTTTGCTGTAGCAGCTGTTATTACCAACGGAGATTTGTTAATAGACGGATATATTCGTGACCACCAAGATGTTGTCACCCAAACACTTACCAATATAGGTGCTCACTATGAAATGCCTTCCGACCACGAAATTCATATTTTCCCTTCAGATAATCTAAAAGCATTTAAAATTCGTACCGACATCTATCCAGGATTTCCGACTGATATGCAGGCATTATTTGGTGCGCTCATGACAAAAACAGAAGGCACCAGCTATATTCACGAAACAATGTATGACGGAAGATTGGCTTATCTAGAAGAACTGAATAAACTCGGTGCGAATTGTAAGATTTTGGATATACACCGAGCAGAAATTATTGGTCCAACCAATCTCCATGGTGCCGAAGTCACTTGTCCTGATATCCGCGGAGGCGCTGGGATACTGTTAGCCGCCCTTTCTGCAGATGGGGAAACTATTATCAACAACGCATATCCGCTTGAACGTGGCTATGCTGATATCAACATTCGTCTGCAAGCACTCGGAATAGATATAGAAAAACAGGAAGGCTAGAAACTTTCAACTCAATCACCTAAAATAAAAATAGGTCGGGGGTAACTCTCGATCTACATTATGTTCAGGCTTGAAAGGAGGAGTGCATGGGAACCAAATCCTATGCAGTGGCGTCCGCTTCGGCGGGCCAATGTCCCTAAGCGGTCTTGTGCCGTTCGATCGACGAAACTTAACATTGTGGATGAAGGAGGTGATCCAAGTAAGGTAGGCAAGACTCCGATTATTGGTAACCAAAGACCATCTGCGAATAACAGAAGATCTCGTGGGTACATCCCCCGCCAAACTCTGCAACGGAGCCATCCACAAGCGCCTCGTCGGTAATCTCGCTTGAACGCATCAAGGGGCGGCATCCGTGTCGCCCCTAACTCTAAAATTTTTCGCTCCTAGTAATAGTTTTTAATATTCCTATCTGTTGTAATCTGATTTTCTCCTAGACACCAGATAAGCATATCTGTACAATACCTCTGTGGTTATAAACGCTAACTAAAAGGAGTTCTCATGGCTTTCAGCTACAAGAACAAGAAGGGTTCAACATATTTCTTGCACTCTAAGAATGTCACGCTCAAGGGCGGACGTAAGCAAACGATTTATTACTTCGGTAAGGAAATCAAAACTGGTGCCTGCGATGCAGTTCCAGCAGGTTACAAAGTAAAAGAGAGTGCTCGTACTGGTTTGCCAATTCTCTACAAAGGATAATTCCTTTACTCAAATTCAATAACAAAACATCTGTTCATTTCGAGCGGATGTTTTTGTATGTTTGATTTTTGTTTAATAAGATGCCTAAAATAGCCAGACGGTATTGTAACTTATTCTTCGGGAGGGCAAAACTGTGGCCAAAATAAAGGTACCGAGAAGCGTCGGTGAAGCAACGAGACTGCTCAGGGCGGCTGGGTACAAACCAGAACCAATGGGAGCATCTCGGAAGCATGTTCACTGGCGTCATCCCAAGCTACCTTTGGCGCCAGACTTAATCACGCCTAAAGGAGGAGCTAAGCACTCCGTTAGTTACAAGTGTGGATTCGACCTCAAAAGGATTCTGGAAGAAGCGAGAATTCAAATCGCCCTCCAAACTCCAGCAGAAGAGGATTGAACCTGTCATCATCAACAGCCGCTCCATCTGGGGCGGCTGAATCTTTTTTATCGCTAATTTATTTCGACATGGTACCGCCACGGGGAGTCGAACCCCGGTTACAAGAATGAGAATCTTGCGTCCTAACCACTAGACGATGGCGGCTCATATTGATTATATCAAGCTAACATCTGTTCTTTTTGATACACTAGAAATGTAACTAAGTCCAGCTATGGGGTTCGAAAATTTTTCTTTTCCACCTCAAGAATCTGGCGGGGGGACAACAGAAAAAGAGGAAACAGATACAAAAAACCCACCTCCGCTAGAGGAATCCTTTGAAGGAATCTGTATAGTTGACTGCAATGGAGTCCATCTTCCAAAAGAAGTCCCACGAGACAAAGGAGTAACTATCTACATCGACCAAGAAGGAGTTACTCGCTACTCAAACAACCCAGCCATTAAGGAAGAAGAATCACATTGGCCCTAAACCCAAACACATGTTACTCGGATACCATGTATCAACTAGCGGAGGACTACACAAAGCATTTCAGGAAGCTGAAGCGCTAGAGTGTAGTGCTATCCAGATCTTTGTCGGCAGTCCCCAAACGTGGAACACACCAATTGTTTCTCCCAAAGAAGCGGAGAAATTCAAACAAGCATGGAAAAAATCCAAAGTTAAGAAGGTTTTGGTTCATTCTGCATATCTACCTAATCCAGCTAGCCACAAAACTACTTTGCGAAATGTAAGTCTAAAGAAAATGAAGGAAGAGATCCGTATTGCCTGTGCTATTGGTGCAGATGGATACAACTTCCACTGTGGAAGCAACCAAGACAGCACGATAGAAGGAATAAACCTTACTATCCAGACTCTAAATCGTCTAGCTGAACTAAGTGATAAAAAATATGCTATTCCGTTGATTATCGAAAATGATGCTGGTGCCGGTAATAGAATAGGAGACACCATTGAAGAACTAGGTTTAATCTGGGAAGGAATAAAGAATAAAAAAAGATTTGGCTTCACTCTAGACACTTGCCATTTATTCGTTTCCGGTATTGATGTCCGCACAAAAAAAGATATTGATGACTTACTCGGAAAATTCGATAAACTGATTGGACTGAAATATCTCCAGTTTATTCACCTAAATGACGCTAAATTCGATCTCGGTTCCCGCAAAGACCGCCACGCTAACATTGGCGAAGGGTTTATCGGTCTAAACGCTTTCAAATACTTGGTTACCTCACCAAAGTTGAAAGATGTTGCCTTTATCCTAGAAACTCCTCGTACCGGCAACCTCAAAGAAGATCTAAAAGACATTCTCACCCTCAAGAAACTCGCCAAGTCGAAATAAAAAAAGTGATACAATAAATCTGTTATGGACAATCAAGTTGTCAACGCCGTTACTGGCGCAGTAGCCGATCAAGCCAAACAAGCTGCTAATGCAGCTGCCAAAGGCATCTATGAGCGGCTTTTTGATGCATATCAGGGCTTTGTGGGCATCTTCCCTGAACAATATCAGTGGATCATCTCTTTGGTCCTTATTCTGGCGGTTGCCTCTTTTCTGTTCAAGCTCATCAAGAAGAATTGGCTCTGGCTAGTATTAGCAGTTGTCTTATTCCCGGGTCTTCTGCTTGTCTTGCAGAACTTCTTCAACTCTCTGGTAGCGCTTTTTATCGGGAAATCTATAGGCCAATAGTCTTCTTCGTAGCTTTTCCGCTAACCTCGTTTTTCTGATATGCTGGGGGAGATTTTAGATTACCTTATGTACGAAAACCGCACTCTCATCTCAGATACCCCAACCCTTGTCGGACAAACTGTCACCCTTTTTGGCTGGGTCCACAGTAAGCGGAATATGGGGAAGATTATCTTCATCGATCTTCGAGATGGATTTGGCTTAGTTCAAGTCGTTTTTGGCGACAATCCAAAACTTCAAGAACAAGCCGACAACCTCAAGCCTGAATCTGCTATTCGGCTTGTTGGCAAAGTAGTGGAAAGGGGAGAGCGGAATATTAACCCCAAGATTGTTACTGGAGGAATAGAAATCCAAGCCACTGAATTAGAGATACTGAACGAATCCACCACTCCACCATTTGAGATAGACCATGAAACAGTAGCAGACGAAGAAACTCGCCTAAAATACCGCTACTTAGATCTTCGTCACGAACGAATTCACCACAATTTACTAATGCGCCACCAGGTAATTAACTTTATTCGTAATTTCCTGAATGAACACAAATTCATAGAGATAGAAACACCTCTTATGTCCGCCCCCACCCCTGAAGGTGCAAGAGATTTTTTGGTTCCAAGTCGTAAATACCAAGGAAGTTTCTATGCTCTTCCACAAGCTCCACAACAATACAAACAACTTCTAATGACTGCGTGTTTTGAGCGCTACTACCAAATTGCAAAATGTATGCGAGACGAGGACTTGCGGGGAGATCGACAACCGGAATTCACCCAACTAGATTTAGAAATGTCTTTTGTTGACCGTGAAGATATTATGAATCTAAACGAAACGTTGCTGATAGAATTAGTCCGAGTCTTGTATCCAAACAAAGTAATTTCTACCACTCCATTTCCTCGGTTAAGCTACCAGGAAGCAATGGAAAAATATGGTACAGACCGCCCTGATTTACGCAAGGACAAAACTAATCCAGACGAACTAGCTTTTTGTTGGATAGTGGATTTCCCGTTCTTCGAGAAAACAGACACAGGGTGGACGTTTACCCACAATCCCTTCTCCGCACCTATGCCAGAACATATGGATGATTTACTCAACGAACGAAACATCGGGAAGATTATTGCTGCTCAATATGACATTACTTTGAATGGAAGTGAAATTGGTGGAGGAAGTATTCGGAACCACCAACCACAAGCCCTACTTTCTGCACTAAAGATTATGGGATATGACGAAACAAAAGCTCAAGCGGACTTTGGCCATATGCTAGAAGCATTCCAATATGGCGCTCCTCCACACGGTGGTATTGCCTGGGGATTAGATCGCTTGGTTATGCTTCTCCAAAACGAACCGAATATCCGTGAAGTTATCGCTTTCCCCAAGACAGACAAAGGCCGTGATCCCATGATGGGCTCGCCTCGCGAAGTAGACTCCGCTACCCTGAATGAACTTGGTCTGTCCTTAAAAAAGAAAAAGTAGCGTGAATAGTCTTGCATTGCTATTAGTCTTTCTCCGGTTCTTCACCGGTACCCTAGATAGCCCCCAACAACAATTGTTAGGTGTCTTTAACATATTCTCTTCTAGCTACTCTGCTGTCGAATTCGCACAGAATATAAATTCCCTAATTGGTCCCATTCGAAATCTAAACTCAAAAGATGTGGAACTCAATTCCAAAGCATCTATTATCATAGACACCGAAAGTAACCGAACTCTGTACTCCAAAAACGCAAACGAATCTCTACCCATCGCCTCCCTTACAAAAATAATGACCGCACTTGTAGCTCTGGATAGATTCGGTAGTCAGCTCAATACTGTTGCAACTGTTCCCGTAGAAGCAGTGAAAGTCACTGGCTCTAAAATGTCTTTATACGCCAATGAACGTATCACTATCTCAAACCTCCTAAAGGGTACTCTTATTGAATCCGCAAACGATGCCGCTACTACGCTAGCATATGCTACAGCAGATACTCCCAACCAATTCATCTCTCTAATGAACCAAAAAGCATCAGAGCTGGGACTCACCCAAACTCACTTTACTAATCCAGTCGGTTTTGATGACCCCCAACACTACTCCACCGCCAAAGATCTTGCAGAACTCTCTCGCATCGCTATGGAAAACGAAACTTTTGCCAATATTGTTAAAATCTCTAAGACTACCGTAAAAGACGTAAGTGGCAAATTTGTTCACCAGCTAAACACTACGAATAAACTGCTAGGACAGTTTGAGAATGTCATTGGGGTAAAGACCGGCACTACAGATGAAGCAGGTGAGTCGCTAGTAGCTGCTGTAGAAGGAGATAGTGGCCAAAAGGTTATCGTGGTCCTACTAGATAGCCCAAACCGTTTCCAAGAGGGCAAAAAAGCGCTAGACTGGGCGCTCAAGGCATATTCTTGGATAGAACCCCTGTAGGTTAGATATGGAACACCATTTTCTCGTTGCTATCATCGGCCGTCCCAATGTCGGCAAATCCACCCTATTCAACCGCCTTATTGGCGAGAAAAAGGCTATTTTAGCCGAAGAACCCGGTACTACCAGAGATGTTCTTTTTGGAGAAGTAACTTGGAACAAGATTAGCTTTACTGTCGCAGATACTGCCGGTATTGAGCCAGACAACAAATCTGAACTCACTAAAAATGTTTTAGCTCAAACCAAAGTTGCCCTTGAATCTGCTGATCTCCTTTTATTCCTAGTAAATGCCAAAGAAGGAATTCACCCAGACGACCAAGAAGTTGCCCGTATGGCTCGTAAGCAAAACAAGCCCATATTGCTACTAATAAACAAGACAGACAAAAAGGTAGATCCCGAAACACTAGCCGAATTCTATCGTCTTGGATTCAAACAAACATTTGAAACAGCTGGCACTACCGGCAAGGGAATTGGTGAAGTCCTAGATGAAACTGTATACCAGTTAAATAAGATCAAGAAGTCGAAAGCTAAAACAAAGTCTAGCCATCCAGTTGTTAAGGTAGCAATCCTTGGCCGCCCCAATGTCGGCAAATCTACCTTATTCAATAAACTAATTGGGAAAAATCGCAGTATTGTAAGCAAAGAAGCGGGAACTACCCGAGACACCATAGATGAGCAAATACTTTTCGAAAATCACATCCTAGAGTTCACAGATACTGCTGGTCTCCGTCGTCGTGGAAAGGTTGAGGTAGGAATAGAGAAATTTTCTGCCCTCAGAATGCTACGCGCTGCCCAATCCGCAGACATCTGTCTTCTTTTAATGGAAGCAGACGAAGGAGTTATTGCCCAAGACCAACATATTTTGGAAATTGTTTTGGAATTGGGTAAAAGTCCAATCCTCGTTATCAACAAATGGGATCTTGTTGAAAAAACACAGAAAATTACTGCCGAATACGACAAATACCTAGAACAAAAATACCGCTTTGCATCTTGGATACCAAAAATTTACATCTCCGCCCTTACTGGCCAGAGAGTAGATCGACTTAAGACCCTGATTCTCTCCACCATGGAACTACGCCACACTCGAATTGCCGATGAAAAAATAAATTCTCTTATTCTCCAAGCGGCAACCGAACGTAGACCATTTGGGAAATACGCTATTCCCGTTATCCACTCTGCCCGTCAGACATCCACCAATCCACCAGTAATTGAAATGGTGGCAGATCGTCCTGAAGCACTCCACCACACCTACCTGCGTTATTTAGAAAATAAGATTCGTGAAGTCTGGCCCCTTACAGGTGTTCCCATCCGATTCGCCCCTAGGGCAAAAGCTCGGCGAGTTAGGAAATAATAATATCGTCAGTCATTCCTAATCCTATCTTAGTGGTATAATACCCTTGTCATATCCTTTACCATCAAAGGAGGGCAAGATGGCAGGTAAAAAAATCGGTAAAGTCGTACATTACTACGACAAGATTGGCGTCGCTATTATCGACTTAGCAGGCGACTTAAAATTAGGGGATACCGTCACTTTCAAAAAAGGTGAGGAAGAAAAGACCGAAACCATCGAGTCGATCCAAATTGAGCGGTCTGCTGTAGATTCCGCCAAAAAGGGAGATGTCGTTGGAATCAGGGTCAACGAACCGCTTAAAGAAGGTACTGAAGTCTACGCATAGAAAATCGGAATGAGACTGATCATCGGACTCGGTAATCCAGGAAAGAAATACGAATCAACTCGCCATAACGCGGGCAGAATGGCAGTAGATTTGCTTGCCAAGAAACTAAACCTAAAATTCAAGAAACACACTCGTACTGAAACAGAGATAGCTTCCGGAAAAGAAATTATTGTTGCCAAACCTCTGACTTTCATGAATAATTCAGGTAGAGCCGTGGCGAAGGTGGCCAGATATTTCGGTATTCCTACCGAAGCGATTATTGTGATTTACGACGATATCGATCTACCATTTGGAACCATTCGTTCTCGTACTACTGGTAGTAGTGGGGGACACAACGGCATGCAATCTGTTCTTGATAACCTAAAAACCAATTCCATTGCTCGTATTCGAATCGGGGTCGGAAGACCCCCTTCAGATGCAAGTAACTACGTCCTAGAACCATTGAATAAAAAACAACTGGCCGAAATATCCAAGGTAATAGAAGAAGTAGTTGATTTGTTCCTGAAAGCAATGTAGCTTGAATGAGCAAAAAGAAGGAGTGACCCTTCCTTTTGCCGTAACTCCCCAGACCTTTTTCGGTATCAGCCGTGAGGCATTTTACCAAGACCCTTATGTGAAATTTAATTTCGAAGGGTGGGATACCGATTGGAATAAGCAGGGAGAGCCTTATCTGCAAGCATCAGATTACAGATAAAGCCCTACTGCCTATTTCTCAATTTTCATTTCATTATACCAGAATAATTCATTTTCGTCAATAGATAGTGGACGAAGCATTTTACCGGCTGCTGCTAGATAAATTTGCTCACACAGAGCATTTTCAAGAATTTCTTGCTACCGCCGGCACAAAATCTATCACTCTCACCGGGCTCAACCAGTTTGGGCGAGTTTTAATGTTATCCGCTCTCCAAAAAGAACAACCAAAACCAATTGTTTTCATCACCAAAAACGAGCAAGAAGAGTTCAAAACCCAAAAGCTCCTGCAAGACCTCTTTGGAATAAAAGCAGAGGTATATCCTCCTCTTCGTTCAGACTCACTCAATCGCCAGGAATTCATCGCCAACTTCCAACAAAGAATGAGAGTGGGAAAAACCATGACTCATTCCAAAGCAATTACTATCTTCTCTAGCCGAAACTTAATTGAGCCATTAAGCATGCCCGCGACCAGCCTAAAGATCTCGGTTGGTGAAGAATTGTCCCCAAACCAGCTTATAACCAACATTGTGGGACTAGGATTTGAACGCCAAACAAAAGTTTTTCAAGCTGGAGAAACTGCGAATAGGGGAGAGGTAGTGGATGTTTTCGCTCTGGGACAAGAAAATCCTTGGAGGATTACTTTTAGTGGGAATAAAATCGAACAAATCTATTCATTCGATTCCATTGACGGAAAAAAAATAAGACAAGAACAGGAGATTGAGATTGGTGCTTTGAAAATAAAGAACTTTGCACCTACTTTTGTTGAATTCCTAGATGACCACAAGCAAGACTATATCGTCATCATGGATCACACCGAAGACATTCTCCAGTCCCTCTATGAGATCTTTATGGCTAGTGAAAACGTAGGACTTGTAAGTTTGAACCAATCGCTAGATCGTCTTCCTCTGGTAAAAATAGAGACGATTGCTTCTGATGAAATCAAACAACTGAACTTCGAATTCATGACCCCACCCATCTACGCTTCTCAGATAGATCGACTCACTAGAGACATTACCAAATATCTAAAAGAAGGTTGGCAGATCGGTATATCTACCGACAAAACTAAGTCCATAGAACAAATCCTGAAAGAAGCAGATACTACTCCAGACAGCAATCCGGCAATACTCTCGTCTTCTTGTGGAATCGGAACTGTAAGCCCGAGCCTCAAACTTTTCCTTCTAACCGATGAAGAGATATTCTCCATTGTTACCCAAGTAAATACCAAAACTACCCAGAAACAGCAAAGAATGTTCATGGCAGAAATTCAGCGCGGAGATTACATCGTCCACAACGACCACGGCATTGGCCGTCTACTAGACATTCAACGCATCGAACTAAATGGCATCGAAAGAGAATACCTGATTCTCGAATATGCCAAAGGTGATAAGCTATACGTTCCTATCGACCAGATAGACAAAATTAGCAAATATGTCTCGGTAGATGGACACGAACCCCAACTTACCCGCTTATCTAGTCAATCTTGGAAACGAGTAATTAGTAAGATCCGTAAAGAATCTCACAAGTTTGCCAAAGAACTACTCGATCTCTATGCAAAACGGCAACTAAATAGTGGTATTAGTTTCGACTCCGATGAAATGTGGGAAAAAGCACTTGCTGATTCATTCGGATACCAAGAAACTCCCGACCAAGAAACTGTTATCAACGAAATCTTGGCAGACATGGAACAAGACAGACCCATGGATCGTCTGTTAGTTGCAGATGTGGGTTTTGGCAAAACAGAAGTTGCTATCCGAGCTGCCTTTAAAGCCGTTACCTCGGGATACCAAGTGGCCGTTCTTGCTCCCACTACCATTCTAGTAGAACAGCACTACAAAACTTTTATCGAACGACTCCAATCTTTTGATGTAAAAATCGCTGCCTTAAGTCGCTTTAAATCCAAAGCTGAACAAGACAAAATAGTTGCTCAAGTACGGTTAGGTGAGATAAATATTGTTATTGGCACCCACCGCCTTCTCTCTAAAGATATTCGTTTCAAGAACCTTGGCCTTATTATCATCGACGAAGAACAGCGCTTTGGTGTAGCCCACAAAGAAAAGCTCAAAATGCTCCGTAGCGAAGTAGATGTACTTTCTCTTACTGCCACCCCCATCCCACGTACTCTCAACCTAGCCCTCTCGGGCATTAGAGACATTAGCGTAATCGAAACTCCACCCACCAACCGTCTTCCCATTATTACCACCGTTGTTCCATATGGGAGTAACACAATAAAAGAAGTAATAGAAAGGGAAGTAAGACGCAGCGGACAAGTATATTTCGTCCATAATCGTGTCCAAACAATAGATACTGTTCAGCACCGTCTAGAACAACTCATGCCCGAAGTAAAATTTGTTCATGCTCACGGGCAAATGGGAGAAAGAATGCTAGCAAAAATAATGCAGGACTTTGATGCACACAAGTACGATGTACTAATTGCTTCCACGATTATTGAAAATGGTATTGATAACCCAAACGTAAACACTCTAATTGTAGACGATGCCGGCAGATTCGGCCTATCCCAGCTTCACCAGCTCAGAGGCCGTATTGGACGTGGAAAGATCCAAGCCTACTCTGTATTCATGTATAACAAAGGCAAGATGTCAGAACGCGCTCTAGAACGACTCAAAACTATCCAGGAAAACACCGAACTAGGAAGCGGGTACAACATTGCCATGCGAGATATGCAAATTCGTGGTGCTGGTGGAGTTCTGTCCAAACAACAACACGGACACATTACCGCTATTGGCTTGAGTCTCTATACCAAACTCATCAACAAAGCCGTAGATGAGCTTAGAAGTGGTCGTAAAATAGATGTTTCAGATGTTACCATCGACCTTCCTGTCAGCGCCTTCCTTCCAGTAAAATATGTAGATGCAGAAAGCCAACGCCTGAAGATCTACCAAACCCTAGGCATCATTGAAAACGAATCTTCTCTTACCGAAGAATTCAAACGAATAGAAGAAAACTACGGCAAGATGCCAGTCGAAGTAACAAACCTAAGAAAACTGCTCGAACTGAAACTAACAGCACTTGCCACCCAACTAATTACATCTATTACTGCACGTAACCTCAACCCCAGCAACCTACCACCACTCTACTCCATTACCATCCAATTTACCCAGCCACCTAAACCAAAAACACTAGAGCCTGTAATAAAGTTACTTCCTAGTTTGCAAGTGGGGGAGAAAGATATCAAATTCAACCACACCGACATCTCTGGCGATTGGCTCGAAGCTCTTACAAAAATGGTTTCTCTCATTCATCCCAACGACAACGGCTCTAGTTGACCCCCAAAACCCTGCATGCTATTCTCCAACCAGTACCTTAATGTTGAGAGGTGGAACTATTTTGCGCGTTATTATTACGACAAACCAAGATACCCTTGGAATTATTTGTTTTTTCCTTGGGCATCATAAAGATCTCCTCAATGCAGAGGAAGTTGTAATCACCCTAACGGGAAACAGGGTGATTATGGGAAAAATCACGAAAGAAGCTGCGCCAAGTCAGCTTATCGTGACAACTCCCATCAACGACATGTTAAACCAGGAGATATGGGTGAGGATCTCCGACATTGTTCGCATCCAAGCGAAAAATGTCGATATCAGCATCCAACCGGGAACAGTAAGTAGTATCAAGTTCCCAATTGGATCAGATATCCTACCTCCACCTCCTCCTGGGAGAAAACATTTGGAAACAGATGAGCTTCCGTTTCCAAGATAACCCCCACCAACCGAGCAAAGGGCGCTAGACAGCAATGTCGGCGCCCTTTCCATTTCTCTTGACTGGAAGCATAAAATCTAGTAGTATCTAACCTATCTAAAGGTGCTTTTGCCTGGAGTACCTTGTACCTATAACTAGGAAATCTGCCAAAGGGGGCACGAATGGAATTGGATGCTCGACTGCTGGTAACGAGAGCGCAAGCGATCGTAACTGGCAAAGAAGAAAAGGTCAATGTCCCCCTTCCCAAGGGAGGGGAACTGCAAATGTTTGTACTGGATAGTATATTCCTGTGTATGACAACAGAAAAAACAGGAAGACAGGTGCATAAGTATTCTGTACCTGTAAGCAATTTTTTCATGGAGGGCGTAAAGGAAAGCTTTACAGCTTTCCTAACAGAGTCCCTGAAGCAAAGGAACCCCGATGCTACAGTTCCCATATTGGTCATACCGATATGGAGACAGCGAAGCGGTCGGGGAGCCGATCGGTTCGACTAGCTCTTCACCTCAGCACCATCAGGCAAGGTGCTGAAAGCCCCGGCGGAGGATTGGGTAGAGCCCCCTTCAAGTAGGGAAAGAAGGGGACAATCGGGGCTGAACGTGGTAGTAATACCACATCCAGCCCCTTTTCTTTGTGCAAATTATTTCAAATAAAAATACTGTAATTGTCAAACAGTCCTCTAAGACCCAAGTAGGGGAGTTGGAATAACTTGGTAACTCAACAATTTTTACAACAATTATTAGAAACAAATAACAAACATCTATATACAAAACAAATAGAACAAATTCAAAACTACAAAAACACTACCACCTCATTAGAATAGGCAACGTCGCACAATGTATCTTGTGCGACATTATATAAGGAGTACAGGAAGAAGCCCTCTAAGCCGGATCTACAGGGATTCTAAAATAATTGAATAACTTTTGCTTATCTTCCCCCTGAATACGACTACGAATTTTCCAATTTATTTTAGTTGCACTACTCCACACCACCGCCCTAGGCTCTATCTCCAATCTTCCGACCTCAGATACCTTTATAGCCAAATACAGGTCTTCTGGGGCAAATAAAAGGCCTAGTTTCTGACTTAGTTGTACAAACGGTTCTAATCCTCCAATACTTTCATAAACCTCTGTTCTAATTGCAAAGTTTGCTCCCCAAAAATATTTGAACCGTTTTGGCGCATAAATATTTTTTAACCAAAAGAAATCTAGACTCATCAAAAAGGGCCTTAGGCCTCCTCGGAGCCAGACTCCCCCACCAACAGCCAAAATTCCCTCCTATGTAATCTGGAAATTAGCCTCCAAAGCCAGTTTTTAGCCATAATTTACCCCTCCGCCTGAATTACCGCATTCTCAATTGCCGCCCAATGTGAATCATCTATACCTTCAGGTATCAGAATAGTCACCTGGTCACCCGGAGTAAGTTTGAAATAGGTTACAGAAGCTAATAACACAGCGTAGGATTTTCCACCCGCTACCACTTTGTATTCATCATTCTCGTAAACTAGAGTACCAAGAAGTTTCTTGCGATCAACCGGACCAATTTGCTTGAAAACAAATGAACCATCTTCTTGGATAGTTAGTTTCAACACATCCCCTACTACCAGCTTAGATTTACTAGCATAGTTAGCAGGAACTGGATATTTCTTGCCATCCTTATCCAACATATATTGGCCATCAAATACGCCTTCTACAACATTACCTTCAGATTTCAGGTGCACGGCCTTACCCGTTACATCATCAAATTGGACACCCAACAGATCTGTTAGTACCTGCTTAGCGGTCGCCAAATTAGCAGTTGCCGTCTCCAACAACTGTTTCACCATTTCGATTTTAGATTTGTCTGCCATTTTTATTTCCTTTCTTTTTTACTTGTATTTTAGCTGACGGAATTATATCTCATTATCTGGTTCCTGTAAACCCCGACCAGGTAAACCAGTATTTTTCGCATACTTAATTCGCTCACCTACTTGCATCTCCACAATTCTCTTATCTTTTCCAAATTTTAGGCGTGATAACTGCTTAATTGCCTCTCCAATCTTTATATTCGACTGTCCCATGGGAGCAGGTGCTTGAAGTGTAAATGGACGACTAGCCATACCGTCGATCATAAGTTTTACGTATGCATTCCTATTCTCTATGTTTATCAGATCATTCTGGCTTACATCTGGTTCAAATTGTTTCCCAATCGTCTCTGCATCTGGTGCACCAATTGTGAAAGCAATTAGCGAACCAACGTTGCCAAATACAGCATCGCGAATCTTTTCTTCCAGCTGTGCTACAAACTGATGAGCAATAATAAGATTCAATCTGTATTTACGAGCTTCGGAGAGAATCGTTGCAATAGATTCAGTTGTAACATTCTGGAACTCATCGATATATAAATAGAAATCATTACGAGAATTCTCTGCCATATCTGCCCTAGAAAGTGCTGCCATCTGCATTTTGGATACGAGAATAAAACCAAGCAAGTTGCTATTTATTTCTCCAGTCAAACCTTTAGCTAGATTTACCAACAGAATTTTTTTGTTGTCCATCACCTCACGGATGTCGAAAGAACTCTTTGCTTGTCCGACAATATTCCGCATCATTTCGTTGCTGATAAATCGCCCAATTTTACTAATAATGTATGAGAACAACTCCCCTACCTGATTACTTTTTTCCGCTTGGGCAAACTCTTCTTTCCAAAAACGCAAAACTGTTGGATCTGTAACATTCACCAACTTTGCTTCCCTAAATGCCTTATCTGTGAAAACTCTTGGAATATCTATCAACGTAGCACCTGTTTCATCTGCCAAAAGCAGTAACATTGCGTTACGCATATAGTGTTCAAAAATTGGTCCCACAATCCCAGAACTATTCGGATCGAACAACTTATAAAATATGGCTATCATTTCAGACACCACTATATCCTTTTCTGCAGGTGTAGTTGCTTCCAGCAGGTTCAATCCCAATGGCCTACTAATATCTGGCGGATAGAAATGAATTACATCATCCACTCGTTCTTTTGGAATCCTTTGCAAGAGCCACTCAATCATATCTCCATGAGGGTCAATCACACACACTCCTTGGCCATCGATAATATCCTGGAATGCCATGTTCTGCATCCAAGTAGTTTTACCTGTACCAGTTTTACCAATTACATAGATATGTCTACGCCGATCATCTGTTTCCATCCGAACCAGTTTTTCCATACCCCGGTAAACATTCTTACCGAGTAAAATCCCCTGTTTTGGTAAATTCTCTGGTGCAGGAAGCCTCTTTGCTTTCAACCAACGAATATTTGGAGTCTCTGTCTTTACTCCAGGCAAATGAAAAACTGTAGCCAACTCTTCTGTATTAAAAATAAATGAATTTCTAGGATCACCAAACTGACGCAAGATATAGTCTTTCAAGACTTCCATCTCTGGATATTTCGCTACTGTCAAACCATTTAATTCGGGCGCATTGAACTGTAAAAAGCTGTCTATCAATGTTTTCAGATGACCCTTTGCTTGATTTTCATCCGGTGCAGTTGCAACCAACCGGATAACTGTTTCAAAACCAGATTTTGTTGCTTTAGTTTCAATTGCCCGGACAACATCTTCCTGTCCTGCAGTAATTTGCTTCTGTTCTGGTTGTTTTCCATCTTTACTGGTAGGTGTCACCAGCTCACCTAGCCCTTTCAAAACGCCTTCGCTAATAGATGAATTGGATTTTCCTTGCTGCAGGGTTTTTGCGACTGCATGCGCTTGTTTCGTCCATTTCTTGCCATCAATCGGTCTAAACATTATCTGAATCCCCGCTCCTGCCCCCTGATCCGCCAGTTTACTCATTGCATTAGTAAGTGCCGAAAGTCCATCTATTTGCAAATTCGCATAAGTACGAATTGGGAAATAGTTTGGCTTCTTCAGCGTCAACTGGACGCTGGCAATCTTTGCATCTGACGGGAAAAAGTTCGGATATGGTGCCCTCTCAACGACCGCATCTGGGTATTGGGAAGTAATTTGTTTTTCCAAAAAGTCTATCAAACTTACAGGTACAGTAGCATAAAAAGTAATCAATTCCTGTTCGGTAGCAATTTCAAAAGTCAGATGCCGATTCCCCACCGCATCTGCAATACCCGCCAGATTACTGAAAATAGTTTCCATTGGCGCAATAATCGCCTTAATATCCGGTGTCTGTCCTTCCTCTTTTGGCCGTGGGACTGCAATCATCAAATTCACCCGACTCCGTACGTCATCAGGTCCCCTCTTAGACTTCCTTTGTGATAACCAAAACCAACCGATACCGGCCAAAACAATAACCACCCCCAATCCTAAATAAAAACCTGCCATTTATTAATTATTTTCAGCCCCGTTATCACCCATAAACCTAGTTAGTTTACCAGCTACTTCAGCTACTATATTACCCTTTACTGCTATATCAATCGTCTTTCGTAAATCAGCAACGGTCAAAATAGTCTGAGATGATTTCGAGCCTGGAGACTCATTACTAGATTGCTGCTTGAAATACATTTCCGCTTCAGCATCCAGACCAGCCGTCATCTCGTTGAAACTCTCCGGATCTTGAAACTCAGTTGTCCCACCAGATTCGGCGACTCTATTAAGTTTCTCTACTACCCCCCTTTCTTCTGACTTTGTAAGTTCCACACCGAATACCCCACCCGCTTGGGATTCTCTTCGTCTAATCCATTCTGGTGAAGGTTTTCTTTTGTTCATAAAGAATAATTTTAGTTTCTAATCTTATTTTTGTATTATACCATACTTTTATTACAGTGTCAATATCCTATTCAAAATATCCTGTGCCAGAGCGGGTTCTGCTTGTCCCTTACTCTTTGCCATTATTTGTCCCATTAGGAAGCCTTTTACCCGTTCATCCCCCGCTTTTACCTTAGCAACTATTTCAGGATTGTCATCAATTACTTGTTTCACTATCTTTTCTAAGTCTTCTTCGCTCAAAAACTTTAATTCACCAACTAATTCTGCAGGTGTCTTTTTGGTCTTTGTAATCAAGTCATAAAGTTTCTGTGCAGAACTTCCTGATAACTTATTCGCCATCACCACTCCAATAAAATCAGTAAATGTTTTTTCTCCCACAAATTCTTTCGGCAACCAGTTCGCCACTAGTATCGGATCAAAGTTGTTGTTCTCCGTCATTACATTCACAAGCTCTGCTAATTTATCCAAATCCTGCAATTCACTCACCCGTGCATATGGCAAACCAAATTCTTCCGCCTTCAATCGCAACGTAGACGGAAGTAGTGGTAAATCAGCACCAATTTCATCAATCTTTTCTTTTCCTATCGTAATAGAAGGCAAATCAGGCTCTGGAAAGTACCTATAATCCACCGAACCTTCTTTGCTCCGCTGCGAAATAGTTGTGCTAGACTTTTCATCCCATCCTCGAGTCTCCATTTCAATCCGCTCACCTTTTTCGAGCATCTCTACTTGTCTTTCAATTTCATACCGAAGAGCCTGTTCCATAAAGCGGAACGAATTCATGTTCTTCACTTCCACCTTACTACCCAGGGCGTCTTGTCCCAGTGGTCGTACCGATACATTAGCATCCACCCTCATATGCCCCTTTTCCATATCCGCCCTAGATACACCTAGCATACGCACCACCCTTTGTAATTCCTGTAAGAATGCTCTAGCTTCTTCTGGTGATTTAATATCTGGCTCTGTCACAATCTCCATTAGTGGCGTACCACAACGATTCAAATCCACCAGAGTCGCATCTTTGGCATGTACTAATTTCCCCGCGTCTTCTTCCAAATGAATTCGAGTAATCCCAACCGAAAATTCTTTTTTCGTCTTTCTGTCCCCTGCTAAATAATCCACCTTCAGGTTGCCTTTTTCACCAACGGGATAAAAAAACTGTGAAATCTGGTAACCCTTGGGAAGATCTGGGTAGAAATAATTCTTGCGATCGAATCTCTGCATGGGATTTATCGAACAACCTAGGGCAATTGCAGTTTTTATTCCCCAATCAATTGCCTGTTCATTCATTACCGGCAACACTCCGGGATATCCCATACATACAGGACAAACATGAATATTTGGTTCAACATTTTCTGAATTGTTATCACAACGACAAAACATCTTGGATTTTGTATCCAATTGCACATGGATCTCTAGTCCTATCGTCGCCTCATATTTCTCTATCGCTGTATTCATAACACTCTCAATTGCCTCAAACTATCTTTAAAAAATCTAATCGCTCTTTCTGCCTCATGCCGTGCCAATTTCGCATCCACCTCATGAGCCAAATGGTTACGTAACTTGTGTGCATCCCATGCCACCTGCACATTACTAAACAAATGCTTACTGTTTTTTAATCTCTCTCCCAAATTTGCACCAGATACATTCTTTAGAGTTAGCACATAATCTAAAATCTTATCCGCTTCAAATACTGCCTTCACCCAAGACGCTTCTCTTTCATCTGCCATTAGCAACTCAACGTTATTCCAAAGCTCATGAATTTTTTGCCGTTCATTTTCAGAAATAAGCTGTCGCTTACCAGAAAGATAGAAAATAAGTCCAAATGCTATCCCGGCAATCACCAATACAACTAGCAAGAAATAGATCATCATCTTATTCTCTCGTAAGCATCTGCCACTTTTAATATGGTTGGTTCATCAAACTGCTTCCCCATAACCTGTAATCCCACCGGCATTCCATCCACTTTTCCGCAAGGAACAGATATTGCCGGCAACCCCGCTAGACTTGCAGGAGTAGTAAGCAAATCCGCCTGATACATCTCTAAGGGATTGTCTGCCTTTTCGCCAATCTTGAATGCAATAGTTGGAGTAGTTGGTGAAAGTATTACATCCACTTTTTTGAAAGCCTCATCAAAATCTTGCTTAATAAGCGCCCTTACCCTTTGAGCCCTGTCATAATACGCATCCCTAAATCCCGCAGATAAAGTATATGTCCCAAGCATAATTCTCCTTTTCACTTCTGCACCAAACCCTTCTGCCCTTGTTGTGAAATACATCTTAATTAAATCTTCTACCTTGTCATCTGCACCAGTAGAAAGACCATACCGAACTCCATCATATCTACTTAAATTAGCCGAAACTTCTGCTGGCTGAATAATGTAATAAGTCGCCAATGCATATTTAGAATGTGGCAAACTAACTTCCACAATCTCCGCTCCCACATCTTTCAATTTACCTATCGCCTCATTAACTGCCTCCGCCACTTTTCCGTCCACCCCTTCTGCAAAATATTCTTTTGGTACGCCGATCTTTACGCCTTTCACATCCCCATCTAGAAATGCTAAATAATCTGGAACAGAAATATCTACTGTTGTAGAATCATGTTCATCTTTCCCCGCAATTACCTGCAAAACTTTTGCTGCATCCAAAACCGTATTGGTAATTGGACCAATCCTATCCAAAGAGCTTGCCATTGCAACTAAACCATATCTGCTAACGCGACCATATGTTGGCATTAGCCCCACTACACCGCAAAAGCTGGCTGGCTGACGAATAGAACCACCTGTATCACTCCCTAATGCAAAAGGCACTATCCCAGCCGCTACCGCAGCCGCAGAACCACCCGAACTACCTCCTGGTACCCGAGTAGGATCAACTGGATTCTTTGTCGTTCCAAAAGCAGAATTCTCTGTCGAGGAACCCATAGCGAATTCATCTAAATTAAGCTTTCCCGCAATCCACGCTCCTGCCTCTTTCAGTTTTGTAATTACAGTTGCCTCGTACGGAGAAACAAATTTCTCCAACATTTTGGAAGCACAAGTGGTGGGATATTCTATCGTCGCAATGTTGTCTTTAATAAAACAGGGCACACCCAATTCGCCTTTCCCTAACTTGCCCGCTTTATCCGCAATCGACAACAAAAAATGAAACTTCTTGTCTGCTTCTCTAGCGCCCTCAAGAAACTCTTCCAAATCTATCTTCTTCGCCTCTGCAATATCCATACCCTAATCTCTATTGAATACACTCTTCACTTTTATATACCCCTTCTCACTCGCAGGAGCTTGTTTCAAAAACTCTTCTCTGGTTATTTCACTTTTCTCAACATAGTCTCCTGCCATTACATTATTTAGTCCTGTAATCTGCCCACCCACACTAGAATCACCATCCACTGTATTCGTATCCACTTTCTGCAGTTCGCTTACATATCCCAAAACTGCCGACAACTCTTCGGCATACTTCTGGCTCTCTGCCTCACTTAGCTCGATCCGAGCTAACAGCGCGATATGCTCCACCTCTTCTTTTGGTAACCTATCCATATGGCTATTATACCTGATAAAATTCCCCATTACGGGAGCGGATTTCCCCCTTGCTCTCGGGGGGGTAGTGCTATATTGTAGGCGTATTGTAATCATCCAAACCAAAGGAGGTAACGGATGAGAACCTTGAAATTGACAGTGGCGTTCATCGTCTTGATAGCGCTACTCTTTGCGGGATGGCTTGTAGCCTCCCACTCAACCACCCAACTGGCCTACACCAAATCGGCAAACACAAACCCAGTCATTGGCAAGACCGCAACAAGTCTTGCCACCAACCCTAACATGCCAAAGGGATTTGTAGATGTAATCTACAAAATCCCCGGCAAACCAGCATGGCCAAGCCAGCTGAAGGAAGCGAACATATACATCAGCGTATATGTTCAAGGAAATCTGCCGGACACCCTGAAGAGTGATCCTGCCTTTGATGATTTTTACACCCAAATTATGATTGGGCGTAACTATCAGGTGCTGAAGAGGGACGAACTCGATAGACCAATCCAGTACACTTTTACTGGAGGAAACTATCAGATTAGAAGCGGTACACCATATCGCTTCGGTGGCGGGATACTACTGGAAATTCCGCCAGTAGTTGCCAGTGACGACCCCAATGTCGTTGGTAACTGGAACAATCTCATCAACCGCGAGTGGTGGGATTATACAATGCGAGATCTAGACTCGTTCAAGCCCTACATCCTAAAGGCATCCAAGGATTGGGCAGGTCTGGCTGATGTCCCGCATCGGCTAGCAGCGAGGACAATGATGGAACTAGCTAGGTCCATTGAACGTAAGCGCTTTACTGTAGCGTTTGGTGTTCAGGATGGACCACTTATTGCAAAACCTCAACCAACAAGATGAACCTTAGACAACCACCGCCCTAGCGCATCCGTGCGTTAGGGCTTTTTTATTTCTTTTTCAATCTCAAAAATTGACACCCAGCCTAAAAATCTCTAATCTGAAGGTGATTATTGTACCCTACCAAGAAGGAGGACTACGCCGATGAAGGTCTTTGTGCGAGACCTGCGAATCGATGGAGTTACTGTCCATCGTAACCAAGACAAGGAAAGTAGCATAGGCATAGTAGCAGGAATGGACGATGGACGACGAACTGCAATAGTAAACGCAATTCGTAAACAAAAAGAAGTCGTATTCGAAATTTTTGGCACGTTAGGATGCCAAAACTTCGATTTCATCGGAGCACTCGAGAAGGTGCTCGACGAGATCGAGAGTTTCGGAAAGGCTCCGTGGGTAAACACTATCGTCATGCTTGACGATGTGGTAACCCGCGAGAGCTATGATCGCATTAAGATGCTTTTTCCAGAGTTCGAGCTCGAACCGAAGGAAAAAAGCATAACTATCGTCTCAACTAGGCGACAACCAATCATTTGGACTACCAAGTCCTTACGTGACAAGTTGTCGTTAGTCGCGACGGTATCTCCATCGGCCTAACGGTCTCATCTGTTCTTTTCTTGCGCCGACTTTGGAGCAACTACCAGAGTCACGCAATATATACGACAACCCCCTGCCGAAAGGCGGGGGGTTTCCCTATGTCCAATATTATCCGCTCTGGAAGCTGATAATCTTGACATTTCTCCCTTTTAGGAGTAAGCTACCCATATCCTTTTACAGGAGGTACTTTATGTCCCCTAGCGCAACCTTCTTAGTTTTGGGTTCGCTGCTGTGGGTTTTTGTAGCCCACTTTGCGTTATCAAGACTACATCACTGGTTTTTCCGAGTGATGTCAGTCTTCGCTCTCGGCAGCTTCTTCTGTCTGATATCCCAACATCGGCCAGAAGAAATGTCCCCACACATTTTGTGGGTCACGCCGCTTGTCGGTCTGATCATCGTACTCTGGAGTATGGTGATCCGACTGGACAAAAGAGCAATCATCAGTTTTCTCATTGGAGCACTGGTGATTGGTCTGGCCGTTTGGGCAACAAATGCCCAAACACAACCAGACTCGATAACATATCAGCTCCCCTCAAAACAGGAGCTGACAGCACCCGATCCTACTGAACCACCGGGCATTAGTAGAGTGTTTCTCTACAAAATGTACCATGGTGAAGATCAGTAGGCTGGTCGGGCTAGGAGGAAAGGTAGAAAGAATTAGCCCCGCACACGTTGTGGGGCTTTTCTCTTGTCTAAATTATTTCACCAGCTTCAGAAACTCTTCTTCGGAAATAATTTTTACACCCAACTTTTTCGCGGCATTGTACTTGCTTCCCGGATTCGTCCCCACTATTACGTAGTCAGTTTTGACCGACACAGAGCCACTTGCTTTACCATCCATCTCTCTTACCTTTGCTTCTGCCTCTTCTCGGCTCATCGAATTGAGCGTTCCCGTCACCACAAAAGTTTTTCCATTCAATTTATTAGACTTTGGCTTTTCTGGTAGCTGTATTTTCACACCAACCTTCAGCAGTTTATCAACCAATTCAAGATTGTGTTCATCTTGAAAGAAATTGAAAATACTTTCACCCACCTTCGGTCCCACCCCATCAATTTCTATCCAGTCGTCCCTCCATGCGTACTTTATTTTTTCCAAAGTATCAAAAGAAGCGGCTACATTCCGTGCCGTCTGTGCTCCCACATGTAAAATTCCTAATGCATAGATGAATCTGTCTAAACTAATCTCTTTTGCTTCACTAATTGCTTTCACTAGATTCTTAGCACTCTTTTCTGCAAATCTTTCTAGTGGTTCTATATCTCCTTCTTTCAATGTAAAAAAGTCGGCCGGATCTCGCACCAACCCTTCCTTAAATAGCTGTTCAATTATCTTCTCTCCCAATCCTTCGATATCAAAAGCATCACGAGAGACAAAATGTTGCAATTTTCTAAGCTGCACCACAAAACAATTCTTATTCACACATCTATGCGCCGCTTCCCCTTCTACTCGCACCACTTTTCCTCCACATATCGGACATTTCTCTGGCATCTTAAATATCTTCGCCAACTTTGTTCTCTTATCCTTTATTACCTCTACCACCTCAGGAATTACATCTCCCGCCTTCTGCACCACCACCGTATCCTCTACTCGTACATCTTTTCTTAAAATTTCATCCTCGTTATGCAATGTCGCTCGACTAACCGTCGAACCTGCGATCCGAACTGGTTCAAGAATGGCTACTGGTGTTAGTGTCCCCTGCCGTCCAACTTGGACGATAATATCTAGAATCTTTGTTTGCTTCTGCTCCGCTGGAAATTTGCAAGCAATCGCCCAACGAGGAGACTTTGCCGTTGTTCCCAAAACCAATCTCTGACGCACCTCATTTATTTTCACCACTATCCCGTCTACTTCATATGGCAAATTGTCGCGCTTCGTCGTCCATCCTTGGATAAACTCCCCTACCTCATCCATACTGTGAGCCAACTTGTGTTCCTGATTCACCGAGAATCCTAATTCTTCCAACACTCCCAAGATCTCTGTCTGTGTTTTAGGTTCAATATCTCCTTCGATATCGTAAACAAAGCTACGTAGCCGCCTTCCTGCTGCGACCTTTGGATCTAGCTGTCTCACTGTCCCTGCCGCTAAATTACGCGGATTGGCATACACCTGCCCACCAGACTTTTTCTGTTGGTCGTTTATTTTATTAAAATCCTTTTTACCAATATATATTTCCCCCGATACCACAATATCTATTGCCTTAGAAAGTTTGAGTGGGATATCTCGCACTGTTTTCACTGTATGTGTTACATCCTCTCCTGCCCTTCCATCTCCCCGTGTTGCTGCTGTTACCAACAACCCCTTCTTGTATGTCAAAACCATCTGCAGACCATCTATTTTGAGTTCACAGACGTAATCGAAGTGTTCATCCAATATTTTCTTTGCTCTAGTCTGAAACTCCTCCACTTCTTCCACAGAAAAGGCATCGTCCAAACTCATCCTCTGACTGGTATGCCTCACTTCAGCAAATTCACCAGAGACTTTGTCTCCCACTCTTTGGGTTGGAGAATCTGGGGTTACAAGATCTGGATATTGAGTTTCCAAATCCACCAGTCTCCTATACATCTTGTCGTATTCAGCATCCGAGATCTCGGGCTTGTCTAGGATATAGTAAAGCCGAGAATGGTAATTCAGCTCCTCTCTTAGCTTCTCAACCTCCTTCCGAATAGATGCCTTAGTCGTCATCCTTCGTATTATAGAGAATTTTGGTCTTCTCCGCCCTTTGCCTGGTCTATCTCCTTTTGTTGCTTGGCACGCTCCAGAACCTCTTTCAGTGAGTTAGACTCCTTCTTTAGATCCTCCTCTAGAGTCTTTACCAGCTCTTCTTTCTGCTCTGGTGCCAGCTTCTCTTGCTTCTTACGTTCAATATTGGAAATGAGGCTCTTGAGGCCTGTAATATTCGGCATTTTCGCACCTGGACGAATTGGCGTACCCAAACCGCTTTTTATCGGCTGTCCAGAGGGTCTTGCCGTAGCTGATTGCACTGGACCAGTCTGGATGTTCCGAATACCTTCCTCCACACCTTCAGCTTTTGCCGAGTACTTATTACGCGAGAGTTCGATAACTTTCTGCTTATTAGTATTCTTATCCGCACTTGGAGGCAACGTACCAGCAGAAAAAGCACCAGCGGTAAGACCGTCGATCGAAAGCTTTACATAGATGTTGAACACATCCAAATTCACCAAGTCTTGTTCGGTGAATACTGGCGCAAATTCCTTAGTCAGAAACGCTGCATCGTCTGAGCCCACTCTGAATGCAACCAGCGTTCCCACGTTACCAAACACAGCCTTACTCACTGCTTCCGAAAGCTGAGCAATGTACTGGTGAGCCATTGTCAGACTCAAACCATATTTTCTTGCTTCGGATAAAATAGTGGCAAAAGAATCTGTAGCAAAGTTCTGGAACTCATCTACATACAGGAAGAAATCTTTTCGGCTAGCTTCTGTTGCATCTGCTCGACTCATTGCCGCTAACTGCAACTTGGTAATGATTAAAGCACCCAAAAGTGCTGCGTTGTCTTCTCCGATAAGACCCTTTGAAAGCTTTACTAGCATAATCTTTCCTTCATCCATTAAGTTACGCATATTGATCGAGCTTTTTGGCTGACCAACAATATTACGAATAATATTGGATGAAAGAAACTGTCCTACTTTGTTCAGAATAGGAGAAATGGTTTCGTTTCGCTGACGTTGATCCAGTTTGTTGTATTCGGTAATCCACCTGTTTTTGATAATCGGATCCTGCACTTTTGAAATAACATCTTCTCTAAATGCATCATCCGTAAACAAACGAGGCACCATAACCAGTGTTGATCCTGGATAATCCAACAATGCCAAAATGGCAGATGCCAACCAATATTCCAATCTAGGGCCCCAACTATCTCCAAATATCTTTTTAAATACTCCTACCACTCCTGAAGCTGTTACCAGTTTGTATCTGGGATCTTCCACTTCCAAGATATTAAAACCAATCGGGAAGTCTTTGTCACTCGGATCAAAGATTATAACATCATCTATCCTCTTATCCGGAATCCTATCTAACACGTAATCTACATATTCACCGTGTGGATCCACCACCGCCACACCTCTTCCTTCAGTGATATCATCTATCGCCATATTCTGTAGCAAAGTAGACTTACCAGTACCGCTTTTACCCACTACATATACATGTCTTCTTCTGTCACTTATTTTTATCCCAAACTTCTCCTGGCTTCCTCGAAAGTTAGTTACACCAATATTAGTCAAAAGTTCAGGCGGAGTTTCGTCGGCCAGTGGCAAATTGGCCGGTGGTTCGCCTTTCTTTGCACCTGCCCACACCAAATGCGGAGTACTCACCGATTTATTCGGCAAGTGATATATACTTGCCAATTCTGTCACATTCAAAACAAAACCAGTTTGTGGAAATGTTCTTTGAACATATCTCTGGAAGACTTGCGCTACTGGTATGGGTTCACTTACCGAAACAAAACCATTAAGATTTGTAGTGTTGAATTGTTTAAATGATCCCACCACTAAATCTAGCTTCTGCTGAGCAGCAGAAGGTGTTTCATCAATCGCAACCAAACGAATAAGAGTTTGGAACCCCAGCTTAGTACTTTTTTCTTCAATCTTTTTCAATGCATCTTCCACGCCTGGTGCTAACTCAATCTTCTTCTCTGGTGTAGGATCGACTGGCGCACCTGACATTGCTGTCTTTACCACATCTGAAGCGAGTCCGGTCAAACTCTTTACCAAAGTTGCACCAAATCCCTTCCGACCAGACCTAATTGCTGAAATATAGTTAATTGCCCGATTCCTCCAGCTGTCATTCTCTGGACGAATAAGAATCTGCACCCAAATCTGAGACTTCCCTTCTAACTTACTCAGGGTTGCAGTAATTGCCGAAAGCGGATCTACCTCGAAGCTATCGAAGCTTTTTATCGGAAAGATATCTTCTCGTACTAATTTAAGATCTGTTGAAACAAGCGCCACATTTGCACCCATCTTGTGTACATCCGTGTAATCCTTAAACTCGCTAATCATTACCCCCGGATACTGTGCATAGATTTGCCCTTCTACATAACCTTGCAAATGTTTTGGAGTCCACACAAAAAAGCGAATAGACTTTTCCTTCGCCTGAAGTTCAAAACTTATATGTTCCTGCGCCACTCCCTTAGCCGGCCGATAAATCCCATGCAAACTAGCAAACATTAGCTCTGCAGCCAGAGGTGTAATCTCGTTGTCTTTTGGTACCTCTACCGCCAAAAGAACCCCAGAATCGCTTGGAACAGGCTTGTCTACCGCCTCAAGACTAACTGGCAAAGAAGTGGTAGACTGCTCAACTGGTTGTTTGGCTACTCTTCCCCGTTGTCGCATCCAAAACAGGAGTGCAAAAAAAATCAGCCAACCCACCAGTAGCAATCCTAATACAACTAGACTAGAAGAATCCTCCCACATTCTATTCCAAAAAATTTGTTAAATTATTTCTCTTCCGAAACCAGGGTATAGCTATTTTTATCAACTCTACGAAATAACTTCTTATTCTGTAAATTAGCAATAACTGTATTCCTTTTTACTTCTCTATCCTTCAACACCGCTTCAATCACTTCTTCCACCGCTAGAGGTTTACCCGCTTGCTTCATTACCTTGATTATTACATCCGCAACCGCTCCTGGCTGGTACCCTTGTTCTCTAAGGGCATATATGCCTCTACCCACCAAGACGAACCTGGTATCACCAATAAGTTCATTATGCACCGTCCTACTCAATACCGTCTTCCCCCCAATAAACGTTTGGTTGATTGCATCAGCAATGTCTCTGAAATGCATTGGCTTTCCAAATTTCTGCAAAACAAGAAAGATTTTGTCACGTATCCTTTTTGGAACAACCGTTGGCCAAGCCACTAATCCCCACTCTCCACTTTCGGTCTGTGCTAACTTTGCTCCCACCAATAATATCCCATGAACAATACTCGGAGTAAGACGAGCACTATTGTCTGCATAAACTGGGGTATCTGTCAGTTTTCCCCACAATACATCTTCTGTTACTGGCTTACCTAGATTGACTAAAATCTTTTCTATTTCATCTAAAACTTTTATTACCAAGCCCATAGAGGCATTCTTTTTTGCCCAACCAACATGGAACATATCTTCTTTGGGCAAACCAACTACATTGTTATCCAGCGCTACCGTTAAACGCAGGGCATTTAGTTCCGCTTCTCGTCTCTGATCATTCCCAATCTTAAAATATTCCGCTAATCCAGCCAGAGACATCACTCCTCCCATTTCTAAAAGATAGCTGTTTACAATCTTCAACAGTTTCGCCAAATCTTTAGTAGGCTTTTCTGCTAGTTTCTTTATTGCAGAATTCTCAACCTGACGAGCACGTTCTCTTGTAACACCAAACTTAGAACCGATCGCCTCTAAAGTAAGCTTATTGCCATCTTCTAATCCAAACCTTCCCAAGAGCACTTCCCTTTCCCGATCCTTTAGCGAATTAACAGCACTAATTACAACCACTAATGGGTCCAGTGCTTCACGGGTCTTTTCCTCTTGTTCCACCATTATTGATTTAATGACGGAACTAGAATCTTCCTGGTTGTAGTTATCCTCCTCCATCTAAATTCCTCTCACCCCCTTACAACTGTCCCGATTATATCATACAAGCCTTTATTTGTCAACGAGCAAGAGTTTTTTCTGAAATTGTGGATAACTCAAAAATCCTCTACCAGAGAGGAATATTTACCTATACCCCAGAGTTTACTGTACTAGATTGTCAAAAATATCCCTAAATTCCTTCACAATTTGGTTTTTGGTAGCCAAATCGCTAATCGAAGAATAGCGATCCAAAAGGGACTGCATCGTTACATAATCCTCTTTGGAAACTGAAATACTATTGGGAAGCTGAGCCAAATCTAATACCTGCGCACCAGCCCCTCCACTTAAGGATGACCAATATTGCGCTCCCAAAGCCAAAACACCCAGCACCACTACGATACCAGCAATCACCCCCGCCGATCTTATCGTCTTGTCATTCACTCCCCTATGTTAGCCCAAAATTCCAGAAGAGCAAATTACATGTGTACAATTAGAATATGTCCAAACATGCTTCTCTCAAGAATACGGAGAAAATAAAAGTAGTCCCAAAGATTTGGGGAGAAGAACGTTGGATCCACAATGACAAACTTTATTGCGGAAAATTATTAATCGTGAAAAAAGGGAAACACTGTAGCCTGCACTACCACAAACTAAAAACCGAAACCTTCTACGTTACAAAAGGAAAAATTAAAGTTGAACTAACCGATCTAAAAAATGCCAAAATCAATCCACCAATCATCCGAGAAACCTTTATCCTAAAAACTGGAGATGCAATTATCCTGCACCCCAAAGACGTGCATCGCTTTACTGCACTAACTCCTACTGCACAAATCTTCGAATTTTCCACTCAACATTTCGACAGCGACAGCCACCGAATTGCCATCTAACCCAAAGCTCGCTTGATGCGTAATGCCCGCTCTTTCCCGATTATTCGGGCAATTTCTGATGCATTTGCTCTTTTGACTGCCGCCATGGAACCGAATGTTTTTATCAACTTTTTGCGCGTTACCGCCCCAACTCCAGAAACTTTTTCTATTCCCGATGATGTCATCCGTTTTTTGCGAAGACTAGTGTGATAAGTAATCGCAAAGCGATGAACTTCGTCGCGAATATTTTGCAATAAAATTTTAGTTGGTGAATTATCAGGTAAAATTTCTATTTTCCCGCTTGGCAAAACTAAATCATCCTTTGCTTTTGTTCGGCTATGACTTCCCTTTGCAATTCCAATCACTATTACCTTAAAGCCCTCCAAAGCCTTTGTAATTGTGCTAATTTGCCCCTTCCCTCCGTCAATCAGCACCACGTCTGGTAAGTTCGCGAATTTATCATCACCCTTCTGGTGAGCGAATCTTCTTTGTAAAATCTCCGCCAGACTAGCGAAATCATTGGGACCAGTCACAGTCTTTATCTTGAAACGGCGATATTGTTTTTTATCCAACTGACCTTTTTCCCACACCACCATTGCACCAACTGAATCTGTTCCCTGGAGATTGGAAATATCATATGCTTCGACTCGCTCCAGTTTCTTCAATTTCAAAATATTCTTTAACCCCTCCACTCCTTCGGTGAAAACTAACTTTTCCAATTTCCACTTTCCGGAAATTTGATTGAACTTCATCTGTGCGTTTGATCCCGCCAACCTGACAATTGCTCTCTGCCGCCCTTTCGTGGGAACAATTATTTCAATTCTTTTTCCTGTTTTATCCTTTAACCACTTTTCAAAACTCTTTGTGCTTTCAATCTCCTCGGGTAATAAAATAGTTTTTGGTAAATCGGCTGCTCCTTCGTAATAGTCTCTCAAAAATCCCTCTAAAATCTCTGGAATTTCTGTTTCGTATTTTGTATTAACCGCATATTGCTGTTGATTTAGCAACTTACCTGATCGAATCTGCAATAGTATCACCATTGCTTTATTCAATGACCTTGCCACACCAATTGCATCCTCGCTAACCGACAAATTGGTTTTTACCACGCTTTGTCTTTCGTTGATTGCTTCAATTGCCCTCAAGCCATCTCGAATTTTCGCCGCCCGCTCGTATTCCTTGTTCCCAGACAATCTCTGCATCTCCTGTTTGAGCTGTTTGATAACCAATTCATAGTTGCCGTGCAAAAATCGCACTACCTGATCTATGGTTTTGTGATAATCTTTTGATTTTACTTTCCCGACACATACTCCCGGACAAATTTTTAGGTGATAGTTTAAACAAGCTCTATTCTGCCCCTTCTTCAAACTAGCCGAGGTAATCGGATGAGTAGCACTGCACAAAGGAAATATTCTCTTGATTAGCCTTAATCCTTCGTACACCTGCCCCGAAGTCGCATATGGCCCAAAGTATTTCGCTCCATCTTTGGAAACTCTTCTTGCTAATAAAATTTGGGGGAATTCTTCATTTACAGTAATTCGAATATATAAATAGTTTTTATCATCCCGCATTATGATGTTGAATTGCGGTCTGTGTTTTTTAATCAACTCGTTTTCGAGTAGAAACGCTTCTGTTTCGCTGTTCACCGTAATAGTCTCGATTTTGTGAACCCTCTCCATTAGAGCAACTGTCTTTGGTGACTTGTCCTGTTTGGAAAAATAACTAGCTAACCTTTTCTTAATATTCTTCGCCTTTCCTACATAGATGACTTTGCCCGCTTTATCTTTCATCAAATACACTCCCGGCTTAGTCGGAGCATTCTTCAAAACTAATTTTGCATTAATTGCCATGTTTTCAAATACAGCCCTTTCCAGACTCTCCGTCCTAGAGAAGCCTCTATGTACCGGAAGAGCTGGAAAGGGCGAGGGAGTTGGTGACTCTCGAAAAGAATTGGTAGTAAAGCGCGCACGGCTTAGAACGCGTTAAAGACAATAAAAAAAATCGAGAGTCACGAAAATAAGGAGCTATACATAAACTGTACTCCCTTCTTACCTGTTATTATGCCCCCAGTCAATTACTTCAGAACTTTCACCAGATATTGACCGGTATAAGACCCCTTTGTCTTAGCAACTTGTTCTGGTGTACCTTCTGCCACTATCTTCCCCCCTAAATCTCCACCTTCTGGACCCAAATCCAATATCCAATCTGCTGTTTTTATTACATCCAAATTGTGTTCAATCACCACTACCGAATTACCTTTATCCACCAACCGATGCAAAACATCTAATAGTTTTTTGGTGTCTTCAAAATGCAAACCAGTTGTCGGCTCATCTAAAATATACAAAGTTTTTCCCGTTGCCCTACGAGAAAGTTCTGTCGCCAATTTTACCCGTTGTGCTTCTCCTCCTGAAAGCTGTGTTGCCGGCTGACCAAGCTTGATATATCCCAGTCCTACTTCCTGTAAAGTATCCAACTTATTCTTAATCGCAGGAATGTTAGCAAAAAAATCTGCAGCATCGTCTACTGTAAGATCCAAAACATCTGCAATGTTTTTTCCTTTGTAATGAATAGATAAAGTTTCCTGGTTGTATCTTCTCCCCTCACAGACATCACAAGGCACATATACATCTGGCAAAAAGTGCATCTCAATTTTATTTACTCCATCTCCCCGACAGTTTTCACATCTACCACCCTTTACGTTGAAAGAAAATCTTCCCTGTTTGTAACCACGCATTTTAGACTCTGGCAGCTGAGTAAACAAATCTCGAATATATGTAAAAAGACCAGTATATGTAGCCGGATTACTCCTAGGACTTCTACCAATGGGAGACTGATCGATACTAATTACTTTATCCAAGTAATTGATTCCCTCAATCGACTTATGTTCTCCCGGTTGTTCGTGAGCACCATAGAAGTCTTTTGCCAAACGTTTAGCCAAGATCTCGTTGATTAGAGTAGACTTTCCTGAACCAGATAACCCTGTTACACAAACAAAAGACTGTAACGGAAATCTCGCATCTAGATCCTTTAGATTGAATTCAGAAGCTCCTTTTATCTCCAACCACTTTCCGTTCGGAGTACGCCTCTTCTTTGGCACCTCAATTTTCCTAGTTCCTGCAAGATATTGGCCAGTAAGAGACTTCTTGTTCTTGGCAACTTGTTCGGGTGTACCTTCTGCTACTATCTCCCCTCCCTGCTTGCCCGCATATGGACCGACATCTATTACCCAATTACTTGAACGAATTGTTTCTTCGTCGTGTTCCACTACCAACACTGTATTACCCAAATCTCGCAAACCCATTAGTGTTTGAATAAGCCGACGGTTATCGTGCTGATGCAACCCAATAGATGGTTCATCTAGAATGTATATAACACCACTCAACCCCGAACCAATTTGGGTAGCAAGCCGAATTCTCTGAGCTTCTCCACCAGAAAGCGTGTTTGCAGAACGATCCAGTGTCAAATATTCCAATCCCACATTACGCAAGAATCCCAAACGCTCCGATACTTCTTTCAGAACCTGCTTTACTATTAACTTATCTTGTACAGATAATTTGAGATCGATAAAAAAATCTGCTGCCTCTCGAATCGGAAGCTTTGCCACATCCACAATCGATCTGTCTCCCACTGTAACTGCTAAAACTTCTGGCTTCAATCGACTGCCATGACATTCTGGACAGAGTTTGCTTGTCATATACTGCTCTATTTCCGCCCTAATGAAATCCGAATCAGTTTCCCTGTAGCGACGCATGAGGTTCGGAATAACCCCTTCAAACTTCACCACATACTCGTTTGTTTTCCCATGGGGCGTTTGGTACTGCACCACCACCTCTTCTTCTCCACTTCCATACAAAACAATATCTAATGCTCTCTTATCTAGTTTTTCTACTGGTATGTTGATATCAAATTTAAACTTTCTTGCCACTGCTTCCAATATCCTGTTATTCCATCCTCCTCCGCTAACCATGTGCACTCCCCATGGACGAATTGCTCCTTCAGAAATGCTTAGTTTTTTATTCGGTATCAAAAGATCTGGATCCAGTTCTAGCGTTACGCCCAATCCAGTACATTTCGGACAAGCACCATGTGGACTATTGAAAGAAAAATGCCGTGGTTCAAATTCCGGAATACTGATATCACATTTCGGACATGCCAAGCTTTCCGAAAAGAACCAATCGTCTGTGCCATTAGAAACCTTCAACTTCCCCTCCCCTAACCGAAGAGCTGTTTCCACCGAATCAGCCAACCGAGTGCGAGTATCCTGACTTGTATCAGACAAATCCAAGCGATCAATCACCGCTTCAATCGTGTGTTTCTTGTTCTTATCCAATTCAATCTTCTCATCCAACTCATATATATTCCCATCCACTCTTACTCTCACGTACCCACTCTTTTTAAGATCTACTAGTTCCTGCTTGTATTCCCCTTTTCGATCTGAAATAACTGGTGCCAGAATAACGGCATTATTTATCTTCAACCCCAAAACCTGCGCCAAAATCTGGTCTATACTCTGCCTCATCACCGCCTTTCCACACTTTGGACAGTGCGGAACCCCTATCCGGGCATAGAGCAAACGCATGTAATCATATATCTCCGTAATCGTCCCAACTGTTGAACGTGGATTAGACGATGAAGATTTTTGGTCTATGGAAATTGCAGGAGAAAGTCCCTCTATACTATCCACATCTGGCTTATTGGTAAGCCCTAAAAACTGCCTGGCATAGGCAGACAAGCTTTCCACATATCTCCTATGTCCTTCTGCATAGATGGTATCAAAAGCAAGTGAACTCTTTCCTGAGCCGGACATTCCAGTAATAGTAACCAACTGGTTCTTTGGAATCTTAACATCGACACCCTTAAGATTGTGCTCGCGTGCCCCACGAACCTCGATATAGTCTTTCATAAATTATTGAAAACCTCCCAACCTCCGTAATCACCCTAATCCTATCTTCAACACCAAAGATATTGGTCTTATATGCTATCGTTTCCCGTAATACCTCCAGGTACAGGAGGCGTCCTCCCACCTCCACCCCCACCGGAAGAAGGTGGTTTAACAGGAGTTGTCTTAGAGGGAGCCGAATTAGAGGGTACTGTTGAACTATTATCCGTTTAAGTAGAACCGTAATCAGTAGTAATGGTAATAGGACGAATAAACCGGCTAAATATGTCTTGGAAAAAACCTCCACCTCTCCCGCACTCTCCAACAAAGAACGGAGCCATTATGATCAACAAAATTCCCGTTAATGCTGCAACTATCATCTCCTTAGCAGCACTAATTCCTCCCAATCCTTCTTTTCCTCCACTGCTACCCATTGAAGTAGCATACACTACTCCGGCCAACATAATCATTAGTACCGCCAAAGCACCAATCACCGCTCCTGCATATCCAACCGCTCCACAAACGTAATCATTGAACGTCATCGACGTCGTTGAACTAACTGCATTGGGATTAGGATTAGCACTAGCCAGTTGCAATACTATAAACAAACCGCTGACTACCAAAACAGCCCAATATCCCTTCAGCAACCACCCTACCCATCCTAATTTTCCTTTGCCTTTCTTTTTAGGCATAACTCTAAGGATTACTTACGGGTGAATTATACCCGAAATCCCCGTAGTCATCAAGCCTTGTCCCTAGCTCTTCTCCTCATACCCGCATTCAGTACAAACTGGATAACCTTTCTTAATTGGTTTTGTCATCAGACTTCCGCAGGTTGGACACTTTTCTGACACAGGCTCATCCCATGCTGCAAAATCACATTTCGGATAATTACTGCACCCATAGAATATCTTTCCCCTTTTAGTTCTGCGAACCACCACATCGCCTTCCTTACACTTCGGACAAGCCATCCGAATAGTTGGAGTATTGATATTCTCAACATGTTTGCAAGTCGGATAATTGCTACATCCATAGAATGGACCAAATCTTCCATTCTTTTTTACCATTGGTGCACCACACTTCTCACATTTCTTATCCGTAACTTCCACCTCACTTTTTCCCTCCCCATTCAAAGGCTCCGTATATTTACACTTGGGAAAACCAGAGCATGCCAAAAACTTTCCAAATCTTCCCGTCTTTATTACCATCGGTTCACCACATTTAACACACTTCTTGTCTGTAACCTCATCTTCTGCAGTTTGTTTAGCCACTTCTTTATCCTTTAATTTAATTTGTTCAATAAACGGTTCATAAAATTCTTTTATTACCGGCATCCATTCTTTCTTCCCCTCAGCAATCTCATCTAGATCGTCTTCCATCCGAGCAGTGAAGCTGTAATCTACAATATTGGGAAAATGTTCCACTAAGAAATCATTTACAAGCATTCCTACTTCCTGTGGAACCAAAGCCTTTTTCACTTTCTTGATATACCCCCTAACACCCAAAGTAACAATAGTTGGTGCATAAGTGGAAGGTCTTCCAATTCCCATCTTTTCCATCTGTTTCACCAATGCTGCTTCGGTATATCTTGCCGGTGGTTCGGTAAAATGCTGAGTAGGCACCACTCCCATGAGTTTTAATAATTCATCTGTCAAAACTTTTGGCAAAACATTTTCTTGGAATGGCCATTTATCAAAAACTTTTGCAAAGCCAGGAAAAACAACTGTTGCCCCATTTGCTTTACTCTCAATAACTCCAGACTTAACCACCACTTCTTGAGTACGAATTTGAGCTGAATTCATCTGACAAGCTATCATCCTCTGCCAAATCAGCCTATACAACTTGAATTGGTCTTCGCTTACTCTCCCCTTAATTTGCTCTGGAATTACTTGGGGTTGAGCAGGACGAATTGCTTCATGAGCTTCTTGTGCGCCACGAGATTTGGTTTTGTAAAACCTTGGTTTCTCTGGTAAGTATTCTTTACCAAACATTTTTTCAATCACTCCTCTGGCCGAATTTACTACTGACATCGCCAGATTAGTGGAATCTGTACGCATATAGGTAATTAAACCAACTGGTCCACTCCCATCTATATCCACACCCTCGTACAACTGTTGAGCAATCGTCATTGTCTTCTTCACTCCAAATCCCAATTGAATACCCGCTTGTTGTTGCAAAGTAGAAGTAGTGAATGGTGCTGCCGGATGACGTTCCCGTTCTTCTTCTTTAATCTCCACAATTTTGTGTTCACTCGCATCTTCCAGTAACTTCGCCACTCTTTTAGCATCTGCCTCGCTAACGAGTACCGGATCTTTACCATTTTCTTTTGCAACCATTGCTACAAGCTTGTCTCCTCCAGAGGTTTTGAAATCTGTTTCAATCGTCCAATATTCCTGCGGATTAAACGCCTCTATTTCCCTTTCTCTTTCCACTAAAATCCTAAGTGCAACTGATTGCACGCGACCTGCAGAAAGCCTTCTAAAGATTTTGCGCCACAAAAGAGGACTAAGTTTGTATCCGACTAGCCTATCTAAAACCCGACGTGCTTGCTGAGCATCTACCAAATGCAAGTCTATGGAGCGAGTATGACTAAAAGCTTCTTTTACTGCTTCGGGAGTAATCTCATGAAATGCTACCCTCTTTATCTTGCTATCTGGGGCCTTTAAGACACCTTGCACATGCCAACCTATTGCTTCTCCTTCACGGTCTTCGTCAGTAGCCAGATATATTGTTTCCGCTTTTTCCGCCAATTCCTTCAGCTTGGTGACTGTTTTGCGACTAGCAGTAGGAATTACATATTCTGGTTTGTAATTGTTTTCTGTATCTACTCCCAACTTTGACTTCGGCAAATCTCGAACATGACCATATGATGCCTCTACTCGATACCCAGATCCCAAAATCTTGGCAATGGTTTTTGCCTTAGTAGGAGATTCTACTATTACTAAATTATCTTTCATTCTCTATTACTTGCTTTTACTTCGGGCACAAAAGAGTTATAAACGATTTACTCCACTTCCGTCAAATCAACTTGAATATTTTACCCAATTATCTCCACTACATCACTAGGTCTAAGAACTGGTTTTGCCCCTTCGGCAATGAGCTGATTGGGACCCATCGACATTAGACTAGTTACTGGTCCTGGCACCGCCAATACCTCGCGATTATAATCCAAACCGAGGTTTGCAGTAATAAGTGCACCGCTTCTCTCCCCCGCTTCCACCACCACAATCTTCTGACTTAGACCAGCAATTATCCTGTTCCTCTCGGGAAAATGATGCTTCAAAGGCTCTGCAAGAGGTGGATACTCCGAAATTAACACTCCTCCCTTTCTCAAAATATCCTGCGCCAGTTTTCGATGCTCTCTAGGGTAAATAGATGCATCATCTAGGCCAGAACCAAGAACTGCCACCGTAATCCCTTCCTTGCGCAAGGCCGCTTTATGTGCCGCTGCATCAATCCCATAAGCCAATCCTGAAACTATTACACACTGTTTTGCAATGATTTCGACTAGTTGGGTAGCGATTTGCAACCCATACGCTGTGGGTTTGCGTGTTCCAACAACTGCAACAACTTCTTTTTGCTTGTCCCAATTAAGATTCCCCCTGACATATAAAATAGCTGGAGGATCTGCTATCTCCCGCAAACTTTGGGGATATTCATCATCGTTGATGCTAATTTGACGAATGTCTGTTGCAACTTCCATATCTTTTTCAGAATACATATAATAATGTAGATGAGTAAACCCAAACCTTTTACCAACAGCTTTTGGGGCATTGTCGTTGTACTGATAATTGCTATCGTCATGCTAGGTGTTGCCAACTACCGTGGCTACCGGGCAGGATTCAATATTCCCTTTACTTCCATTACTGCCGAACAAGCCAAACCTTCTAAAACAGAACCCAACACCGCCTACCTATTTACTAGCCAAGTAGAGCTTGAGAGCATCTGTGATCCTCTTGATAACAATCCAATAAACTGGGATAAACAAGTAGCCTTAGGATATACTATCACCAACCCAAGCAGTGGTTACCAGCTCAGTCTTTTATCCGTTCGCCGCCAAAGTAACACGATAGACATTCGCTACCACCGTACCACTCCCGAAGACAACCCAGATACTGTATATACTCAAGTTGTATCCCATCCCATAATCCTAGCAGTAGTCGACCGCACTAAGCTTATTGCATCCAGCGAACTAGTGGTAAACTTCATTGTTAACGAGACCACAACAGAAACATTAAAAGTCCCACCAAATAAGATCTAATATATGCCTTTAGATATCTCTATCAACTCAATCTTCAAAATCTTAGCCGTCCTACTCGGCCTCTGGTTTTTGTTTGTAATTAGAGATGTAATCGCCATCATCTTTGCTTCTGTTATTGTTGCTGCCGCTCTCTCTCCTGTGATTGACGGAATGGCAAAGAGAAAAATTCCCCGTATCCTCACCATCCTTTTGCTGTATTTGGTTATTATCGCCTTCTTTGGCGCACTGATATATTTCATCCTTCCTCCTGCCATTACCCAGCTACGACAACTAGCAGACCAATTACCGAACTACTTCTCGTACTTCAACAACTTCATCAACAACCTCCGTGAATTCGGCATTGAAAACCATCTCATCAATGACTCTCAATCCAGTCTGAATGCTGTTTCCAATTTCCTGAATAACTTTACTAGCAATATTTTCAACACTACCAAAGGCTTCATCAGTGGCTTTACTGCTGTCCTTACTGTATTTGTGCTGAACCTCTATCTACTACTGGATGAAAATGGAATCAAAAAGTTTTTTGTAGCCCTACTGCCACTCAAACAAAAGAACCAGATTGTTACTATTTCCCACAAAGTAGGTGCTGGACTGGGAGCATGGCTAAGAGGACAGCTGCTTCTCGGTATTCTCGTCGGCATATTAGTCTATGCTGGATTGGTGATTATCGGGGTACCTTATGCTTTAACTCTTGCCCTACTGGCTGGAGTACTGGAAATTATTCCTATTATCGGACCCATTCTCTCTGCTATTCCCGCTATCCTGATCGCTCTAAGCATTAGCCCCACTATGGCATTGGTAGTAACTGGATTCTACGTATTAGTACAAGAACTGGAAAACAAGCTTCTGGTACCAAAAGTAATGCAACGGACTGTTGGTTTGCATCCCGTCACTATTATTATTGTTCTTCTTATCGGTGCCAAACTAATGGGCGTACTAGGAATTCTTTTGGCCGTTCCCGTCGCTTCTGTTTTCTACATCATCCTCAAAGAGTGGGGTGGTCTTTCCCGCACAACTAAAACAAAATAAGTTATTTTTGTTGACGCAAAAACTCCACCCGATCTCGAATCTGTGCAGCTTTTTCAAATTCTAAGTTGCATGCCGCTAGATCCATCTCGTCTTCCAACTGACGGATGATTGCATCTATTTC
The DNA here is from genome assembly GCA_964434605.1 of uncultured Candidatus Saccharibacteria bacterium. Lineage (GTDB taxonomy): Bacteria > Patescibacteriota > Kazan-3B-28 > Kazan-3B-28 > Kazan-3B-28 > JAKLDB01. Next base: position 42,087 of record CAYSVM010000002.1, read on the forward strand.
TTCTGCATTAGCCTGCTTCCTAAACTTATTCAGTTCCTTCTCTTCCGGAACATCTTCATATTCCTGCTTGTGAATCGTCTTTATTTCTTTGACGATGGACTTTGGTGTAATCTTATTCTTCTTATTAAACTCAACCTGCTTTTCCCGACGTCTACTGGATTCATCTATTGCCCTTTGCATCGAACCGGTAATATGATCCGCATACATAATGACTCTCCCATCTAAGTGCCGAGCTGCCCTACCGAATGTCTGAATAAGTGCGGTATCTGAACGCAGAAACCCTTCTTTATCCGCATCTAGTATTGCAACCAGGGAAACTTCTGGGAGATCTAATCCTTCACGAAGAAGATTGATACCCACCAACACATCATATTTCCCGAGCCTCAAATCCCGCAGAATATCTATTCGCTCCAAAGTCTCCACATCTGAATGCAAATACTGCACCTTTGTCCCCGCTTCTTGCAGGAAAGTAGTAAGATCTTCTGCCATCTTTTTAGTGAGTGTTGTAACCAACACCCTTTGTTTCTTTTTTACTCTCTTCTGAATTTCCTCCATTAGATCGTCTATCTGCCCATCTATTGGTCTAATCTCCACTTCTGGGTCCAATAGTCCTGTTGGGCGAACAATCTGCTCCACTACTTGCTTACTTCTCCGTAACTCTTCTTGCCCTGGGGTAGCCGAAACATATATTACTTGGCTTATTAGTTTTTCAAATTCATCCTCCCGCAAAGGACGGTTGTCGAAAGCACTAGGCAATCTAAACCCGTGTTCCACCAAAACTTCTTTTCTTGCCCTGTCTCCGTTGTACATCCCTCTAATCTGGGGAACGGTCATATGGGATTCATCTATGAACATCAGAAAATCATCTGGGAAGTAGTGCAACAAAGTAGCTGGAGGACTTCCTGCTTCCCTCCCATCCATATATCTAGAATAGTTTTCAATTCCCGACACATATCCGACCGTCTGCAACATTTCGACGTCATAATTAGTTCTTTGTTCCAATCTTTGCGCTTCTAATAGCTTCTCTCTTCCCTTCAGCTCTACCAATCTCTCCTTCAATTCTTCTTGAATGTTCTTTACCGCATCCTTCAGCTTATCTTGCGGTGTAACAAAATGTTTGGCAGGGAAAATAACTACTTCCTTCGGCTCCTCTAAGACTTCTCCTGTCAGATATTCCATCTTCCGGATGCGAGTAAGCTTATCTCCAAAGAATTCCAGCCTGTAGGCATGTTCTGCGTAGGAGGGAAATATCTCTACTACTTCTCCTCTTACTCGAAAAGTACTCCGAACAAGATTCATATCGTTCCGGCTGTATTGAATGTTGGTTAGCTGCAACAGAAGCTTCTCCCGCTTGTATTCTTTGCCTGTTTTCAGTTCAATACTCAAATTCTGGTACACTTCCGGATTGCCAAGGCCATATATACAAGAGACTGAAGCAATAATAATTACATCTTTCCTAGTAAGCAGTGCTTCTGTTGCCGCATTACGAAGTCTGTCTATTTCATCATTTATGGACGCATCCTTGGCAATGTATGTGTCTGTCTGCGGAATGTATGCTTCTGGCTGGTAGTAATCGTAATACGAGACAAAATAATGCACCGCATTGTCTGGAAAGTATTCCCTGAATTCACTGGCTAACTGCGCTGCCAAAGTTTTGTTGTGGGCAATGACCAAAGTCGGCTTCTGAATTTTCTCAATGACATTCGCCATTGTGAAAGTCTTTCCCGAACCCGTTACCCCCAGCAGTGTCTGCTCCCTATATTTCTTATTCAAACCCGAAACCAACGCCAAAATCGCCTCTGGTTGGTCTCCCGCAGGCTTTAGCTTTGATACTATTTTGAACTTGCTTTTCGCCATTTTTCGATTTTACCGTGATTGCCCGAAAGCAATATTTTTGGAACCTTATGCCCCTCAAAAACTTCTGGACGAGTGTATTGCGGATGTTCTAAATTATTCCCTTCTGAAAAACTCTCATATTTAACAGAATCAGGATGATGTAAAACATTGGGTAGCAACCTTGCTACCGACTCCATTACCGTCAACGCCCCCAACTCTCCTCCCATTAGAACAAAATCCCCGATAGATAGTTTCTCATCTATGTAATACTTGATTCTCTCATCCACCCCTTCATATCTTCCACACACAAACACCAATTCTTCGTAACTAGATAATCTCTTCACTTCTTTCTGGGTAAATCTCTTCCCCCTTGGATCTAGTAAGATAATTCTTCTCTTTTTCTTTGCTTTAGTAACAAACTTTATCGCTTTCACCAAAGGATCTATTTTCATCACCAGTCCTGCTCCTCCGCCATACGGCATATCATCCACTGTCTGATGTCTATCTTTTGCAAACTTTCTAGGTGTTATTGTTCTTAGCTCAACTTGTTTCTTCTTTAAAGCTCGAGACAGAATCCCTTCTTTAAAATAATCCTCGATAAGCTGCGGAAAAATTGTAATTACAGTAAATTTCATACTCCTATCTTATCAAAAGCCCCCGAAAGTTCGGGAGCTTTCGTTTAAAGTCAAATTGTATCCTTACTCTTCAGCGATTTCTTTCAGATCGTCCTTGGTTGTGGTTTCTGGCATATCGACACCGTTGTCTTCCGGCAAATCAACATGCTTCTTACCACCAGTACCACCTTCTGGTTCCATAATCTTCAAGTTCACCCGAGAGTGGTTCTGCGCACCCAAGACCCGCAACAATGTACGTACTGCTTTAGCGGTACGACCATCTTTGCCGATAATCTTACCCATATCTGCTGGGTCTACACCCAACTCAAGCAAGACACCCATCTCGTCAACGCTCCTCTTTACAACAACCTTGTCTGGATTGTCGACTATAGCTTTTACCACGTATTCCACAAATTCCTGATCGCGTTCCATAGCTTTCCTACTATTTACTTATATGACTATTATTTCTCACTTGTTTCGGTATCCTCCGCCGGAGCTTCTTCGGCTGGTGCAGACTCTTCTACTGGCACTTCTGCCACAACCGAGGCTTCTTCAACTGCTACTTCTTCTTCAGGAGCCTCTTCAGAAGGGACTTCTGCTTGTTCTGGAGCAGGAGCAACTTCTACTGGCTTGTTAGCAACCTCTAGCTTAGCTTGCGCTTTCTTCTTTGGTTTAGCCTCTGCATGCAAATGCACTGGAAGTTCAAAACCCTGTCCATTCAATAGCTTAGCCACCGTATTGGAAGGCAAAGCTCCCTTAGATAGCCAGCCTTGCACTTTTTCTTTATCGAAAACAAACGGCTTACTTTCAGCCGCAGGCTCATAGTGACCGAGAATCTCGACCACTTTTCCATCTAATTTTTCGCCCTGCTCGGCAGCCACCAGACGGTATTTAGGCTGGTTGCGACGCCCAGTACGGACTAAACGGAGTACTAACAAAGCATTTCAGCTTATCTGATATACATAGGGCATTCTAGCTGTAACCTCCCCCCTTGTCAAGCCACTTCAAATCCCATATAATGCCCCTTGTATGTCAGCACAACCAAAGAAGAAAATCAGCAAAGTACGGGGCAAGACTCGTAGAGCCCACCAGCATCCCACCATGCCTACCTTAGGCGTGTGTGCCAAATGCAAGACAAAGAAACCAGCCCATATGGCCTGTCCTGAATGTGGCTACTACGGAAAAGCTAAGGTTCTAAACACCAAAGCAGACAAGAAGATTGCCCAGGCATTGAAGTTGCAAGCAAAAGCTGAGAAGGACAAAAAGATTGCCGAAGCAAAAGCAAAGAAATCTGAAGCAAAAAAAATCTGATAAGTAGTTTTTTATCTCTCAATCTGGTAAATTGTAGCCATGGCATCTAACCGCCATTTCGCCCGCATCCTAGTGATGCAAGCACTCTATGAACTTCAACAGCGTGACGCTGCTGATTTATTGGAAATCATCAAGCGCCACTTAGAAAAACATGAGTTCGAAGAAAACAATCTTACCTTCATTCACAAACTCTCTGCTGGTCTTACCAAACACTTAGAAGATATCGACCAAGTAATCACTGTTTCCGCACCGGAATGGCCGATCCCCCAAATTGCCCAAGTAGATCTGGCTATTCTTCGTCTGGCAATCTTCGAACTGCTCTTCGACGACGAAGTTCCTCCAAAGGCCGTAATCAACGAAGCGGTAGAACTCGCTAAATCATTTGGAGGAGAAAACTCCAGCAAGTTCGTAAATGGAGTACTGGGCACTGTCTTTCGTAACTCTACCAAATACAATCCGGAAACTGATGAAAAAACTCCTCGCCAATAACTCCCCATATGTCTAATCTAGCTTCTTTACAGAAACAAATTGGTGTTAAGTTCAAAGACTTGTCCCTCTACGAACAAGCTTTTACTCATCGGTCTTACATCAACGAACACTCAGATGCCACTGGCCACAACGAACGGCTAGAGTTCCTGGGAGATGCTGTAGTAGAGCTACTTGTTACCCAATTCTTGTACAACAAATTTCCCGAAAAGCCCGAAGGAGAACTAACCAACCTTCGCGCCGCTTTAGTTCGCAGAAATACCCTAAGTGAAGTCGGCAAAGAACTTGGATTCGAAGAATACCTTAGAATGAGCAAAGGAGAAGAACGGAATGACGGCAAAGCAAAATCCATGATTATCTCCAATGCAGCAGAAGCATTCGTTGGAGCCTTGTTCCTAGATCTAGGACTTTCTGCAGTTGAGAAATTCGTAAACAAATTCCTTCTACCTCGTCTGGAAGATATTGTTGCCGGTGAGTCTCACATTGATGCAAAAAGTAAGTTTCAGGAAATAATCCAAGAACGCCAAGGCTCTACTCCCTATTACAAGACGGAAGATGTTTCAGGACCCGACCATGACCGAATCTTTGTTGTTGGCGTATATGTCGACGACAAGTTGATTACCAAAGGCGAAGGCAAGAGCAAAAGAGAAGCAGAGACCAATGCTGCTTCTGCCGCTCTGAAGACTCTCTAAAAAACTGTTTTAAGTTATATTCCAGCTATCTTCGCTGTTTTTTATTTTAACAGGAAGAGAAAATCCTGCCGCTCTCTTGTGTCCACCCCCTCCCATCAATCGTGCCAATTTGTTTACATCCACCTTATCACTCTGAGTTCGTAGACTTCCCTTAAGTTCCCCTTCTGGTGTCTCAGATAACAACAATGAAAAATTCAAATCAGGCACAGTATTAATAAGATTCACCAATCCCTCCACATCTTCTTTGGTAGTACCAGTTGCTTCTAGATCTTTATTGGTAATTACAGAGATAGTTGCTTTCAATTCATCGTCGTAACGCATTCTTTTCAGCACAATCCCCCACAACTTCAATCGCTCTACTCTTTTCCCAATGTATATATGCTGTGCAATCAAACTAATATTGCCTCCTCTGGCAACTAAATCTGAAGCAATTTCAAGTGTCTTCTTAGAAGTATTGGGATGCTGAAAAGAGCCAGTATCGAAACTGATACCAGTAAGCAAACAAGTTGCAATTTCTCTGGTAATGATTTCCCCCCAAGCATTCAATAAATCATACACCATCTCCGAAGTAGAAGATGTCGTCGTGTCTCTATAAGTGAGACCTGTAAGAAAATCTCCCGCCTGATGATGATCTATCACCACCAACTTCTTTGGCCAATCTATTCGCAATCCATCTTCTTCAAACCACCCAGTCCGCGACCACCCTCCGCAATCTAGCAATACTACGGTATCAAAATCTCTTGGCTCAAAGCTATCTTGAATCTTGAAATAGTAAGGCAAATAAGAAAAAACTTGCGGTATCAATCCATCAGCCGCCATCACTACATTAAGTCCCCACTTTTCCGTTAGCACACCATAAAGCCCAATCATACTTCCGAGGGCATCTCCATCAGGATTGAGATGGACCGTCAGTAAGATCTTCTTCGCCCCCTGTAATATCTCCTTTATCTCCCGAGCTAGTGTTTCCATGACTTCTAAGCGTACCAAAGATATCTAAAATCCGAAAAGTGCTCTCGGGATCCGAAAGTTTCAGCTCTATTTCAGGAAAACGACGCAACTCTATCTTAGTTGCTAATTCTTTCTTCAATTCACCAAGATGTTTCTTCACAACCTCGAATTGGTGTTGTGCTTTTTCTTTCACCCACGGACTAAGACTTATCCAGATCTCTATATGATGCAAATCTGGAGAAACAAAAACTTGATCCACTAAAGGCAATACATTTACTCCCCAATCTTGACCATATTCAACAAAAAACTCCGCTGTTGCTGCGTGAACTACTGACGCCAATCTCTCTTGTCTTAGATTTTTGTCCATTAAAAGTTATATCAGCTTGGCCTTGCGGTAATCTACTTTTACAAACTCAGCCACATCATCTGGCTGTATTTTTGCAGATGTCGCTATCAAGAACCCAAAGTCCGTACCAGGAGTAGCTTCTCCTACCTCTTCAGCTATGTGCTTGATAAGCTTTACCGTGCCTTCTCCCACCTCTTCTTCCCCTCGCGTAAACCTTACCACGTTCCCAATAGTAATCCGACCAGACACCACCTTCATCCCTACAATCTTTTCGTTTCTGTCATCACGGAAAATTTTTAGCACTGTAGCTTTACCTACCTGGGTCTCAACTTTTTCTGGCTCAATTGATTCCAGTAATATCTTGGTAAGATCATCGGTGAGATTGTAGATGATATCGTAAGTTAGAATCTGAATCTTATCCTTCTTCGCCATACTTGCAGCAGAGGGAGCTACATCTACCTTAAAACCAACTACAATAGCCTTCTCACCTTCGGCTGCTAATACATCTGATTCGCTAATATTCCCAATCCCTTCCGAAATTATCTTTATCTCCCCCTTGTCTGTTCGAATCTTTGCTAATTGGTTTTTTATCGCCTCCAGGGAACCTTGCATATCTGCTTTCAACACCACCGCAATTTGAGATGAACGAGATGCACGAATCTGTGCAGTAAGTTTGGAAAGGTCTGAAGAAGTTACAGAAATCCGTCGTGCCGTTGCCTGCTTTGCTTTACTCATTGCCAGCTCTCTTGCTATCTTCTCATTCTCCACTACCTCGAATAGTTCTCCTGCATTTGGCATTACCCCAAACCCTGTCACTCTAACCGGAACCGAAGGACCGGCTTCTTTTACCCTCTTTCCGAGATAGTCTTCCATAGATTTTACTTTGCCCGCCCTAACTCCAACTACAAATGCATCTCCAATCCTAAGTGTCCCATTGTGCACTAAGAGAGTAGCGGTATATCCCACTTTAGGATCATGTTTGGTTTCAATAACAAACCCAGATGCAGATGCTTGCTTTTGTGCTTTCAATTCTTGCAAATCTGCTGTGAGCAAAACTAAGTCTAATAATTCATCTACTCCTTCTCCAGACTTTGCTGAAACTCCCACAATTACATCCTTCCCTCCCCATTTTTCTGTAATAATATTGTGCGCTGCTAATTCCTGTTCGACTCGCTGGATATTCGCCTCTGGTCTATCTATCTTCGTGATTGCTGTAACAATGGGAACGTTTGCTGCCCGAGCCAGTTCTATTGCTTCAATAGTCTGTGGCTTTATCCCCTCATCTGCTGCTACCACCAGAATTACCACATCTGTAACCTTGGCTCCTTGTGCTCTAATAGCGGAAAACGCTTCATGTCCCGGAGTATCTAGGAAAGTAATCTTACGTCCTTTGAATTCTGCCTGATACGCCCCAATATGCTGGGTGATACCACCAGATTCTTTCTCGGTAATCTTGGTCTTACGAATGTAGTCTAGAAGTGAAGTCTTTCCATGATCTACATGACCCATAACAGTTACAATAGGTGACCTTGGTTCTCCTGTCTCCACTCGCTTCAGTTCTGGAGTAAGAGAAGAAACATCTTCTTCTCTAGGTGAGACATCGTAGCCGAGATCATCTGCAACGATTGCTGCAGTTTCAAAATCTATATTGTCATTAATAGTCGCCAACACACCGTTGGACAAAAGTTGCTTTATTACCACCGTAACCGGCACACTGAAAGACTCCGCCAGTTCATTGACGGTCATAAGACCCGGTAAAATTATCTTTTTCTTCTCTTCGTTCATAAAAAATGACTGCTAAAGATGTTGCTAGCAGCCATGCAATTTTATTTTACTCCGAAATCTTCTTTCGAAGTATTTTTATTGCTTTTCCATAACCGAGATAATTTTGGCTGCTGTAGTTTCACCGATTCCAGGCAGTGCCACCAATTCTTCTTTGGTTTTGCCTACTAAACCGGCTTTGTTTTCAATTCCTGCCCCCTTCAACTTCTTAATAACCGCTGCTGTCAAACCAAGTTCCTTAAGATCACTTGTTTCCTCTTCTCTCTTCTCCTTTGCTACCGGCTTCTGCAATTCCTTCAAACTCAAACCCAACCTATGACTCTCGGCACCCAAGTCGATAATCTTCAACTTCAGCTTGTCTCCTGTTTTCACAATAGTGCTTGGATCTACCACATGTTCGTGTGAGAGTTCAGAGATATGAATTAGGCCATCTACACCACCTTCTACCTCAACAAACACACCAAATAACATGATCTGAGTTACCTTGCCCACAACTTCCTGTCCCACCCTGAAGTTCTGGATAGTAGTAAGCCAAGGATTAGCTTCCAACCGTTTCATCGACAAAGATATCTTATCTGCATCAATAGCAATAACCTGCACTCTTACTGTATCTCCCACCTTGGCAAAATTGCTTGGATGATCCACCTTACCCCAACTAATTTCGGAAATATGGACTAATCCTTCTAGCTTTCCAAGAGAAACAAAGATCCCAAAATCTACAATTCCACTAATTGTCCCTTCCAAAATGTCATCCACCTTGATATCTGAAACTAGTTCATCAAACTCACCCTTACGTGCAACCTTTTCCGAGAAAATAAGCTTACTAGTACTTTTATCTAAATCTAATACTTTTACTTCCAGCATCTGACCTTCGAACTTCGAAAGCCTACTCAAAATCTCATCCTTGTCGCTACCTACTCTGGGATAGTGCTCTGGGGCAAGCTGGCTAACTGGCAAGAAGCCTCTCAAGCCATCTGCTTCTACAATAAGCCCTCCTCGGTTCGCTTCTACCACCTTTACACCAAACACCTCATCCCTTGCCATACGCTCCTGTAATGCATCCCACCCTTGGTTTTCCAAAGCATCTCGAAGACTCAAGATCATGAAGCCTTCATCATTTTCTGGCATTAAAACTGAAGCAGTCACCCTGTCTCCCACCTTGTAGTCTGGAGCAGAGATACCTTCTTCCGCTAATTCTTTGTTACTAATAATTCCAACAAAATGGCCATCATCAATGTCCACCCAAATCCGATTCTTGGTCATCGCAGTAACCTCACCAGCCACCAGATCTCCTGCCTGGTAGATTTTCAAACCATCACCCGAGTCATCGAGGTATTTTGCGAAGGCTGTCTTTGCACCTTTGGGAGTTGCCCCATCGGAGACTTTCGTCTTGACCATATCTATTGGTTAGCTGATATAACACGCGGATATTGCCCACTATAAAGGAGTACGAAAGCCCCGTCAACCCCGCTTCCCCTTCCTCTCTTCCCATAACCACAGATTATCCGCCCCCACAGCTAAAATACCTATTGGCAACCCCAGCCTCCCTTTTATACACCCCAAACACATCACTCCCCATGGGGAAAGGAGGATGCACCATTGGACGACTCAGGATAACTCCCCCAATAACTCACGGGAGTACGACTACCACGGAGGTGGCACCTATATTGTTGGATTTGTAAGTTTGGTTAGTATCCGAGGTTTACCAAAACCAAGAGGGCGCATCAGAGCGCCCCTTTAAACTTTTTATTTCCCGAAAGTTATTTCTTCAAATATCTCTTCAGATACTTATCTCTCTCCTGCCCAGAAACTTTACTCGCTCTTTTGGCAGGAAAATCGAATTTGGCGTATTTAATCATCAATCCAATCTGAACTAAAACATAAACTACTAACAATGCAGCCCACAACCGCCAAGAGAAGTATTTTATTCCTTCATAACGAAATCCTAACCACAAGAGTCCTAGCCAGCCGACAACATTAGCAGTCGCTGCTGAACGCAAAGCTAATTGCCGTTGTAGAAACTGCAATTTTTTTGTTCGGCGAGGAACAACCTGTCCTCCAATTATCATTAACACCAATAGAACAAGAATTACCCAGTATCCCCAACCCAAGAACATCATCGACAAATTACTGTCGAAATAATAAGTCCAATCAAAAATATTTAGAATATTCATATTGTTATCTTAATTTTCTTCTTACAAATCCTTTTGGCTGTGCTTTTTTAACTTTCAATCTTGGAGTTGCTTTTCCTGTCGCTTTTTTAGTTAGCTTACGAGAAGTAAATGCTGTCTTCTTAGGAGCCACTTTCTTTGCTGATCTTGCAGGAGACAAAACTTTTTTCTTGAAAACAGGAGCAGCTTTTTTAACCACCCGTTTCACTACTGGTTTTGCAAGCGGTTTCTTCACTACTTTTTTAACCACTTCTACTGGCTCTGCTTTTTTAGTTGGTTTCTTTTCAGTCTCTTCGGAAGTTTCTTCCACTACTTCAGCTTCACTCACATCTATCTTCGGCAACTTTGCTAATTCCTGTTCTGTCATTTCTTCATTGGGATTAGTCAGCTTTCCATCTGCCTCTTCCATGAATAGAACAGTAAAGGATGCAACCCTATCTGAATCCGTTTTCATCCGCATCAGACGAACACCTTGTGTTGCTCTTCCCAAAGTCGGCACACTCTTTAAAGGTAAGCGAATAATCTGTCCTCCAGTAGAAGTAACAATTACATCTGCTACTAAAGTTCTTTCAACTAGCTTTGCACCAATAACTTTGCCTGTCTTAGCAGTTACTTGCATCGTCTTTATCCCCACTCCTCCCCTATGCTGCAAAGTATATTGAGACAATAAAGTTTGTTTACCTAGTCCATTAGCTGACATTACAAACAAAGCTGACGGAATTCCCTTACGAGCCACGTCTGCACCAATTACCTCGTCTCCTTTGCGTAATTTAATTGCCCGAACTCCACGAGTGGAACGGCCTAATGGACGTGCATCACTTTCTTTGAATTTAATCGACTGCCCATCTTGAGTGACAATCATTACTTCATCTTCATTCTGGCTCTTGCGTACCCACTTCAATTCATCTCCTTCATCTAGTTTAATGGCGATCAAACCGTTACTTCGGATATTCGCATAAGCCGCAGTAGCAGTTTTCTTAATCACCCCTTGTTTGGTAATCATTACAAAATCACCAGTCCAAGATTTCTCTGGCATTGCCAACAACGCAGTCACTTTTTCTTCCGGTGCTAGTTGAATCACATTTACTGCCGCTGTTCCGCGAGCAATCCGAGAAGCTTGGGGAATTTCAAATACTTTTTGACGAAAAACTCTTCCTCTGTTAGTAAAGAAAAGAATATCATCATGATTCTTGGCAACCTGAATTGTCGAAATCTGGTCTTCCTCTTTGGTGGTCATCCCAATCACCCCTTTGCCACCTCTTCTCTGAGTTCTGTATTCGCTAATCGATTGGCGTTTAATATAGTTGCCTACCGACATGGTCACCACCACTTCTTCATTGGGAATAAGATCCATGTCTGTAAAGTCACCAACTGTTTTTCCACTTAACTGTGTCCGACGCTTGTCTCCATAGCGATCCTTCATCTCACCACATTCTTTTCTAATAATTGCATCTATCTTCTTTGGATCTTTCAAAATAGATCTGAGTTCTGCAATGAGCTTCTGTTTCTCAACATATTCGTCCTCAACCTTTTTCCGCTCCAATCCGGCCAAAGCAGACAAACGCATCTCTAAAATCGCTGATGCTTGAATTTCTGTCAGCTTGAACTTCTTCATTAAGTTCACATGTGCTTCTTCTTTGGTTGCAGACTTCTTAATGGTTGAAATTACTGCATCTAGGTTATCTAGCGCTATTTTCAACCCTTCTAAGATATGTGCTCTCTCCTCTGCCTTATTCAGCTCAAACTGTGTCCTTCTGCGCACCACTACTCTTCTGTGATTCAAAAACTCCATCAACGCTTCTTTGAGCGTAAAAACTTTTGGCTGAATACCATTTTCCAATGCCAACAAATTTACATGGAAAGAAGACTGCAGGGGAGTTAGCTTAAACAATTGATTCAAAATCTTTTTAGGGTACGCATCCTTACGCAAGTCCGCCACCACTCGAATTCCTTCGCGATCTGACTCATCTCGAAGATCTGAAATCCCAACTAATTTCTTTTCCTTCACCAGTTCTGCAATCTTTGCCACCAATTCCGCTTTGTTTACCTGGTATGGTAGTTCGGAGACAACGATTTGGTACGCATTACCATTCTCCACAATCTCCGCAACTGCTCGCATTACCACTTTGCCCTTGCCCGTTGCATATGCTTCACGGATATCTTTGGGATTGAATATAATCCCACCGGTTGGAAAGTCTGGACCTGGAATAAACTCCATCAGCTTATCTACATCAACATCTTCGTTATCTATTAGATGCATTACTGCATCCATAATTTCACTTAAGTTATGCGGAGGAATATTGGTCGCCATTCCCACCGCAATACCCATTGCACCATTCAAAAGAAGTTGGGGAATCTTTGCCGGCAAAACATCCGGTTCTTTCTTTGTATTAGAATAGTTGTCTCTAAAATCTACAGTATCTTTATCTAAATCAGCCAATACTTCTTCGGCAATGGCAGTCATCCGAGATTCGGTGTATCGCATAGCAGCCGCACCATCTCCATCTACCGAACCAAAGTTTCCCTGACCATCTACTAATGGATAGCGCATACTCCACGGCTGAGCCAAACGCACCAATGTGTCATATACCGCTACATCACCATGCGGATGGTAAAAAGCAATCACACCACCTACTACTTCAGCACTTTTCCTAAACTTTACGTTATGCCGTAACCCGGATTCGCCCATGGCAAACAAGATCCTCCTATGCACTGGCTTCATGCCATCTCGTACATCTGGAAGGGCTCTGGCCACAATTACGCTCATTGCATAATCCAAATACGACTGCCTCATTTCAGCATCTATGAGCCGTAAGTTCACTTTCCCAATATTGTTTTCGCTATCTGCCATATTTATCTAAAATACTTGTTTGGTATCATTCACTCAATACGCTTCATCAGCGTTTCTCCCCCATGCTAATCCTCTCACTCTCTCTTATCCCTGTTTTCCCCAGTCATCTATAAGCCAAGCTTCTCCCTGCTTCAACAACCCAAATTCCCAAATCTCCGTCACTGTTTTCTCGTCTGGCGTCTTCTTTTCTAATTGTCCTACTATCGTTGCTTTACTCAAGTCCTCTGGAACAGTTGTATTAGTCACTCTAAATCCGGTAACATCCGAAGATTCTTCCACCACTACGGGACTAAAATCCTTTTTTGCACCAGTAGTAAGCTTGGCAGACATTCCCTCTGCATCCCTGTTCCCCCATGCCTGCACGAACTGAGCTACTGCTTGTTCCGATGCCTGTTTCACCGCATTCTGCTGTTCTGTCATTGTCCTATTCTCTCCAATCTTCTTACCCAGTAATGCATCTAAGTCTGCTGGGATACTGAAAATTGATCTCGAAAGTTTTGCTTCAACAATCCCATTTCCTGCTAGAAGCAGTTCGTCATATGACTTGGAAGCTTGTTCTCCTGCAGCCTTCAAACTATCTAAATCTTTTTTGTCTGTAATATCTACTGCTCTTCCCATTATTTGTTTCAATGCCAGTAGCATTGCACTATAGTCTTCCAAGAAACTACTCAACTTACTGGCAGCAGTACTAGCCTTGATATTCAATCCTGTCACTGCCTTGATGTCATACAGTCCATCTCTAACAGACTGATTTGTAGTATTTACCACCTGCACGACCGATCCACTACTGGTATCTCCGAGTTTATCGAAGGTATCTATCCTATCTAATCGAGTGAGCAAAATATTAGTATCTGCGACCGTATCACTCCAAATTTGTTTCAACTTTTTTTCACCAGCCGTACCTTGGCTCTGGAAAGTGTAGTAATAGTAGGAAGCAAGTCCTCCTACTAAAACGATAATGATCCCACCAAAAATAGTGAGCAATAAACCCAGCGTTTTTGGACGACGATAACGCTTCATTTCTTTGGTTTCTGCCTCTATTTCTTCGGCCTCGTTATCAGTGATTTCTTCCTCGAACTTCATCCTCTCTACTATATCTGAAAAACTCCCCTTTTTCAAGACAGTTTTACTTGTTCAAAAAAGCGAAAAATCAGACTCTTTTCGTCTCCTCCAGAGCTTCTCGCATAAACCGTGCTATCTGTCTGCTTACAGCCGGTTTAATCCCCCTAGTATCTGCATGACGACTAAGTACTCGCATGATTTTTCCATAAGGAAAAATCTCCATAAAATCTGTCTCATTCTTTCTTAATACAAATGGATCCGAAACTTTGTCTCTAGTATTTAAAAGCAATGCCGGAACTTGCGCAAACCTATACTTCACAATCCAATCTTGACGTAAGATGTATCCCATCCGAATAGCATTAATGGTCTGCTTGAGCGAACTATCTTTGGCATAAAATTTAGCGTAACCAAAACTAAACTGCCACACAAACTTTAGCGACTGGACTATCGTCACCATCATCCTCCGAGTATGCCTATCTAGTGTCGCACCGAAACCTAACTCAACTTGTGAACGGAGAGTAAGATTAGTCGGTTCAAAAGGCGTAGACATAGCCACAAACGCAACTAATCGCACTCCCACCCCATGCTTACGCCAATAACGTGCCAAAAGATATGCCACAGTACCCCCAAAAGACATCCCTAATAAAATAACTTGTTTGTATCCCAGCCTCTTTACCGCACTAGTTGCAGTTTGGTAGAGATCGTAGATATCAATATCCTTATCCGGATAACGAAATTCGAATACATCACCAAAGCGAGAAAAAAGATTAGCTTCCCCCATAAGATCCGAATAAGTGGGGATAAGCCCCGGAAACATCAAGACAGCCGTATCCGCACGACGATTTCTCTTTTTCACTAATTGAAAACACAACTGCTTCGGCATTACTATTTATCCAACCTGCGTAGTCTAACCGCTGTTACCAACGCTGATGTAAAAATAACTGCCCCAACTACACAGCTAGTAAACTGCGGAATTCCAAAATATCCCGGTACACATCCAAGATTACAAACTTGGTCTCTATACAATCTCCCTAATTCATAACCATAATTGCCCCAGGCAAATATTGCACCAAGACCAAGAAGCCAAATCAACCTATATTGACTCGCTTTACTGTAATCTATTCGCAAAGTAATTGACCACACCAAACCAACCAAGAAGAATACAAAACCCCAGAAACATGGAGTAAGCAATGGATTCCACAAACTATCTGGAATCCGTACCACCATCCACGAACCGCCTACTGCAAAATACCGTATAACCTCATTTACCAAATTATACCCAGCAAAAATGACACCAACCAGCAAGAAGAAATTTTGCAAAACTAATAATTCTCTTTTCATAAACCGATTATACCAAACATACAAAACGGCCCGATAACTCGAGCCGTTTTGAATATATAAGTTCACTGAAGAAATAAAACTATTTCTTCTTAGCTTTCTTCTTGGCTTTCTTCTTTCCTGCCATGTTTTGGGTCCCCATGAACTTAATTGTTATAACATCTCTAATTATTAGCTCTCTATTCCATAAGTCAATAACCCTGAATGGGGATAAATCAAAAACTATTATTCCCAAATTTTATCCCCCGTTTTCCACTTCCAAAAAGGAAAATATCCAGATTTCCCACCTCTCAAAAAACATTGACTGGAAAAAGATTTTTGCCTACCTAACTAATATGAAGTTTCTACCAAACAAAACTCTCCCAAAGTAGGGAGAGAAAGAAGATAGTAGCGACGACCAGCAAACCACCAGTTGTCATTCCACCTGTCATCGTTGCGGTTCACGTTCACGTTCCGCTCGTCGTTCCAGCGGTTGAAGGCAAACTTATCATGCAACATACCATCCATTGTCACCACCCCTTGAATAAGCTCTTAGGGTTGAATTTTATTTGACATCTATAATGCCTTGATATCTTGCACCAAGTATCTTCTATTTTTTAAGCTTCATACCTCACACTGCTTGCAACCTTGATCACAAGCACTCTGGAGAATTATGAATACTGGGTTCGGCAGTCAGGAACCGTAATCCCTGTCATATTCGCCTAGTTCCAGATACATCTTACCAAATTCAGATATATTAAAAGCCCCCGCATTTCTGCGGAGGCAGGACCAAGGACAAAGGATCCAAAAGACCCAAGTGTCCAAGGTCCAAAGGTGATTTACTGGCGACGGCCAGCAAACCACCAGCTGTAATCCCACTTGTCATCGTTGCGGTTCACGTTCACGTCCCGCTCGCCGAGCCAGCGGTGGAAGGCAATGTAGAGACAGTTACCGTTGGCGTCCTTCCAGTAGGTGGCGTTAGGGTGGTCATCAGCGAAACCCGGGTTAGCGGCGTTGAAAGCCGCCAAATCATCCGGATAGGCTAGGACCAAACCGTGTTTGGCCAACAGGTCGTTCACTTCGGAGCTGGTCCGAATGCGGTCGCTCTTCACAAAGAAGAGCTCAACCTCATCACCCTTGCCACGTGGCATGGTGGCAAGTACATCTCGGTTGATGTACTGTTTACAACCAGTAGCCGCAATGACCTGCTGGGGAGTCAGGGAACAATCAACCTTGACCACATAAGAAACAAGGTCAACTACTGCCTTAACTGCACCCACAACCTTAGGACAGCCCGCCTTAAGGTAATCCACAAGGTTGGTGCGCTTCTCACGACTACCGATGAGCATTTTGACATGCTCTAGCGTAGCTCCCGCCTTAAACATAAGACGGAAAAATTTACCGATCGTGCCCATCATTTTACTGATGTCTTCGAGGGTTGCGATGGTTTTATCCATCGGATGCCTCCTTTTAAAGATCAAGTGGTTGATATAGGGGTGCTAATAACAGATTACGACCCCTCCACTTACTACCACGAAAGTAGCATGAAAAAACACTCTTGTAAAGAGTTTTGTAGCTCTGGAAGCTAATTTTATTCACTGGCTGGGGCGGCAGGGATCGGACCTGCGAATCACGGGACCAAAACCCGTTGCCTTACCACTTGGCTACGCCCCAATGTTACCCAGATTATACCCCAATAATCTGCAGAGCAATTTGTCTTTCGCGTGATCTATCCAATTCTATAGCAAACACTCTCTGCCACCCACCCAACTGTAATTTCCCCCCGACTACGTTTAATAGTACTGAAGTAGGTAAGTGTAAGGCCTTATTATGCGCATGGCCATTAGCACATTCGTCATCACACATATTTACTGTTCTTAAATCAAAATTGTCATGAGCATATTCTCGAGACTCGGGCGCCAGTTCCTCTAGAGTCTTTTTCATATCTGAAATAAGCAATGGTTCAGATTCATTTACAATCACCGCCATTGTCGTATGTAAGCTTTGGATGTTCACTAAACCATCAGTTATTCCGCTCTCTGTTATCTTTTCCCGCACCCTGTCTGTGATATCAATAAAATCTAAAGTTGCAGCGCTTTGAATGCCCACCAGCTGACTGATGATTCTCATGATAAATAGGTTACCGCAAAATCACTTTTTGTAAATCCCCTTAACTCCCCTTCTTCTCTTTAGTAGTATTTAGACAGTTGACTAAATATCTAACTATGGCTATCAAGGAAGTATCCCTAGCGTTCAAAGCTCTCTCTGATCCCACTCGACGAGAAATCATTAAGAAACTAAAGTCTCGCAATCTAACCCCTAGTGAGTTGGGTCTCCACTTCCCTATCTCCCCCCTCCCTATCTCACCACTTAGGCATCTTGAAATCTGCCAACCTCATCACTTCCGAAAAACAAGGACAAAATATTATTTATTCACCAAACACTACTGTTTTCTACAAAATATTAAATGACTTTATGGAAGAATTCAAATAATATGCGTATAATTCCCTTTAATTTGAGGACTGAATGGTTTTCTTGGCTAATGATTCTGCCTGTTATTGTCATTGCAATTTACGCTTATCTCCTGCTACCAGACAAAGTTCCTTCACACTGGAATATGTCTGGACAAATTGATTGATGGACTTCCCGCAATGGACATGCTTTTGGGATCGGTGGATTGCTCTTTATTACTTCTCCCTTCATCCCCACTCCATATAACTTTTACTTACCACTAATTGGAATCTTACTTGCCGCATTTCTTCTTATCTCGATGTCTTTTATTTGGTTCAAACAAAAGAATAATAAGTAACATATATTAGATATAATTTTTTACCTATGACAGAATTCATTCTCGACAACACTTGGGTCATTTGGTTAGCAGTATTGTGGACACTTCCATGGAAGGCAGTTGCCTTATGGAAATCTGCCAGAGCCAACCAAGTTTGGTGGTTTATCTTCCTGATGATCATCAACACCTTGGGATTGCTGGAAATCCTTTACATCTTCGTGTTTGCTCCGAAAGATAAAAAATAACTTTTACCGATAGGTAAATAAAAAGCCCAGCGCATTCTAGTGCTGGGCTAATTGTAATCCCAAAAACTAATTCAGGTAAATCGTCAACGGGAAACAAACTCTCCCAACTCCGTGATAAAACCTCTGCAGAGCACTTGCCGGTTCAGTTATTGGTATAATCGGATTCTTGCTTTCTTGAGAAAATACAGTATCAAAAGTAGCACACAGCTCATAAGCCGCAGCTCCTGTTACTCTGTATTCAAACCTTTGCTTGGTTACGGGGTCAATCAAACCATCTGGAACGATATACACATTAGGATCGGCAATCAGCTGATCAAAGTCGGTGGGTAATTGCTGATGCCCGGGACCACCCCTGAATCCATAGTAATTTTGAATAGCAGATTGAATATTAGAAAGTCTCTCCACCCTAGTATTATCTAGTCTCTCTAATCTTCTTTGGGTGGGACTGCCGATGATAAAGAAACTTCCTATCACCGCCCCTGCCACTACTACAAAAACCACCCATTCAAATATCTTGAATCCAAGACCTGCTTTGGGTTCATAATGTTCGCCATATTTTCTAAGATGCCACCACTGATACCCCAATACCGCAAAAGCAATCACCAAAGTAATAAAGGTATTGATAATAAACCTTGTTGCTAATGCTCCATTCAGAAAACCAATAAATAGCTGAATTATCTGCCAAATAATAATCAGAATCACCGCTACCATAGTGATGTACAAAAGCCAGTTCCTTACTCCCGAATCAGATTTCATTTTTCCCGACTTCAACATCTTGTTAGCAACTACATTGAGATAAGTAAATATCGGGAAGCCAATCAGTGTAGCTGCCATAAACCCAATCACCATTTCATCCGACATTGGGAATGCACCTGTATTCTGCAATGCATCGGGCAAGAAATATGCCACAATGGCCTTCAGCAGAAAATTCATTCCAATACTAGAAATCAGGAGTGTAGCATAACTCAAGAGATAAACGAACCCATCTCTAGCATAGTTGTACTTCTTCTCCTCCATGTGTTAATTATACACCTGAACATTCCCACCTAACCCAATAAATAAAAAAACCACCTTTAACCTAGGTGGTTAGTCCGATTTAAATCGGATAGGGGACGAGATAGTACTCATGGCCCAAACACCTTGATGAGCACTATCTCGCCCAAAATGTAGGCGAGAAGAAGCCATCCCATAGCCCGCATAATGACCATTGGTGGCTGGTTCTCGGTTTTCTTCTTAATTACATTAAGGGCGGCAAAACCGAGAGCCAGCCATGCCACCATGATGACAAAAAAAGTGTCCATCATACGATCCTCCTTCAAAGCCAACCTCTGTAGTTCAATTTTGGTGTCCCTAGAAAGTTCCCTAGTTAGTTGGCAAAGAACAGTCCACAGGAATTAGTTGTATCGCACAATAAAAAACTGTCAAGAGTTTTATTGCTCTGGATGCGAGTTTTTCTTCCCCATTAAGTCAGACCTACAACTTCTTCTTCAATACTGCAAAAGAAATACTTATCCTCTAAATATTCGAGGACCTCCCGAGGTATCTTCTATGATGTAGCCTTTTGACGCACTTACTTTACGAATATCATCGGCTTTTTTCCAGTCTTTTGCTTTGCGAGCTTTTTCTCGCTCCGCCACCAATTTTTTGATCTCTACTGGAATTGCAGACGGTTTGTAATCTTTCAATCCCAAACCTAAGACTTTATCAAAATCAAGCAAAGTTGCCTGTTTATCCGCCAAAGATTTTTTAGATTTCACCAAATCCCATACCACTGCTAACACCTTGGACATATTTAGATCATCATTGAGCGCTAATAAAAACTTCTTCTTATAAGTTTGATCTACTTTCCCATCACTTTTCTTTTCACTAAATACTGCTCGTAACTTATTCAAAGAATTTCCTGCGCCATCCAGTGCCAATTTAGAAAAGTTAAGCTTCTGCCTATAATGGCTAGAAATTGCCAAATACCTAAATGCCATTGGTTCAATTCCTTGTTGTATTAAATCAGAAAGAGTAAAAAAGTTGTCAGCACTTTTTGCCATCTTCGCTCCATTGACCACCATAAACGCATTGTGCACCCAATAATTGGCTAATGGTTTTCCATATGCCGCTTCGCTCTGTGCAATCTCATCATTATGATGTGTCGCAATATGATCCTCTCCTCCGGTATGAATATCAAACGGTTGTCCAAGCTCTTTGGTTGAAATTGCCGAACACTCAATATGCCATCCGGGATATCCCACCCCCCATGGAGATTTCCACTCCTGCTGTCGCTTTTCTCCCAAAGAGAATTTCCACAACGCAAAGTCCGTTTCCCGCTTTTTCTCTTTACTATGCACTATCCGTGCCTTACCAGCGCTAACACTTCCCAACTTCCCATATCCCTTGAATTTTACAGTATCGAAATAGATGCCGTCAGAAGTTTTGTATGTATATCCTTTTTTCTCTAGTTTCTTAATTAAATCAATTTGTTCTTTTATATACTTACTCGCCCATGCAAACTTCATCGGCAATTCTATATTCAGTTGCTTAATATCTTTCACAAACTGATCCGCGTAAAACTTAGTAATTTCACTTGCCTTTTTGTGTTCTTTCCTTGCTTCTTGTTCCACTTTGTCTTCGCCACTATCTGCATCCGATGTCAGATGTCCAACATCTGTAATGTTCATGACAGACTTCACCTTGTATCCGTTGTATTCCAAAGCCCTACGCAATATATCTTCCGCCAAATACGCCCTAAGGTTTCCTATATGCGCATACTGATACACTGTCGGCCCACAAGTGTACATTGAAATCTGACCTTTCTTCAAAGGCTTTATTTCCTGCTTCGTTCGACCTAGTGTGTTGAATATCTTTATCATTGAGATAAATGTAATTTAAATACTTTGGGGAATAACAATCTACCATCTACCACTACTGCACCCAGAAGAACCATCATCCCTCCGACAATATTATTAGAAGTTAGAGTCTCATGCAGAAAAATAACCGAGAGAACAGCGACCTGAATTATCATAGTATTACTTAAAATACAAACTTCTATTACCCGTAACTTATCCAAAATTGAATTCCACATCAATGCCCCAAATGCAAATATTAACGCCACCGCCAAAATACCTACTAGTAAGCGACTATCCCAAATTATTTGCGGCATCCCATCCATTAATAAACCTACTGGTACCAAAATCATTGCCCCTACTCCGCTACCAACAAGAGCCACCGGCAAACTCACATCTTTTTTATGCGCCTTAGCGATTACTCGATTGACAGAAGCGTGAAATGCATAAGCCACCTCTGCTAAAAGCAATAACCCCACTCCAAACAAGGTTCCACCCAAAACTTGATTACCCATAAACACGACTACGCCTGCAGCCAATAACCCTATCCCAAAATATTGTTCTAAATGTGGTCGTTCTTTCAGCAAAATATTAGACATTAACACTGCAAAAACAATATTTGTCGAAGCAATCAAACCAGCAGTAGCACCAGTAACATACTGTAAACCTACTATTATAAACAGAGTTGCTGCACCACTACCAACCAAACCCGATAGAACCATTAAATATTTATCAGCTCCAGAAAGTGCAAAAGAGTATTTTTTTCCTTGCACCCATGTATAGATCAATAAAATCAAAAATGTCAGCAACTGCAAAAGACCGGCAAAGAAATATGGCGGAATTTCCTCCAATCCAATCTTCATCACAATCTTTGACGCAGACCACAAAAACACTACGAATAGTCCCTGTAGCAAGAAAGGTAACTTATTGCCCATTACTCTGATTTTACCACTTCGCTCCTACCTTCTAGTGCTCTGGTAAGCGTAAGATCGTCTGCATATTCTAGATCTGCTCCCATAGGCAAACCTCTAGCTATCCGCGAGAGCTTTTTTCCGCTTTCAGAAAGTATTTTTATCAGATAAGTAGCCGTCGCTTCTCCTTCCACATTTGGGTTAGTCGCAATTACCACTTCGGTAATTTCAGGATGTTCCGCCAAACGTCCAACCAGGCTGTCTATCTCCAGTTGTACTGGTCCCACTCCATCTAAGGGACTGATTCTGCCCCCTAGAACATGGTATAAACCAGAAAAACCCGCTCTCTCCAATGCAATTACATCCAACGGCTCTTCGACAACCGCCAAAAGTGATTGATCCCTAGTTGTATCTTCGCAAATCTTGCAAGGATCTTGGTCTGCAATGTTATGGCAAACGGAGCAATAAACAATGTCTTCTTTCAAATTCAAAAACGCTTCTCCCAATCCCTTGGAGTCTACCGTACTATTCCTCACTAAATAAAACGCTAACCGAGATGCTGTCTTCGGCCCAATACCTGGCAATTGGCTAAGAGCGTTTATTAGCCTTTCAATTGATTTCGGTAAAGTCTGCATATCCTAAATGTTCAAACCTAGATCTCCTGCCACACCCTTCATCTTCTGTGCAGATGCCTGTTGAGCTTTGGTAATAGCTGAATTAGTTGCTTGGCGAATAAATTTTTCTACTGCAATTTTCTCTGTTGGATTTAAAAGCTCTTCAGCGATTTCTACCATTTGCACTTTTTGCTCTCCATCCACCACCACCTTTACCTTCCCACCCAATTCGATGCCTTCAAAATGCAGATTCCGAAGTTCTTTTTGGATCGCTCTCGCCTTGCTCTGCAACTGCCACATTCTTTTAGCTTTATCAAAAACCATCTTAGTTAGCGCTTAGTACTATCTTATTAATTACAACCTTTTCCTTTGGCCTGCTCTGCTCTCCCTGCCCGTTATCTTCCACTGGAGCATTTGCAATCTTATCCACCACATCCATCCCCTCCACTACATGTCCAAAGATTACATAGTCCTTTGGCATAGAAGTATTATCTTTATGCATTATGAAAAACTGGCTACCATTAGTATCTTTCCCTGAATTTGCCATTGCTACAGTTCCGCGCATATACTCTCCAGTAATTTTTTCATTAGCAAATTGATATCCCGGTCCCCCTGTACCGTCATTAGTAAGATCTTCATCTTTTGAATTTGGATCACCAGTTTGGATCATAAAGTCCTTAATCACCCGGTGGAACGCAATACCATTGAAATAATCTTTCTTGGTAAGCAATACAAAGTTAGCAACTGTCTTAGGTGTCTGCTTGACATCTAACTCTATCTTAATATTCCCCCCACTGGTCTCCAGCAAAGCAAATTTGTTCTGTTCTAATTCCGCACGAGCAATAGTACCGAAAGATCCACTCACCACCCGAGTAGCCCTAACTTGCCCATATCCCCAGACCGCACCAACAACCACCAAAGCCACCACCACCGCTCCTGTGACCATTAGAGCAATACGACCACTCCACCAACGAAACTTGGCTGTTTGTGCCCGATAACGCTCTTTTAGTTCACTACGAACTTCTTTTTGCTGTTCTAGTTTTCGAGCCTTACGCTCTCTTGATCTTTTTGACATATCCTTAGTCTAGCACACCAAAAACCGGTCTATTAGACCCCCACCTATTCTTATATCTATCTATTCAGGGTAGATAGAATCCCACCCCAATCTGCCGAGATATTTGTTTGCCAGAAAATTATCTTCGGTCCGACTACATTGATAATCCCAATTGCTACCAAAATTACTGCCAACTGACGCCAGAAAGAATTGGTAAAATTCTCCTGCCGTTTAGCCTCGGCTTTGAATGCTCTTA
Organism: uncultured Candidatus Saccharibacteria bacterium; assembly: GCA_964434605.1. Classification (GTDB taxonomy): domain Bacteria; phylum Patescibacteriota; class Kazan-3B-28; order Kazan-3B-28; family Kazan-3B-28; genus JAKLDB01. The sequence goes on from CAYSVM010000002.1 coordinate 66,205, forward strand.
CAAATTCATTATTAGCTGCTTTTATCATGTTGCTGCTCTAAAAATACTTTGCCACAAACCTTGCCAGAATCCAATCGGCTTAGGAGCTTCCTGCACCACCGGAGCACTATTTGTAACCAAACTAATTATACCCGCAGTAACCAACTTTTGCAAAATTGCTTCGGTAGTCGTTTTGGGTTTGGGCAACCCCTCGTAAATGGGAACATTAGAAAGGTCATCACCTACTCCCTTAATCTCTTGCAGATTATTCTTACTCACCACCTTTTTCTTCTCTTCCAAAACAAATGCATCTAGCTTACTGAAATCCGAATTCACTTCTTGTGAGCTTCTAACAGGAAGAATTGGAGCCTCTCCAACAGTAGTTGTAGTTTCCGAATTCACCACCAATCTAAAAGATACTGTCTGCTTTGTAACCGCTGTATCTTTTCCTATTGCTGTTACCAGCAAAGAGTAATTTGCGGGAGGAACTTGTTTTGTTGTATAGATTGTCAAACTCGTTATTCCCGGTAGTGTATTTAGCTGGGCAGGTACAAATTCCGCTGTTATTCCCTCCACCAACCCGCCAATTTTAACCTCCACTGCACTAGAGTAGTTGTCTATCGGCGTGAAACCGACTGTGAACCTTGTCGCACTCCCAGCGGGAATAGTCTGCTCGACTGGAGTTACTGTAATAGTAAAAGTAGGTTGAGAAACATCTCCTGTAGCTAAGTAGACGGCAAGACCACAAATTCCCCAAGGATCTATACCGTTGGCACTTTCAAAGACCAAATCAACCGTCCCGTTATCTACTCTGGCAAGCAAGGCTGCCGTTTTCCAATTTCCCCCCTGCACAGTTACAGAAGTCGCGCTATCTCCAATTTTCATCCTAGTAGACAAGGCACCATCAGAAGAGCCCACCGTAGCTTTGAAATTGTAGTTGCCCTGTTCTAGGCCATCTATTCTAAAAATTGCACCAGCAGGACCGGTGTTGTAATCTCGCTTTATTAAATCTGCGACAGATTTGTCTGAAAATTCACTAATACCAGTACTTACCCATCCATATGTAATATTCCCTGATTTCTTTGGATGAATAGATAGACTACCCTTTACCTGCACCATCCCAGACGCTTTATCTACCAAACTAGCCCCACCGAAATCAAAAGCTACTACCTGGTTCAGGTCTGTAGCGGCTAATGCCAAACTGATTAAGATTACCAGAGCTAAACTCAGAGCCAATATCGCCCTTGCATCCCATCTAAACAGGCTGATTAGCCAACGTTTTCTATCCACATCCATAATTATATACCCTTATATCCCCTAAACTGGGCTTTCAATTAGGGTCTCTTCTGGTTCTTCTAAACGCCTACGTTCGAGATCATTGAAACACATCCTATTGGCATCGAAATACAGTTCTACCTTTCCAGTCGGACCATTCCTGTGTTTTGCAATGTAGATGTCTGCAATGTTCTTGCGTTCTGTTTCCGGTTCGTAATATTCCTCTCTGTACACAAACAACACTACATCTGCATCCTGTTCAATAGAACCAGATTCTCGAAGATCTGAAAGCTGAGGGATCTTCTTTGGTCTTTGTTCTACTGCACGAGATAACTGCGAAACAGCAATGATAGGAATATCTAATTCTTTAGCCAACGCCTTCAGGGAACGAGATATTTCAGATATTTCCTGCACTCTTCCCTCATATGTCCTAGAGCCACCCATCAGCTGGATATGGTCTATTACTAGCAAATCCAATCCATGTTCTATTTTTAGTCTCCGTGCTTTAGTACGAATCTCCATTACATTCAAAAATCCTGAGTCATCTATGAAGATAGGGGCTTCTGCAAGTTTCCCCATTGCTTCTGACAATCTATCAAAATCTTCTGCTGTTAAGTTTCCAGTTCTAAGTCTCCAAGCATCAATTTCTGATTGTGCAGAAAGCAATCTATCAATAAGCTGTTCTTTAGACATTTCTAAACTGAAAAGTCCTATTGAAAAATGCCCATCTCTCGCTGCATTCAACGCAATATTTAATGCCAATGAAGTTTTTCCCATACTGGGACGAGCAGCGACAACGACAAGATCTGAACCCTGCAATCCAGCCAACATGTTGTCTAAATCAGCAAAACCAGTAGGTATTCCTCTAAGTTGTCCTCGGTTTTCATGTAAATTATCTATCCTCTCAAAAGTTTCACTCAATACATCTTTTACCAAAGTAAAGGTATTCTTCAGATGCTTTCTGGAAACTTTAAACAACGTTTGCTCCGCCTTATCTAGAGCATCATCTAACTTTAGATCTGAATTCAGTGCTAATTCACCAATAGTTGCAGACGCACTAATAAGTCTTCTTAATGTAGCTTTGTTGGCAATAATTTCCGCATATTGTGCCGCATGAGCAGTGCTGGGAGTGCTTGTAGTAAGTGCAGCCAGTTTGGTTGCGCCTCCAATTTGCTCAAGCTTGTTTTTTCCAGAAAGCTTTTCCGTTACCGTTACTAGATCTACCGGCTGACGATCTTCATACAATTCCAAAATAGATGAATAAACGGCTCCATGTCTTTCGTCATAAAAATCCTCAGGACGCACAATATCTGCCACCCGTACTATTAAATCCTTATCCAAAAGCAGTGCTCCAAGTAGAGACTTTTCTGCATCTAAACTTTGTGGTGGTAAATCTTTACTCATACCATTCCCCCAAAGACTTCGCTAATATTCTGGATGTCCACCGGCTTCTCAGCAGGAGAAACTTCTACCGTATAGGTAATTTTAGCACCGCATCCATTATCTCTGAACGCCTCCACTAACCACTCTCTACTCTGCGCCTGTTCCAATTTCTCCTTATGAAACCTATTGGTAAATTTTATCACCACCGTACCCATCTCCAAGCCAACCTGTGCTCTTGCCAAAGTAGCTGCCAGTGTTTGGCTATGGGAACGTACTTTTTCCAAAACCTTTGGCCAAACTTTCTCCACCTCCTCTGGTGTAAGAGTAGATTCACTACTCCCGCCAGATTGAGCAACATTAGGACCAGCTGGTGGTTCCTGTTTTTCTTCGGGCAAAATCTTTTCTTCTGTCTGGGTGAGCTTCACCACCACTATCTCCAAAGGAACCTGCAACACTACCGCTTCGTTCATCTCCCTACTTGCCCACATCAGGTTCTGTAGTATTTCCAATACTTTTTGGATAGGTAATTTTTCTGCTAACAATTGTAATTGTTTCACTTGGTCCTTGCCGATAGACAACCCTTCACCATTACCCAATTTAACTGCTAGTATTTGACGTACTAGTGTTATCCAGGCTCCTGTTAGCCGATTTAGATCTGAACCATTGTGGTAAAGCTCGTCTATCTTCCCTAGAATTTCTTTTGTTTTATTTTCCGTAAGCCAATTTGTTAATTGATAAACTGTCTGCCAATTTACCAATCCAAACCAATCTGCCAGTTTCTCTTCGGTAATTTCACTACCAATAAACGAAGCTTGTTCCAGCAAACTAACAGCATCTCTTACACTTCCTCCGCTCTGCCGAGCAATGAACTGCAATCCATCTGCAGAGATCTTTATTTTCTCCTTGTCCGCAATGTTACCCAGATATTTTGCTATTTCATCTACAGGGACATAATGGAAATCGAAGCGCTGACAACGAGAAATTACTGTCGGTAATAGTTTTTCTGGATCGGTGGTAGCCAACACAAAAATGGCATGAGCAGGAGGCTCTTCCAAAGTCTTCAACAACGCATTACTTGCCGCCTTACTTAGCTGGTGCGCTTCATCTAAGATATATATTTTGTATTTCCCGACATTCGGCACTAAATTTATTTTCGCAATAAGATCTCGAACATCATCTACTCCCGTATGTGATGCAGCATCAATTTCAATTAGATCAAACATTTGTTCGTTATCGAATGCCGTACACATTGCACATTTCCCGCATGGTTCATCTTTCTTAATATCCAAACAATTCACACTTCTAGCCAAAATCCTAGCTACTGTTGTTTTTCCAGTTCCTTTGGGACCGGAAAATAAATACGCATGACCAACTTGCCCACTAGCTAGTTGATTACCTAGTGTGATTTTTACATAATCTTGTCCGACTAATTCGGACAACGTTTTTGGCCGGTATTTACGATAAAGCGCCTGCCTCATAAAATCCTCCCTAAAAGTACTCTCAATCATACCACACCCCCTATTTCCTTTTCTTATCCCCATATGGTACCCTTAGTAGCCATGAACATTAACAAAAAGGAGGTGTTTGGCTGTGAAAAAACAAGAAACAGCCAAAGAGGATCAAGATCCCCTCATAGGGGTAAACCATATCTTCAGTAACGAGCTACTTACTCTGTTAAGTCAAAGAATCTACCAGCGCATGGATCAGCTGTGCGTGTGCGTCATCGACCACCTGTACATCTGCAAAGAGCGAATGGTCTTTCGCTCACCGGGGGAAAGCAGGGAGAGCGACTACAGGGTCGAAGAAAAACACGATCGAGACATCTTCATCTGGAAAGCTCATAACGACCCCGTGGTTTCCCCGTCCGGCGCTCTCATGATACCGACCGAAAAGTATCTTCACTGCCACACAGCACCAAAACGATTGTCGGAAGTACTTGCCCCTCTAAAATTCACTCGCCAAACAGGCGACATCGTTCACGAGTACCTCATAGGTTATCCCCCTAAGAAGCCACCAAACCCGCCCGAAGAAGGATGGCCAGTGCTGTTCCGTCCTGCCCTTAGTATCTACTCAAGGGACAGCGTATCGGTCAGCTTTCAGGTCGGCAACGACAGTGCATATGGGTTTCTTATGGAACACGGTCCCCACAAAATCCCAGAACGCAACAACCGATACATCCTTGCCCTAGCCAGAGACATTCGGCTATACCTCGGTTGTTCTCTGCCACTGGCATTTGAAGCAACAGTCAAAAAAGCCGGAGAAGCCATCAAGTAAAAGTTAATACTAGACGCGGCTAACCATCTGGTTAACCGAGACAGGCAAGGAATAAAAGAAGTGGCCAATTACTATGAAGACCTGTTCGGTCAATCACTACGCGACGAGATTGGCAAGTTGCTATTCCCCTGAACCTTACACAATCACAAGGGCGGCCTCATAGCCGCCCTTTCTCGTATACGAAAACTGGGCTCCTCTTGCGAGAAACCCAGTATAAGGGTCCAATGTTTACCGCCTCATCCACGACGGCTGAGGTTGACACAAAACTTCCTCGTATAAACGAGAAAAAAATCTGTCTGTTTCCCCAACACCCATCACTGTCGTTGAAAATGGAAGCTCGTCACTTAGATGCCTCCAATGCTTCTCCAACTCATATAAGACCTGAACTATTTTCCTAGCTCCAATCGAAGCGATTATGGCATGGCTAGCCCACCTGCCGTAACCCTTCAGTTGATATTGCTCAAAAATCTTACATGCTCTTAGCTCATACTCGCCAAGAGCCTTAACTATTGCCGGAATTTCACGCCAAGGAATCATGTTCTTCCTCCTTCAACGTCAAATAGATTTGGTCGAGAAGGTGGTTCAAACCTCCACCCAAATGATTTGCATAATAGTCCTCAAGCCTCTGAATAGTTTCCCCCAACTTCCCACAGACTATTGCAACAACCAAGATCTGGATCACGACCAGACCGCATCCGACCTTCTGGTAATCCAGAAAGGTCTTGAAGGCTTCGCCGAACTTATTCCCCAGCTTAGGTTTCAGGACTTCGAAAAAAACTTTTTCGGTTGGTAGCACTGCTTTTCTCCTTTTTAAAATTCCAACATACCAGCACCGTACTAAAAAAAACGCTCCCAGTCAAGAAAAGCATCCTTGACCTACCAACCCCCTCACTAGTATATTTACTATCGGTAAAACTACTTTGGGAGGGAAGAAATGGAGACTGCGGTCAGAAACCGAACTCCAAGCCATGGGAAACTCTTGGAAACAATCGAAGAAAGGAACTCCGAGATACAAAGACTGTCAAAAGAATCTAGAAAGATTCTGAGAAAACTAAAGAGAGTTAACTCACCAGAAAAACACGAAACGCTCTCAAAAAATCTCGAAGACCTGTACCTCGAAATCGTTAAGCAGTGGGACGGAAACATCGAAGACATGGAAAGTTTCCGGAGTAAACCTTTCCGCAGAAAACACAAGCAATGATCATTTTTCCCACCTTGTTCTTTGCAAGACCCTAGCCGAAGCTGGGATTTTTGCCTATATAAACCTATCTATAAAACACTTTGTTAGGGATTCTTAGATCCACATAATCTTTTGGTGGATTATCTTCCATTTCTCTAAGTACTCTCACTAGTGCATTTAGTTGATCATCCGGTGGGCGAGTAGTATCTAAGATTATCCTCCACTTTTGGTTAGTGTACATCTCCACTTCAAAAGTAGTTTCTGGAATAGTAATACGTGTAATGGAAATATTTGTTTTACGAGGAAGGTTTGCCACAAAACTTGTAACGAATTCAATGAAATCTGCCGCCACTACTTTTTGGTTCAAACTTACTGGAACATTCTTTAAATCTTCTATTAAGATAAGAGGAACATTGTCTCCTGCTTTGTCATACATTACTCCGTATCGATTCACCAAAAACCTTTCTCCTGCTGTTTGCCACACCACCGAAGTCTGGTGTTCTGTTATTTTTATCGTAAACAAATTATTAATTAGATTCTTTCCAAACTCCACTTCACTTATCTGCGGAATCTTACCAAGTAATTTCTTTCGTGCCCATCCCTCTGACCATGTTACTGCATTCACCCTAGAAAATCCTCTGGGGAACAACAAATCTCGAATTTGTTCTTGTGTCGCAAGATGATTCCCCGTAATCTTCAGCTCATCTAGCAAAAAGAATGAACTCCCAAAAACAAAATAGATAACTCCAATTAATCCCGGCACCACCAGCCACTTTTGCCACCCACCCTTACTTAGACGAAATACTCTAAGTCGTCTTCCTGTAGTTTCTTTTTTTGTACTTTGTTGTAACTGTTTGCGGTATTCAAAACGTCTCCGCACCGCCTCATTTTGCATTAGAGGGGCGCTTCCTACCTGCGTCTTTTTCTTCCTCCATATTTTCCACCCCCACCCAAGCTTCACTTTTGATTCCTCAGTTCTTCTAATAGTTCTTTTCCAAATACATTAGCTTGTCCTGCCCCAAGAGTTACAACCACATCTCCAGGAAATATGGCACCAAGCATATATTGTTTAATAGCAGAAAAATCTCCGACATATTTTGCATTGTTACTTTCTTCGTTTATCGCCTCAACCAAATCTTCGCTACTAATAGATCTCTTGTCTTCCTCACTGTCTCGTACTGCATATATCGGTGCCACTACTACTTCATCTGCATCATGAAAGCTTTTGGCAAAGTTATCCAACAATATCCTAGTTCTACTGAACTGGTGCGGATGAAAAACCACCATTAGTCTTCTTCCTTGGAAATACTGCCTGGCACCTTCCAGTAGAGCATGCACTTCCGTCGGATGGTGAGCGTAATCGTCTAGAAAAGTAATTCCTTTCGTTGTCCCAATAATTTCAAACCTTCTCGAAGCACCTTTGAATTCATCCTGCAAAGTGTGTTTAATTGTGGCATCATCCACCCCTAATTCTTTGGCAATAGCCCAACTCATTACCGCATCTGTCACATTGTGCCTACCCGGTACTTGTAGATGCAGTCTCACCCCATTTACTGAGAAATATAACCTGCCTTCTATAAACCCTAAATCGCGTCCTCGAACATTGTTGTTTTCGCCCATTCCCGCCCAAATAACCCGTGGGGGATTCGCTCTTTCAACCACCTCCCGTACGTTGTCATCATCCCCATTGGCAATTACTACTCCATCTTTTGGTAGCAACTTAACAAAATCTACAAAAGCCGACTCAATATCCTCTAAATCTTTGTAGTAATCCAAGTGATCTGCCTCAATATTAGTCAACGCAATAATCTTTGGGCGCAGGTCCATAAAGCTACGATCATATTCACATGCTTCCACCACCATTACTGGACCATTTCCCATGACAAAATTAGATTTCAGATTTTTTACCTCCGCTCCAATCAATGCAGTGGGGTTCCTTCCTCCGGCCTGCAGGATTAAAGTAACCATTGTCGTGGTAGTGGTTTTTCCATGTGTACCACTAATTGCCACCCCTATTTTCTGTTTCATTAAATCACCCACCACTTCTAGTCTTCTACGAATGGGAATACCCAGCTTCTTTGCTTCTTGTATTTCTGGATTAGTCTCTGGGATAGCTGCGGAATAGATTACCCCATCCATCTCTTTTGTAATATGTGTAGCGTTATGCCCAACAAACACCCTAATCCCTGCCTCTTCTAGGTCCTGACGGGCCTCAAAGTCATTCAGATCGCTCCCTTCCACTGTATTACCCAAACCAGCCAGTAATCTTGCTACTGCCTGCATTCCAATCCCCCCGATACCGATAAGAAAATATTTTTTCATGTATCTATTTCCGCTATCACCACATATCTCCTTAAGGCAGTTCCTAGTGGCCATGAAGTCTGCAGTGTCAAAAGCTTTTCTTTTCCATCTCCCTGGGACAATACACTTACATCCTTTGGTTCAACTATCTTCTTCTCTCGTGCCTTGTATATGAATTGTTGCCCCAAATAATTCGTAATATATATTTCGGCACCTTCCTCAATCTTCGGCAAAATTGCAAATACCGTTTTGTAGTTTCCCTTCTTGAAGGCATAGTCTGACGAATGTCCGAAATAATATGCATTCCCAATCTCACCAGGCAATGCGGTAGATGGATAATGCACCACTCCTTGTTCCAATCCTCGCTGGAAAGTTACTTCGTCAGTTTCTGTTACATACACTAGGGGAGCTTCTAGCCCAAGAGATGGAATCGCTAATGTATCTGGCTTTCCACTAATGACTTCCTGTGTTGTTGTACTCGTATCTCTATTTAAGACATCGTATGTCCACCAAGCCGATGTTTGTTTAGCAAAGTAGCTCCAATTGGCAACAACCAGAATTAAAAGAAGAAATATTCCAAGCTTTATAACATCAGGCCAGATTTTCCTACTATTCTTTTGCTTCATCAATAATTAGCTTAGCAATTGTGTCTGCTGCCGTTTTAGATACCTCACCGAACTCTTTCATTTTATCCGACATTGCCCTCCTACGGACATCATCTTCCATTAGTTCAGTAACTGCTGCCAGTAACCTCCTGCCATCCAGTAGATCTGGAGAAAGAACTACTGCCGCTCCTTTATCAGCCAAACCTGTTGCATTCTTCATCTGGTGGTCACTCGCAGAATTTGGCAAGGGGATTAGCACTGCTGGCTTCCCTAGTACTGCCAATTCAAAAACAAAAGAACCTGAACGAGATACCACCAAGCTTGCTTCATGTAAAGCAGAAAGAAAGATTTTTCTATCAAATTCAAATGGCAAATATCTTTCCATTATTTCTGGATTCAAATCTCCTTTGCGTCTTTCCGCTTCTCCAATATCTAGTTTGCCAATTTGATGCGCAACATTGAACTTGTAAAGAAGCTCAGATAAAACCTCCCAAACTGCTATGTTAATAGAATGTGCACCTTGTGAACCCCCTGTAATTAAAATTGTCGGCAGGGGATTAGTGAATAGTTTCTCCCCTTTCCAAGTCAAAAGATCTTGCGCTACCGGTAGTCCCGTGTAAACAAATTTATCCACATATTTCCCCAACTTTGGTTCATTCTGCCAATAGTTTTGTATCGGCCAGGCCACTGCAAGTTTATTTGCAGATCTAAGCGCAATTTTATTCGCCAAACCCAAATGGTTATCCGACTCATGCACTACCACGGGAATACCAAGGCGTTTAGCTGCTATTACCACAGGAAGAGATACGTATCCCCCCTTAGCAAAAACTACTGCAGGGCCAAAGCGTTTCAGAATCCTTCCCGCCTCCCATATCCCAAGCCAGAATCTAAATAAGTCTGTAAAGTTTTCTAAACTCAAATACCTCCGCAGTTTCCCTGCGTGAATTCCCCTGAAAGCTATTCCTGCTGATTCTACTAATCTCCTATCTTCAGCTCTTTTTGAGCCGACATACAGCAGTTCCACTCCAGGAAGCCTATCTCTGAGAGATTCGGCGATTGCCAGGGTTGGCAAAATATGTCCGCCAGTCCCCCCACCCGCCAATAAGATTCTCATCTTTGTGTGTGATTATAGTCTGCTTAGAGATATTCAGGAGTATACCAGAAGCGGCCAATACCATCACTAAGGATGTACCGCCCAAACTAATAAATGGCAGGGGAATACCTGTTAGTGGGAAAAGCCCCAACAAGGCCCCCATATTGAGTACTGCCTGGAAACCAATCCATCCGGTAATACCCATAGCCAATAACCTTCCAAACATATCCGGAGCTCTTCTAGCGATAAGCAAACCTCGCCAAATAATAATGGCAAATCCAGCGATTAGCGCCAGACAACCAATCATCCCCAGCTCTTCGCCAATGACGGCAAAGATAGAGTCCGAGGATGCCTCTGGTAAGAAATTGTATTTCTGTCGACTTCGACCATATCCAAGTCCAAATAACCCACCCGAACCAATCGCTAATAATGCCTGATTAATATGGTAGCCCGAACCTAATGGATCTGCATTTGGATTTAGAAAAGTAAGAAAGCGGCTCAACCGATATGGCGCCAACTTGATTAAAATCAAAATACTACCCAGCCCACCTCCAATCAGTGTTATAATTTGCCCCCAAGTTGCCCCTGCCACCATATACATGGACCCGGTAATAAGAGCCAAGGATACCGCTGTGCCCATATCCGGCTCTTGAATAATAAGAATAAAAGCCAAACCGAGCATCATCACAAACGGAAGAAAAGTATTATAAAAATCAGTTATCTTGCTTCCTTTACGCTCGAACCACCATGCCAAATATATTATCATCGCAAACTTCATCGATTCACTTGCCTGCCAAGTAAATCCGCCAATCGCTATCCATCTTCTCGCTCCTCCTGCTTCCAAACCAATGCCAGGAATAAGTACTGCAATAAGCAAAATTCCACTAATAACCAAAAGTGGCCAAGCTATCTTTTTCCACCAATGGTAATCTAATTTAGAAAAAAACCACCATAGAAACAACCCCAGCAAGGCAAATCCAGCTTGACGAAAGAAATAGTAGTTATTAGACCCCGTAGCATCAAAAGATTGTACCACCGAAGCAGATGAAACCATTACCAAACCAAAAATTACCAATATAATCGTGGTAATTGCCAAATAATAATCTTGCCTGTGGTAATTTCTCACAACTTCTTCACTATCCTACTAAATTGTTCACCTCTATCATAAGCATCTTTAAACATATCGAAACTTGCACATGCTGGAGATAAAATCACCGCCCCTTCTTTTTTCACTGCCATATAAGCTACTTTTATTGCTTCATCAAATTTCTTCGCAGTCTTTATCGGCACATATGGAGCAAACTTCTTAAAAATCTTTTTAAACTTATCCGCTGACTGCCCAATCAGGACAACCAATTCAACATTTGCTTTAGCAACTGTCTTCGCTAATCCTTTTACATCTCCTCCCTTTGCCACTCCACCGATAATCATTGCTTTAGGCATTTCTGCAAAAGCCAGTGCCGCTGCCGATGCAGCCTCTGGTGTAGTGCCCAATGAATCATTCACGAAGATAGTTTTTCCAATAGCCCGCACAATCTCCAGCCTATGATGCAATCCCTTAAAAGACCTCAATCTTCCTTCGATCCGCTTTACTGGCGTACCTGCAACAATTGCCGCAGCAACTGCTGGCAAAATATTCTGCCACATATGTTCACCACGCAGTTTCGTTGCCGAAGTAGAAGCCACCACTTGTCTGCATCCTTTTTCATTACGGTAAATTATTTCACCACCAGAAAGATAAACGCCTTTTTTCAAAATCTGTCGAGTAGAAATAGGACAAGCTTTTCCCTTAGCTTGTTGTAATGCTATCCGAGTCGTTGGAAAATCTTTAGACGCCACTAAGATATCTTTTTTCTTTTGATACTTGTATATATTCTGTTTAGCCAACAAGTATTTGGAAAATGTCTTATGCCTATCCAAATGCTCTGGTACCACATTTAACATCACTGCAATTTGCGGACTTCTATTCAAATCCTCCAGCTGGAAACTAGAAAGCTCTAAAACTACCCAGTCGGACTTCCTCAATTTTTTTAATAAAGGAATAGGGGAATGTCCAATATTTCCCGCCAAATACACCCGCCTCTTACTACCACCAAGTAAGTGGTGTGTAAGACTAGCTGTCGTGGATTTTCCCTTAGTTCCCGTTATACCAACTATATGTGCAGGACAAAGTTCAAAAAACAGGTGAGTCGTACTACTAATTTCAACACCTTTTTTCTGTGCCTGCCGAAATTCTTTTTTCTGCAAGGGGATTCCAGGACTTCTGAACACTACATCGAAATCCTCTAAGCTATCTAAATGATTTGCACCTAAACGAAACTTGGCTCCCAGTTTCTTTGCTTCCTGATATCTCGTTCCCAGTTTCTGTCGATTAGCTACATCCAGTACTGTTACATCCGCACCTTGTTGGGAAAGAAATTTTACCAAATCTGAGCCTTCGCGCCCAAGTCCCAAAATTGCGTATTTTTTGCTTTTTTTGATACTCCTAATCACCAATCTATTATATCTCAAAGCGTCCCCCATCCCCTATCTGGTAAAAACCACTAAAAAATGCGCTCCCAGACCTGATTTTCTTGACTTCTAATCTGATATCTGCTACACTTTTGCCATCTTGTTCTTTGAGGAGGTGATCCCCGGTGCCCCACTGGAATGTGAGGTTCTGGGTTCCGTTGTACTCAAAGGAAGATGGAATATATCCATCTCTGCGAGTAATTCAGGTAGAAGCTCCTGATTACAACGGAGCAGTTGACAACACGCCAACCGGCGATGTTGCTGATAAGGTTAGAAATGCAGGAATCGTTTGTAGAATCGCGGGAGACGCTAAAGGCAACGGGAAAAAGTATCCCTACATTGCCTTTAGTGGTATTCCAGACGCGGGATACCACTACGACTGGCCCGGCTTCAAGCCAGGAACACAGCTCCTGATTTTCCGAGCACGCAACGATAGGCAAGCAAGAGCCTATGCAAGAGCACTCTTCCATGGCGAAGAACCAGCTTTTGTAAAAAGGCTGACCGTAAAACGCTTGCCCATTCGTCCCTTTCAAAACCCCGCATAAGTTGCGGGGTTTTTGCTTTACCCGTTCCCTTCTTGTTCCATCTTCTGCTGCATCCTTTTCAATGCCCTCAATTGTCTGTTCAGCTTTGTAATTGCTTTTACTTCAATTTGTCTGATCCATTCTCTAGTAACTCTACCCTCACTTCTAAAGAACTCTCTACGGTCTCTAATCTCATCCAGTGTTTGCGGGTCTCCCCCATCTAACCCATACCGAAGAATTAACACCAATCGTTCTTTTTCACTTAACTTGGTCAAACCAAACAACTGTTCCAGCTCTTTGTGTACCAACATATCTTCAATGGCTCGTTCCGTCCCCTGCCGACTAGTATCTGGATAATGATCAACTGCCAAAAATGTATCCCCTCCCTTCCCAATCATTTCCCTATCTAAAGAAAAAGTACTTCGACATCTCTCCTTGATGTCACGAATCTTTTTGATAGACAAACCTGTCGCTTCAGCCACCATTGCTTCATCTGGAATACAACCAAACTCTTGAACTATTGCATCTTCTGCTTTTATGATGCTCTGTTTTTTATCTAAAATATTCTCTGGCTTAGTGATCACATCTCCCTCGTCTCTCATTCCACGTAAAATTCTTTGACGAATCCACCAAGTCGCATAGGTTGATAACTTGAAGCCCCGATCAGGATCAAACTTATCAACCGCTACTATCAGCCCTTCATTGCCCATGGAAATTAGGTCGTCCAACGTCAACCTCCGACTTCCATACCTACTCGCAATAGAGGCAACTAAACGCAAATTAGCCTTCACCAAATGATCTCTTGCATCTTTTCTCTGTTCGTCCGTCAGACTCTCGTCACGCATTCTTTTGAAATAATACGCTTCTTCTTCACGAGTCAGTAAGGGGACCTTATACATATTTATGAAATAGGCTGATCTCGAATCAGCTAGTGCTTCTTCCTCGAAATCTTTTTGTTCACAGTACTCTCTTCTTGTAAGTTTTTTGCCATTGTTGTCAGCCGGTTCTTCAGGTTCCACAAACTCGTCCGACAATTCGTCAGATTCAGCTACCTCAACCCTACTGTCCCTTTTTGGCCCAGTTTCGAAATTCCTCATATTTTCAGCTCTCATGGCTCTAAAACAGCCTTTCGCTGACCATTATTCACCCTAAAGAAGTTTTGTGCAACCCCTATTTATTTAGCACCCAAAAGCTATATGCCAGATAGGTTGCAAATGCCACCCACAGAGCATATGGGATAAGAAGGATTGCAGACCACCGAACTCTCTTCCACATCAGCGAAATCAATACCAATACAGTTACCTCCAACACCAACATTTCGACAATTGCTAATCCAACTTGCTGTTTAAAGAAGAAGAGATAGCTCCAGCCAGCGTTCAAAATTCCATTTACTACAAACCACCACACTACTGTAGTGTAAGATTGTCCTCTAGATTTCTGATTTAACCACAGGATCAGGGATATCGCCGATAGAATATAAATTATCGTCCAAACTGTTCCAATGACTCCTCCGCCTGGTGCAAAACTAGGAATACTTGCTTGGTTATACCAAGAAAACCCTTGATTCGTCAGCCAACTTCCGACACCACCAACCGCCAAAACACTTAAAATGACTGCTAAATATTTCATTTTAGAATCTCACTTTTATCGAATACGATTTTGCATTTTGAGATAATCCCGAAGGATTATCTTTTTCAAATACCAATTTGCCCGTCGTACCGACTGGCTGCGCTGGAAACTCTAATTCAGCATTAAACGGAACTTTTTTGTCCGTCATCCAATCCTCCTGTGCCTGCCCACTAGTCTGGGCGATTAATTCATTCTTGTCATTCCACAACCGAATCGGAAACACCGCTTCAAAATACCAGCTTCCCACTGCTTCCCCTGTAATTTTCAGCGGACTCAAAATCTTAGAATTAGCTACCGGCTGATCCACCACAATATCTGCATTTGTTCTTTGCCACCAGACAGTACCTAATCCAATAGCAAACAACATTGGTATCCAGATCCTTTTACTTATATTTTGCATATAACTACCTATATGACTTTATTTGTTTCCATTGTTCAGTTACCGTTCCACCTAATCCGATTAGCGTTATCCATAAACTACCTAACCATCCTACAACAGGAACAACCGTCAGAAGACCGAGAATCAATGTTCCAACCAATACACTCCCCAATTGCAACCATGCCGTTTTCTCGCTTCGTACCAATACTCGTCCTATATAATACGCACCATTTATTGCCCCTAATATAACTATTAGGGCGTAAATAATGCCCAACAAGATTGCCAAAGGAATTCCTACCACAGTCATTGCCAGAATCACCATTGCAAATGGTGCAAGAATAATGGTGAGCAAACCATATCCAAGCATATTCCAATACTTCTTCCTTATCTCATCTGCCACTCTTGGCATGTATTTCGGCAACAAGAGAACCAAGAGCAAGCCTAAGATAAACATCCCTAGTAATTTCCAGAAAACCAGGAATACCGTCATTCCTACAAACACACCAAACATACCCATCTTCCCCATCTGTTTGAATACTATCTTATGAAACTCTACTTTTCCCGCATTTTTGGAAAAATCTGGATTCTCCTTCTCTGCCCAGTATCTAAGCAACCCTCCAATCTTAGCTTTTTCTTTGATAGTAAAATTACTGCCCGTATGGATGTCCGCATTTCCCCCTATTATCCCAGAAACAGAGATTATATCGGCCGCTAGTCTGGCATTACCCAATACTTTTCCATTTAAAGTCAGATTTCCTGCGCCAGTAACAATATCTCCCTTAACCACTGCTGCACTACCCAAAACTACCGTACCTCCCCCTATTAGCAAGTCATCTCCAATTGTTCCATAGATGTTAACTTGTCCACCACCTATTCGAAGATCATCACCAACATTACCCCGAATAATTACTGTCCCTCCCATAACCAGGATATCTCCGCTAACATTCGCATCTACATCTATAGTCCCTCCACAAGCAATTAGATCTCCCTGAATAGGTTTGGAAATAACAATACTATTTCCTGCAGCATATAAATCGTCATTCAAAGGCTGGTCAATAGCAACTGTACCATCTTTGGGTGCCAAAAGGGTCGGTGCCGCCATTGTCATTGTGGTCGACATCCCCAGCACTAAAACCGTACCGAAAACAAAAAATATCTTTTTCATATCTAAAATTTAGACCAATATACCAACATCTATTATACCTCTCCCTCTTCCCTAAGGTACAATTGATCTATGAGTACTTCTATAAAATTCCTTGGTGCAACAGGAACGGTAACAGGCTCCAGCTATCTACTAACAACCGATTCCAAAAACTTTCTAGTAGATTGCGGTCTTTTCCAGGGTGGAAAAGAAGAAAGCAATAAAAACTACCAACCATTCCCCTACCATCCGAAAGATATAGACTTCCTTGTTCTCACCCATGCTCATCTAGATCACTGTGGCCTTATCCCCAAACTATACCGAGAGGGTTTTAGAGGGAAAATTTTCTCTACCCCTGCCACTCGAGATTTAGCCGGGGCAATCCTAACTGATGCAGCCCATATCCAAGAAAATGGAGTGAATGAAGAAGAAATAGACATTCTTTTTTCCAAAAAAGATGTCGAGGATGCATTAAAACTTTTTGAAACATATAACTACGGAAAAACTTTTGCCGTTGGAAACATAAAGATATGTCTGCAAGATGCTGGCCATATTTTGGGCTCCGCTATCGTAGAAATCTGGGTAGATAACAAAAAAATTGTTTTCTCTGGAGATCTAGGCAATAGCCCCGTTCCCATCATGCGCGACCCCACTCTAATCTCTAAAGCAGATTACGTAATCTGCGAATCTACCTATGGCAACCGTTTGCATGAACCACCGACTAATCGAGAAAAGAAACTCTTGGCCGCTATTCGCCATGCCCACAAGCACCACTCCAAATTAATAATCCCCTCTTTTGCATTGGAACGAAGCCAAGATCTGCTCTACACTTTCAATCTCTTCCGCAACACTAACCAGATGCCCCATGTACCAGTAATCCTAGACAGTCCCCTCGCTATTAAAATTACTGATATTTATAAAAAATACACCAAACTCTTTGATGAAACTTTTCAACAATATCTAAAAGTAGATAAAGACCTATTTTCTTTCCCCGGATTTAATCAGACTCCAACTGTTCAAGAATCTAAGACAATAAATGAGCTACAAGATTCTGCAGTAATTATTGCAGGCTCTGGTATGGCAGATGGTGGTCGTGTCCAACACCACCTTATTCACCAACTTGGAAATCCCGACAACCAAGTTCTATTCGTTGGCTTCCAAACTCCCCACACCCTTGGAAGAAAACTAGTAGATGGAGCTACTCGTGTGCGAATCAAGGATATAAATATTAGAGTCGAAGCTACTATCCGATCTATTAATGCCTTCTCTGCCCATGCTGACCAAAAAGGATTGATGAACTGGCTCTTCAGCTTCACCACTAATCCAACCGTTATTTTAACCCACGGCGAAAATGAACCTCGCCAAGTTCTTTCCAATAAAATCTCTCGCCAACTGAAATGCAAAACTATTCTACCCAAGACCGGACAAATAGTAAATTTGTAAAGACAACTAAACCGCCCCCAGCATTCCAATCACCACTCCAATAGTTGCAAGTACTGCCCCAATCACCCAAAATCGCATTGTAACTTTCGGCTCTGGCCATCCAATTGCTTCAAAATGGTGATGCAACGGTGCTATTAAAAACAATTTTTTCTTATACACTTTCCTGTATGCCATTTGCAACATTACAGATAGTGTTTCAATCAACGGAATAAATGCTATGAACGGCAGCACAACCACACCTACTCCCCCCTTAATAAGCATCGCTACCACACCTAGAGTGGCTCCAAAAGCTAGCGCATAGGTATCTCCACCAAAGAAACGTGCTGGGAAAATATTGAACCAAAGATATGCCAGAAGAACTCCTACCACTGTGGCACAAAGAATAGCTAAGCTAACTTGGCCGTTCACTAATGCCAATACTCCGTAAGCCGAAAAGGCAATTACGAACAATCCACCAGACAGTCCATCCAACCCGTCTGTAATATTGAAAGCATTTGCTACTGCCAGGATTACAAAGATGAATATTGGAATATACCACCAACCAACAATGAAGTCCCCTATTCCCGGTAAATGAAAACTATTAAAACCTAACTTATAGAAAAACCACCATGCTCCCAATCCCGCTACAACAAAAAGCCAAAGCATTTTGTGCCGAGCTCGAACCCCCTTTACCCCACCAATGCCTCGAATGTTAAACCAATCATCAATCGCCCCAATAACCCCAACCGACAACAAAGCAAAAAGAGGTAAATAAGTTTGAGAACGAGTTAAGTTAAAGTTCAGAGAAACTAAAATAACAATGAGCCAGTACAAAACCCCCGCCATCGTCGGAATGTTACGTCGATGTTTCTCTCCATGTAGCTGCTGATATACACTTGCCTTTTGACCATATAAAGTTTCTTCCTTCGGCTTCTTCCAAAAATGGTACTTGTACAAAAAATTCACCCAAAAAGGCGTTGCTAATAGAGCAACAAAAAAGCCAATCATCGAAATAATGAATATCCGTAATAACTCTGTTTGAAGCAATGCTTCGGGCATATTAATTTTTGAACTGTGTCATCAGACGAGCTACCAATTTGTCCAAATGCAACGCTCGAGATGCTTTCACTAATACGGTATCACCTTCCTCTAAGATAGGCAAAATCTGGGAAATAGCGGAATCAACATTTGGATTGTTCTCATCCCATAGAATCTTCACCACATTTTCTTGTTTCATTCCCGCCACTAATGCGGATTGAGCAATCATCTCTCCCTCCTTCCCCATCCCTATTAGCAGATCTACTTGTCTTGCCGCCCACTGCCCTACTTGTTCATGACCGGACTCTGTGACACTTCCCATCTCCCTCATACCGCCCAAGATAGCTACCTTTCTTCCTTGTGCAATGTCTCTCAAACTAAGCAATGCTATCTTCATAGACTCTGTATTCGCATTGTAGCTGTCATCAATAACTGTCCACTTTTGTCCCCGTGTTATCTGGAAACGACCAACGATTGGCTGTAATTCGGCTAACCCCAAAGTAATTTGCTCTTTGGTCAACCCAAACTCTTCACCTACAGCAAAAGCCACTAGCGCTGCTGGAATGAATTGTCTCCCCTCCGGCAGCTTTACCTGTAACTCACTATTTAGTCCATGTAAAACAAAATCATCTCCGCTCTTCTCGGCCCAATAATCGTTGGAGCTACCTAAACCAAAACTGTATTTTCTCTGCGTATTAGATATCTGCGCCTCTTTGCAATCCTCACATTCGCCATTCAAAATTGCCAACCCATTTGACTTCAGCTTATGAATAATAGATAGTTTTTCTTTTACTAATTCCCCACGATCTTTATAAAACTCCAAATGAGCATCACCGATGGTAGTGACTACTGCAACATCGTAATCAAACCATTTGTTGAACCAGCCAATATCTCCCGGCCCATCTGCTGCCATCTCCAGCACCAAAACATCCGGATACTTCTGCTTGTATACCAACCTCCATAAACCCTTTAGTTTCAATAAAACCATCTGCCATAGGGTAATCCGCGCTTTGCCGGATGATGTAAATATCGGCTCAAATCCCGGACTTATTACCGAAGCAGCAACACCCCATCCCGTATTAGTGTTATACATACTCCGCTGAGCAGAATGGGCCTGCTTTAAAACCAACCAGATGGCCTCTTTGGTTGTAGTCTTTCCCACGCTACCGGTAATAGCAACTATCTTGACCTGGTATCTCCCTGCCACCTGCCCCGCCAACCAGCCAAACAGATTTAATATTAATTTCTTCATCTCTATCTTGTAGGAGGAATTCTCCAATAGTCTAGCAGAAATTTGGCAATCCCACCAAACAATGGTGCCGCAGAGCTTTCTGCATATACAACATCTCGGGGTCTATCTATTCTCGCTATCATCACAAACCTTGGATTCTCCACTGGCCCAAATCCCACAAAAGTACCAATAGTATTCCCTATTCCTTCTGCTAAATATCCACTACCATTCGGATTTGGTATCTGAGCCGTACCAGTCTTACCAGCAATGTAATATCCTCTTACCCCTGCTTTCTGTCCGTGTCCGCGTTCCACTACCCCGACCATCATGGCTGAGACTAGTTGCGCAACCTGTGAAGAAATTACTTGCCCCTTCACATCCGGCCCAATACTCACCGCCCCAGACGGATATAAAATCTTATCCACAATATGTGGTTGCATAAGTTTACCATCATTAGCAATTGCCCCAACTGCTGCGAGCATCTGAATAGGTGTAATTGCAATTCCCTGTCCAAACGACATTGTTGCTAGATCCACATCGCTCCAATTACGCAATTGTTTTACTTGAGCTGAAACTTCACCAGCAACTTCTATTCCTGTGGACGAAAGGAAACCAAACTGTTCCAAATATTTACGAAATAGATTCTTGCCTAGCTTCTGCACTACAAAAATTACACCAGTATTCAGAGACTTCTCTAGTACCTGAGTCATTGTTTGAGTTCCGTGCGCAACTTTATCTGAGTTTTTTATAGTCCTGTCATTTATCTTCACTTCTCCTGGATCAGTATACGTAGTACTCGGTGCCACCAATCCTGCATCTATACCAGCTGCCACTGTAATGACCTTGAAAACTGAACCAGGCTCATAAGTAAGTGATGTATTTAGATTATTGAAAAGTGCCAGATCCTGGGTGTTGTAGTTGTTTGGATCGAAATTGGGATATTGTGCCATTGCAATTATCTTCCCCGTCTCAGGATCCATAATTATCACACTCCCCTTATCTGCCTTATGTTTCTCCACCGATTTTTTCAATGCCTTCTCCACATGATATTGAATAGCCCGATCTATCGTAAGCACTACATCCAGACCATTCTCCGGATTCACATTCTGTCTTTTGCCTAAAGCAATCTGCTGACCAAAAACATCTTGCTCCGCTTCAAGAAGTCCCGCCTTCCCCCCAAGTTGTTTGTCCAAATACCCTTCTACTCCGTACTGGCCCTTCCCATCTCTATTCACAAAACCAAGGGCTTGAGCAGCCATAATATTCTCCGGATAGTACCTGTACAATTCTGGAGTAAGATACACACCTGTTAGATCCAAGTCAGCAATTGCCTGAGCTTCCTTTTCTTCAATCTTACGCTTTAAAGGTGGCAGATATTTAGACTTAGAAGAAAGTTTTGCGATTAAATCACTTTCCTCAATTCCAGCACCCGAAAGAAAAGGCATGAGTTTACTCGCCACTAACTCTGGCCTCTTTATCTGTGCAGGAACTACCGTGAGAGAAAATAAAGTAACATTAGTTCCCAGAGGATACAATTCTCCATCACTATCTTCCACCAATATCTTCCCTCTCTGTGCTGGAACAACTTGACTACTAACATGTTGTTGCAATGCTGCCTCGGAATAGTGTCGATATTGAATCACCTGCCGTTCAAACAACATGCTGATTAGCATGAAAAAGGCCAGCCCAAAAAGACCGGTAATTATACCGATACGATACCTTTGTTCAAATTGCAATGTAGTAGCCCTATCTAACATGCCACTACATTATATAGGATTACCGCTGAGCAAGTGCCGTATAGCTAGGAAGGTATGTGTAGTGCTGGGAAGGCACAAGCTTCGGGACTATTACCACTTTCTTTGTTTCTGTCTGCTCGGGAATGGAACCGGTCGCATCCTTGTCTGGATCACCCACCTCCACTTGTCCAGTTGCACCTTCATCTATTACCTGCAAAGACTTTAGTCTAGCCGCTTCTACTTCCAGTCTCTGATTCTCTGCTTCCATCCCTTTGTTAGAAACCTCCAGTAGTCTAAGTTCTGTACCTTTATTGGCCACCACATTCACTACGATAAAGTAGACACCACCGACAACAAAGAATAAGCCAAGCATTAAATAAGTAGTAGACTTTGGACTCAAATTCAATCGACGAGCGATATTAATCTGTGGCAATTTGTAACTAAATCTTTTTTTCATAACCTATATCCTTACCGCCACCCGCAACTTTGCACTACGAGCACGAGGATTTCTTTTCTGCTCCTGCCAAGAAGGCGCAATGGCCTTCTTGGAGAGGAGCCTTATTCTCCCCCCAGTGGTTTGACTCTTAAAAAAGTTTTTAACGATCCTATCTTCCAAAGAATGGAATGAAATAACTGCCAATCTGCCCCCCGGGTTCAGTAGCTCAACTGCTTGGGGCAATGCTTCTTGTAAAGCCTGCAACTCTTCGTTGACGGCAATCCGTAAAGCCTGGAACACTCTAGTCGCTGGATGAATCTTACCCGGCTTACCACCAACAATCTCAACCAAGTCGAAAGTAGTTGCTATTATCTTCTTCTTGCGAAATTCCAAGATGCACTTAGCGATACTCTCTGCTTTTGGCTCTTCTCCGTACTCTTTGAATATCTTTACTAATTCATTGAAACTGGCACGATTCAAGACCTCTGCGGCAGTAGTTTCACCCTGCCCATCCATCCTCATATCTAAAGGTGCATCCTGTAAAAACGAAAAACCCCGGGCTCCATTCTCTAGTTGAAGAGATGAGACACCGAGGTCGAAAAGTAATCCATCAACATTTCTGGATCCATTGTTTGCTTGAACCAATTGAACAAGATTACGGAAATTACCGCGGACCAAAACAATTCGTTTTTCGAAACGGCTAAGGTTTTCGTGTGCGATGCGTAAGGCCTGTTCATCTTGATCTATTCCTATCAACTTTCCATCTGGGCCTAGACGTTCAATTAGCGCCTGTGCGTGGCCCCCCAGTCCAACGGTGGCATCTACGAATGTTTCTCCTGGTTGTGGATCAAGAAACCTGATAACTTCCTCGACCAACACCGGAGTATGTTGGAATCTGGACATAAATTATTAATTAGTTTTCAATTTTCGCCGGCAACCTGAATATGGGAGGTTTGTCGAATTGTACCCAAAGGGGTTGGGTGTAAGCCTATGCTAACTTTTTTAGGAGGTGAAAAGTTTGGCTAGATAATGACTAGATAACTAATTGTGTCAAGTTGCCGGCGACAGATAATTTTCTAAACAAATAACTCTTCTGCTAATTTTTCGGATTCTTTTTCAGTCTTCTTCTTGTATTCTTCCCATTTCTTCTCATTCCAGAATTCCAGTCGGTTCATTAGTCCTGCAATTATCGAAATACCTTTTAACCCTGCATACTGCATTAAATATTTTGGTAAGTTGATGCGACCTTGCGAATCAAGATCAACCGCCATTGCACCTGCTAGCATCAATCTTGCAAAAGCCCGTGCATTGCCTTGAGAAATTGGCATCTGCGTAAGTTTAGCAACCAATTTATTCCACTCGTCTGGAGTGTATAAGAATAAACATCCATCGAGTCCTTTGGTTACTACTGCACCTTTTTTCAAATGGTTGCGGAACTTGGAAGGAATGGCAAGTCTGCCCTTGTCATCCAGCTGATGTCTATACTCCCCAATAAATAGGTTATCCACTTTTCCCTCCACTTATCCCCACTTCTATCCACAACTATTTTATTCTACACCACTTAGATTTTATCAGGCAACACTTTGGAATATATTATTTTTTTATTCGCTCCCAAAGCCAGATTTTTTCTCTCTCCTCTCTTCATCTACCCTATTTATCCACACCAGCTCAAGGACGATTTAGAATAATTTGACCAATACGGAAAAATCCTCTACGATAGCGAGTAATTTGTACTTTAATCAATAAGGAGGAGGAAATGAAAGGGAATATTCCGATTGCGGCAGTAAACTACCTCGAGTTCCCGAATGGAAACCCTGTAGTCATCCATGGAAGACGGCACACTTGGAACGGGAAACCGTCGAGTCCAGGAATGCCTCCTGGTGTTCTAGAGGGCTACGGGGACCCTAAGTGGGGCTCGAAACTGGATGTAATCTTAGAAGACATGCCTAGGCCTGTCTTCTATCTCACCTGCCATCATACGGGTGAGATCAACTCTCTTCTGGATGGACAGTATCCAGAAATCGGCAATTCAATAATGGCAGTACATGGAGATGCCATTATCACTCCAGAAGAAACCAAGAGGAACAAGACTGTCGTTTCCGGCGGAGCTGACTGCATGTTCGCCGCCATCTACGACGGCCGGAAATACGCAGTCGTTCACTTCTCGGTTCTAAACGAGTTTGGGTGGAAGAATAAGAACTTCCAAGAACCGTTAAGTGTGAGACTCTTCCGGGAGCTCGATCCAACCAGCTCGACAATAATCATTGGCCCAACGATTGGGCCATGTTGCTACGACTGGAGTGTTGATCACAAGCAAAAACTTGTTTATCAGATGCTCCAGACTGATTCTGACATAAGTCCTGAAATCCTATTTCAGGAAAGAATGAGCAACCGGGAAAAGATTGGTTTCAACTTCCGGGACACCATTATCAACAGACTGTTAAAACTGGGAGTGAAGAATATCGACATCTCCAAGACGGTCTGTACCTGCTGTAACAATACGTTGTACCACAGCAGACGCCACGAGGGTAATGGTGACAAACGAAGACTAAGGAACATCATCGCCCTGCCAATACAGGGACGATAGCCTCCTACGAATTGAAAAAAGCAGTCGCTTCGGTGGCTGCTTTTTCCTTATCCCAATTTTTCCTCAAGCCATTTTTCTACTTCCGCAACAGGCACTCGTTCTTGTTTCATTGTATCGCGATCACGTACTGTAACAGCATTATCCTCCAAGGTATCAAAATCTACTGTAATACAATAGGGAGTACCTATCTCATCTTGTCTTCTATATCTCCGTCCCACCGTTCCTGTTTCGTCGTATTCAACAAACCATTTCTCTCTTAGACCATGGAAGATCTCTTTTGCTTTTAATATCAAGGGCTCTTTTTTTACTAGCGGAAAAACTGCCACCTTTATCGGTGCTAATCTAGGATGGAATTTCAACACTATTCTCTCTTCCCCTTCTATCCTTTCAACCGTATATGCATCCACCAGAAATGCTAATACCGCCCTATCCACTCCCCCAGATGGCTCCACCACGTGTGGTAGAACTTTCTGCTTAGTTTCTTCGTCAAAATAACGCATCTCTACTCCAGAAAACTTCTCATGTTGACTTAGGTCATAGTCTCCCCTATTCGCAATCCCCTCTAACTCAGAAAACCCAAATGGGAAATTGTATTCCACATCTGTAGCTGCAATTGCATAGTGTGCCAATTCATTTTTTTCATGTTCTCTTAGTCGCAAGTTACTTGGATCAATACCCAAATTCTTGTACCACTCAAATCTCACCTTTACCCATTCATCAAAAGCTTTCTTTGCCGACAATGCATCTTTTACAAAATATTCTATTTCAAATTGTTCAAATTCTCTTGTTCTAAAAGTAAAGTTCCCTGGAGTAATCTCATTCCGGAAAGACTTTCCAACCTGCGCCACTCCAAATGGCAACTTCACTCTTGTTGTATCTAAAATATTTTTGAAATCCACAAAGATTCCCTGCGCTGTTTCCGGCCGCAAGTAAACTATATTCTCCTCATTATCCACCGGCCCTGCATGAGTCTTGAACATTAGATTAAATTGTCTGGCCTCTGTCAGCTCCCCACCGCAACTAGGACATTTATCTTCCTCCAATTGATCTGCCCTAAATCTCTGTTTACACTCCTTGCAATCTACCAGAGGATCGGTAAATTCCTTGATATGTCCGCTTGCCTCCCAGACTTTGGGGTTCATCAGGATAGATGAATCCAAGCCGACAATATCGCTCCTCTTCATTACCACATCCTTCCACCATGCTTGTTTCACATTGTTTTTTAATAGCACTCCATATGGACCATAGTCCCATGCATTGGCCAACCCGCCATATATTTCACTTCCTGCATAAATAAACGCCCGCCGTTTGGCGACATTCACAATCTCGTCCATTGTTGTTTTAGTTGCCATCTACTATTACATTAAACTCCGCTATTTTCTCTGGAGATATTTGGTATTTCACAATATGCCCACCAATGTGTTTTATCGGTTCTGTAATCACCAGTAAATCCTTTTCTAAAATAATCCCCAATTGGTCCTTTACTGCTCGCATAACCTGCTCTTCGTTTATCGTCGCAAACAACCCACCAGTTGGATTTGCCTTCACTCCTATCCGTACCTGCTTACCACTAAGCCCTTCCACTTGAGCCTCCAGTTCCTCTGCTTTGCTCTCTAATTTCTTTACTCGCTGGGACTGCTCTAGCTCCCAAGCAGTCTTTACACCACCTGTAGCTGGCTTAGCTAAACCCAATGCTAAAAGATAGTTGCGGGCATATCCGTCCGCTACTTGCTTCAGCTCTCCTCTGCGTCCCACCCCACGGACATCTTTCAACAGTAGTACTTCCATATCTTCTACTATATCTGGAAATTACTTACCCGCCAAAAGCTTTTTTGCTCCCAAGAGTTGGACATCTGTTGTTTCCTTACCTGTGAGCTTGATTTCTTTATCTGGCTTAATCCTCGCATCGTTGATCGAAGCCCCCTTAGGGGTATACCACTTGCCTACCGTTACTCTTAGAGCTGAACCATCTGGAAACTCTTCTACTTCTTGGACACTTCCTTTTCCGTATGTTTGTTCACCAACAACTTTAGCTCTACCGTTGTCTTGCAATGCCCCGGCAACAATTTCTGCTGCACTAGCACTTCCTCCGTTAACCAACATTATCAAAGGAATCTTTGTTAGCCTACCACTTCCGTCTGCAGAGAAAGATGTTTTTTCTCCGCTTTTCATTCTCTCTTCCACGATTACACCATTCTGCAAAAATTCATTTGCCACTTTAACACCCGAGTCCAAGAACCCTCCAGGATTATTCCGCAAATCCAACACCACTCCCTTCACCCCCTCGGCAATTACTTTATTTACTGCGGATTGAAAACCAGCATCGGTATCGCTAGCAAATCTTGTAATCTTTATTACTGCAATCTTATCTTCCCCGATCTCTATCGACACACTATCCCTTCTAATTGTTTGACGAACAATATTTAGCACTAATTGTTCCTCTCCCTTTCTCTCTATTGTCAAAGCTACCTTGCTTCCTGCAGGTCCTTTAATTGCGCTTAGCACCTCAGCAAAAGTCATTCCCATTACCGACACACCATCTACTGCCACTATCTCATCCAATGGCTTCAGACCAGCCGCTTCTGCTGGAGAATCCTTTAGTGGTGTCAGCACTACCAGAACACCATCTACCACATCCAACTCCACCCCGATACCTTCGTAGCTACCGTTGAGGTTATCAAAGAATTGGCTGTTTTCCGCTGGGTCAGCAAATATTGTATAGGGATCTCCAATTGCCGCAACCAATCCCTTGATACTCCCATACAACATTTCCTGAGTATTAATATCCCCAAAATATTTATCCCGCAATTGCTCTGCTACCTCCCAGAACAAACTGAAATCAGCTTGACCAAGCTTCTTGTTTTGCAGTTCCTGTTTAAAAACTGCTGAAAAGTTATTCGCAGTTATCCTTCCGTAATATCCCTGCGTTACACCAGCAAGATAAATAACGAGCAAGAAAATGATGCCAACAATTGCGGTAAGTCCGTATCTAACTTTTTTATCCATTATTTTCATTAACAACAAAACAACTCTGTCGCCATTCTACCACACCACCTATCCACCCAAATACGCTAATGCGTTTCTTGCTGCCCCATTCAGCCAAACCTCAAAGTGAAGATGAGGACCAGTTGTAAGCCAACCCGCACCAGTACTTCCCGGAGTACCACCAGTAGCACCGATAACCGAGCCAACTGGCACAAACTGACCAGTAGCAACGGATACACTACTCACGTGGCCATATACCGTTACCATCCCATTTCCATGATCTAGCATGATGTATGAATAGGCAGAAGAACCATCGAATTTTACTTTTAGGACGTAAGCATCAGCGGGTGCTTTTATTGGTGTTCCTTGGGGTGTAGCAATATCTATAGCATTATGAGCTATCTTGAATCTAGATTGGTAATCGCTATCCTGGAATCCTGCTGTAATTAGTCTCGAAGAAACTGGCCAAAGCAAAGAATACTTGCCTTCGTTCAAAACTCCCTTCCGCGCACTCTTTGCTAACCTCGCAATCTCGTTTTCCATCTTCTGCTGCTCGATGATGGCTGCTTCCAATTTCTTTTGATACTCTGCCTCAGTTAGCTTGGTATCATGCAACATCGATTCCTTTGCTTGCAATTGAGCATTCATGTTGTTCTGTTCTATCTGCTTAGATGCCTGTAAATCTTTCAGTTGCTTATCTGCCGCTTCTAGCTCACCTTTCTTTGTAGTGAGTTTTTCATTTAAGGTCTGCAAAGCACTAATATTCCCCGTAATCTGGTTTTCTATCGTACTAATGTATTCAATCTGACTCATAAAATCTGACAAATTAGACGAACCCAAAAGTACCTCAAGAATTCCTGAGCGATTTCTAATATATGCCTCCTTAATAGTCTCTCTTAGAACTTTCTTTTTCTCAAAGATTTGAATCTCTGCTGAAACTAAATCCCCGTTTATCTGGCTCATATTCAAATTGACGGTATCTATTTGTTCGGATAACGCTTGCATCTGCAACTCGCTCAATTTTATTTGTCCATCTAAAATATCTAGCTGATTCTGCAACGTTGCCTTACGCTTACGAACACTATCTAGCTGTTTTTGTTGTTGCTCTATTTGATCCCGCAATTTCTTTAGTTCTTGAGTTTTGTCACTCAAAAGATCTGCACTTGCTGGCAAAACAACACTGAGTGCCAAGACTATTGCTACGACTAATTTTGATATTCTCCCTATCCTCATGATCTATATAGATAAATGTTTCTTTGTGGCAAGATAACTAGACATCCCACCGACTACCAAACCCACCAAGAGCTGCAAACCAACCAAAAACACCACAAATCCAGCAGAGAAAACAGGATTACCAGAAGTGGATATAAGATAGCTACTCATCATGGGAAGTAGTATCGCCCAGTATGCCGCAGCTAACAACAGAGTAGTAAAAATAGTCGCTATTACTCCATACATCATTCCTTCGATAATAAACGGCCAACGAATATACCAGTCAGTCGCCCCCACCAGCTTCATAATTTCAATCTCCTGCCTGCGAGCGAAAATAGTAATGCGAATGGTATTGAAAATAATAAGCAAAGCGATTGCTAACAACACTATGGCGAGCATCACACTGGAACGCTGAATGAAACTACTAGCATTGCGTAGCTTCTCTATAATCTTCTGGTTGTCTTCCAGGCTTGTTTCTGAAATCTGTTTGGCATACTCAGTACCTCGCACCTGTTCAACAATCCCTTCTATCTTATATGGATCCGTCACCTTTATTTCCAAACTTGCCGGTAGGAAGTTTTCTTCTTCTGGAACTACACTACGAATAATTTTCCTGTTGCGATTCTCTTCCAAGAATTTATTCAACGCGTCTTTCGAGGAAACATATACCACTTCCCGTACATCTTGCCATTGCTCAACATCTCCCTTCAACGCCAAAATATCTGCTTCAGGAGCAGTTTCTTTAAAAAACACCGCTACATCTATCCTTTCGTTTATAGAGCGAATGGTAGTCCCTATTACCACATTCAAAGAAGCTAGAATGCTTACGATCAGAAGAGCTTGGGCCATAATGAATACCGCCACCAAAGAAAGCCATCCGTTCCTGCGGAAACTTTGCCATGCCGATCTAAATATTCTGTGCCAATAAACTAACATACTTTATAGTGCATATCGTATTTACTCCGTCTCTTGTCTCGTACTATCTTCCCGTCTTCAATACTAATAACTCTTTTATTAATCAGATCAACAATTTCTCTGTTATGAGTCGCCAGTAGAACAGTCGTTCCCATTGAATTAATCTTCAATAACAACTTGGCAATTTCTAAAGCATTCTTTGGATCCAAGTTTCCAGTTGGTTCATCTGCAATTAAAAACTTTGGCTGAAAAACTAATGCTCGGGCAATAGCTACTCTCTGCGCTTCCCCTCCAGACATTTCCTTAGGAAAACTACCACCCCTATCCTTCAGCCCAACCAAATCCAGTATCTTTGCTACTTCCTTATTTATCTCATCATCCGGCAATCCAGATACTTCCAATGCAAATGCTACATTTTCCGCCACCGTCTTATTCGGAAGCAACTTAAAGTCCTGAAACACCACTCCGATTTGTCTGCGGTAATATGGAATGTATTTATCCTTTAAAAGATGGATATCTTTGCAATCAATCGTTATCCTCCCAAAAGTCGGTCTCTCCTCGCACAGAAGAAGCTTTATTAGCGTGGATTTTCCTGCTCCCGAAGGACCCACCAGAGTGACAAATTCCTGGGGACGGATAGTGAAACTAACATTATCCAGTACTTTGTGCGTTCCGTAATGTTTAGTTACTTTTTCGAATTCTATCATTTTCCCCCGTTCAAATTATTTTTATCTTGTTCTCTTTGTGCAAGTAAGACACTACTGATTATCTCATCTAAATCGCCTTCTTTCAGTACTTTCTCAGTATTAGAAGTCTCGAAATTACTCCGATGATCCTTCACCTGCTGATATGGATGAAGAGTGTAGCTCCTTATCTGGTGCCCAAAATCTCCAGATGCATTTGCTGCTTTAAGCTTCCTGTTTTCCACATCTCTCTTTTCTTCTTCTATCAAATACAAGCGATTCTTTAGGATCTTCATTGCTGCCTCTTTGTTTTGCATCTGACTACGTTCAGTCTGAATAGAAACCACAATATTAGTTGGAATATGAGTAATTCTTACTGCTGAGTCTGTAGTATTCACACTCTGTCCTCCATGTCCGGAAGACTTAAAAGTCTCTATCTTCAGATCTTCATCCTTTATTTCCACATCCACTTCCCCCAAGTCCGGCAATACTTCGATAAGGGCAAATGAAGTTTGACGTAAATTCTGTGCGTTATATGGACTAAGACGAATAAGTCTGTGCACTCCTGCTTCAGATTTCAGCCAACCATATGCCCGAAATCCTTCCACCTTTACTGTAGCGTTCTTGATCCCCGCTTCTCCACCTTCCGTCACATCCACCACTTCTGCTTTCCAACCTTTCCGTTTGGCATATGCCAAATACATTGAAAGAAGCATCTGGTTCCAGTCTGCCGCGTCCACTCCGCCAGTCCCCACATGGAACATTAGGCAGGCATCTTTGTTGTCGTAGGTACCATTAAACAAAGTCTGTGCCTCCAGCCAAACAATGAGCTCCTGGGCTTTTGCGAGGTCCTCCTCAGAAGCTTTGTCTTCGAGGTTGGTTTCGTCGTCCCCCATCGCCTTACCCACTCGCGCCAGAATCTCTCCAATTTCCCTCTCAGCTTCAATTACCTTCTTGTTCAATTCAAACTTTGTGCCCTTAAAAGCTGCCACCTGCTGGTCTTTCCAGAAATCTGGAGCACTCATTTCTCCCGCCAGAACTTCATTCTCGGAAGAAAGCTTCTCCATATCCAAAAAGCCCTGCACCTTGGCAAACTGCAGACGCAACGACTCATATTGCTCTTTTCGGTTGAAAGGCATACCTAGATTATACCCCAACAAGAACTTCTTCGTTTTGTATTGTAAAAGGACCTCTTTCAAGGTCCCTTTACTTTGGATAATTCCACTTATTCCTTAATTCATTCCGTAAGCTGTTCTACGATTCATCCAACGGTAAGTAAGCCAAGCTAGACCAAGAGAAACTACTGCCAGAATGCTTAAGATTATTCCTTCTGAACCAGTAGGAGGTAATGGATAGGTTGGTCCGCCAATACCGGCACAGTAGACTTTAAGATTATTCGAAGAGATATTGAACCCGTTTGGCTTTTCAGATGCCTTTACGAATGCTGATACGCCCAAATTGGTTCCATTCTTAATTCCATCTTTTACAGAAGCCGTTACCGTCAGAACCACACTTTGACCAGTAGTCAAAGTCCCTGGTGTCCAAGTAACAGTCTGACCTGTGAAGTATGGATGATTACTGTAAGACGAAGCCGACAGAATGATCAGAGCAGATGGGATAGTCATCGTCAGAGTTGTATTGTTCACTGTGTTGTAACGATTAGTCAAAGTGACAGTGTAAGCAATTACTGAACCATTACAGATAGGCTTGTTGTCTTGCGCAGAAGCGGTAATAGAGCCATCTATGAAGTATTTGTTTGGAACTGGGTTGTAGTAGTTAGAAACTACAATTCCCATTGTGTTACTGACAGACACACCCTTCCAAGTCGCAGTTACCCGCACAAAGGCTTGGCCAGTCTGACCGTCTGCAACAAATCTTGCACCGTACTGGCTGTAGAGATCACCAGCCAAGTATCCGACACCACTAAGCTTTTCCCAGCGATAAGTAGCATCTGGAATCGCCCGACCAAGATTGCTCCAAGCTTGAGTTCTCAGATTGGTCTGCTCATAAATGAGTATTGAATTACGATCGGCAGAAATATCTGTACGAACAATGTATTCATTCACTGTGTTATCTGATACACGAATACCTGCTGAATCAACTATGCTAGCATTTGTCCGACAACTAAGAGTAATGGTGAAGTCACCAACTTGAGTTGCGGTATAGGTAGTATTTGCTGTGTTGAATGAACCACCACTAACAAACCAATTTAGATCACTTGCAGAAACATTATTCCCCAAGTTGGTCTTAGCGGTATAGGCAACAGAAGTACTCTGACCCCGTGTTAGATCAAAGTGACTGTTAACAATATTCACCGCATTACAATACTCAGCCGGAGGCGTTACCGCCTGAACCACTAAAGTGGCTGGAGTATCTGCAAAAGCCATTACTCCGCTGTAGGTCGCACGCGTATTGATAACATAAGTTCCAGTTGCACTTGGAGTAAAGTTCCAAGTAGTACCACTAGATTGAGCAACTGTCTGTCCACCCTTACTAGCAGTCCAAGCAAACGTAGAACTAGAAGTCACATTAGTTGTACCGTTTAATGCCTGTGCGGTATACAGCTTCGACTGACCCAAATTAATTGGATTAGTCGCAGTCGGATAAATAGAGGCTGTCAAATGAATCTGGGGATTTGGAGGTGTTGGAGAAGCGGTTACAGTAAGTGTTCCTGGAGTATCTGCAAAAGCAAAACCTCCGTTACTGTGAGTTCCCCGGACATTCATGGTGTAAACACCCACTTCTGCTGGAGTAAAGTTCCAAGTAGTACCACTAGATTGAGCAACTGTCTGTCCACCCTTGCTAGCAATCCAAGCGAAAGTAGTTGTACTAGTCACATTGGTAACGCCATTGAAAGCCTGTGCAGTAAACATCTTGGATTGCCCAAGAGTAATCGCACTATTGGTTGGAGATAGCGACACATGGAATGAACCCTGTGCGTCAGCCATCTGTACGCCAAACAAATTAGTGGCTACAAACAACGAACCGAATATAATTACGCCAAACTTGCGCCAATTTTTTAGCGCTTTTGCAATCCGGCGAACCCTGTAATACATCCCTGTCCCCAAAGTTTTGAGAAAACTCATTTCTTTTACCTCCCAGAAAATAGTATATCTTTTTTATAATTCCTTCCCCCTACCCCTCTGCCCGTGACCTCGACACTCTGGGGGGAAATGTCGAAGACGAAGCAGA
Organism: uncultured Candidatus Saccharibacteria bacterium; assembly: GCA_964434605.1. GTDB lineage: Bacteria > Patescibacteriota > Kazan-3B-28 > Kazan-3B-28 > Kazan-3B-28 > JAKLDB01. The sequence continues at coordinate 99,916 of CAYSVM010000002.1, forward strand.
GAGGTAGGAAGAACGAAGAAAGGATGGTGAGGGCGCCGAAGCGCCCCCACCCAATGTTCATCGCTTAGTTGACTATGACGGGAGTATCTCCCGTCAACTGATGGTTCGTCCAGGTAATCGTCGCCGACACCCGGAACGAACCAACCCCCGCCAGCACGGAGTAAAAGTACCCCGTGTTAGCGTTAATTGCTCCACTCGCCGTCGAGGACCACACAATCGTGGCCCCCGAAGGGATCGGCAGTTCACTCACGCCATCACTGGCGTAGATACGAGCAACATACTGTTGCTCATCTCCTGCCGTCGCGTTCAGCAACGCCCCTTGCGGGGTAATAGAGACAACCGCCCCATCGTAATCATCCGACGGCGGTGCATTTACAATCACGGTAACCCCTGTGGCCGACATCGCAGTCGCGCCATCGTTATCCGTGACACGAAGCCATACCGAGTATTCACCCGGCATGGCGTAAACATGCTCCATGGTTATTCCTCCGACATCAGCGTGTCCGCCTCCGCCGTAGAAAAACCACTCGTACTTCACTATCGTCCCCCCGCCGGGATCATAAGAACCGCTTCCGTCTGCATGGACGGTTAGCGGAGCATCTCCGCTTTTCGGATTGACCGTCAGTATTGCTACTGGCGGCTTGTTTACTGGCGGATTTACCGATTGCACAGTGTGGTATTTTGTATTACCACACCGATCCGACACTGTGATAGTCAAATCGTGGTTTGGCATAACGATCGTAAACGACCCGTTGCCATTCCCCGATTTCGAACCTCCTGCCCAGCTGGCTTCCCAGCCTTCTGGACAGTTAGACGAAACATTGACCGTAACCTCGTCTCTAGCCCGCGCTTTCGCGGGACCACTGATCGCTAACGTAACTGTCGGAGGAGGAACAACTTCGCCACCAACTACAGCAACCTCGCCGTATTCAGTTGGGCAAAGCAGTGCTCCCACAATACCTAGGCCGGCCACAATCCATCCCATCACTTCAACGTCGTCTCCGTTGTCGTTGCGAGCGACGATGATACTGGGTTCGCCCTGAACAGGCCAGCCATTGACCTCAGCAAGAAACATTGCCATGTCCCTTGCGTCAGCCTCAGCCGAAACCAAAATCTTGTCTCCGGCGACTGCATCATCGGGAGTCACGTAAGCGTAGCTGGAATACCCAGCCTTTGCTAGTGGTCGTCCTCCCAATGAAGCATCGATCTTCACTAACGGCTTGCGGACATCGCTGTCCACAGTTACCGTAGTGATCTCGATTTCTGCCTTGCCTTTCGGCTTGCAGAAGACCTTCGCGCCGAAGGCTTCCCCTGGTTTTCTCGAGGTTGAAGTAAGCTCAAGCCTCAAGAAAGATGTACGACCCGCTATCGGGTATGCATCGAGGGAGTCAACGAAATTGGTGAGTGTAGCCGGGGATTCATCATCGATGACTGGAGTGGTGGTTGTTGAACCACCGCCACCGCCACCGCAGGAATCAACAATAAACACTAACACAAGAAGGGCTACGAGAGCCCACATGCGCCTTGCCATTTTGCACCTCCGTGCGAATGGTGTGACATTGGGCTCTCCGCCCTCTGTCACCGCCAAGATCGCGACTTCTTGACGTGACAATAGCCCCTCACCGATAATATTTCGGTTTGGGACACTTTGCGGAATACCTTCCGCTCAGTACTCCAGTGAAGAGAAGGTGTCGACCCTTAAATTGGAATCCTTAAAGATTAGTTCAAAAATTCCCAGACCTTAACCTCTGCATCACCAGAGTGCTGAGCGCAAATTCTTCCGCATTTACATCTGCCAAACAAAAACCCAGCGCGCCCCCAGCGTGTTGGTATCATTTGTTTTAACAGGTTGTAAATTGTCACATCATTGCTCTTGTTTCGCCACTTCTTTCCGTTGTTGTCATCGTGGTTTATCAACTAAGCAATTTGTCGATGTGCGATAGGCCACTCGGCCTGCTTACGACTATACTAGAGTAGTACGGGCATTTTGTCAAGCAAAAAGTGGCTCTAGGAGCATAAAATCTTCTGTTTTACCCATCCAACCAACCCATATCTGATAATTCCTTGACAAACAGCCCCTAAGATGTCCTAATACCCTATTTTCCACAACACTTCTTAAACTTTTTACCCGAGCCACATGGACATGGATCATTCCTTCCCACTTTGTCCTTCTGCTCTTTTGGATCTCTCACCGCTCCACTATCTTGTACGGATTGTGCTTCAGAGAGCTCTTTCGCTTCTTCTTTGAAATCTCCTGTTGGTTCTTCCGCTCCTTTCAGCGCCAACTTCTTTTTCTCTTCCATTTCTCTCTGCCTACTCTGCTCTGTAGTGTTCACTATCCGTACTTTGTAGATCATCCTTGTCGTATCAAACGCAATGGCACCTTGCAGTCTCTGGAACATTGCATATGCTTCCTGTTTGTATTCCACCAGAGGATCTCTTTGGCCATATCCCTGCAGACCAATAGATTCCCGCATCTTTGTCATTGCATCAATATGCTCCATCCACAAAATATCCATTACCCGAAGAAGTACGGCTCGTTCCCCTTGCCGAAAATTATCCCCACCCCCCGCTTCCTCTTCTTTCGCTTCATATTGCTTCTTTGCTTCTTCAACCAACAACTCACTAATTCTTTCAGGATTACCCGCACCTTCAATTTCTTTTTGCAAAGAACCGCCCACTGGAAAAATATTATTCACATTCTCTAGTAGCATCTTGGAATCTGCCGAATAGGTTCCTGCCAGTAGTTGCAGTTGTTCAAAGATATAGCCTTGTACTATCGCCTTGATATTCTCCCCCGCCTCATCAACCTCCGTTTGATTATTGGTTATTGGTGATTGGTTATTATGGACAGCGTCTAATATCATTTGTCGCTGTCTATATATCGTTGCCCTATGCCGATTCATTACATCGTCATATTCCACCACTCGTTTGCGGATATCGAAGTTATGTCCTTCCACTCTTTTCTGTGCTGATTCAATACTGGAAGTAATCCATTTATGTTCTAGTGGTTGGTCTTCTGGAATCTTCAGCGTCTTCATCATGGATTTCAACCGTTCACTACCAAACATTCGCATCAAATCGTCTTCAAGTGACACAAAAAATTGAGTGCTCCCAGGATCGCCTTGTCTCCCAGCACGACCACGAAGCTGATTATCTATCCTTCGGGATTCATGCCGTTCTGTACCAATAATATGTAAGCCCCCGAGCTCTCGTACTCCTTCACCCAATTTAATGTCAGTGCCTCGTCCTGCCATGTTGGTAGCAATAGTCACCATCCCCCTTTGCCCAGCATCCTTCACAATCTCCGCTTCCCGTTCGTGATGTTTCGCATTCAAAACATTGTGAAATACGCCTTCCACCTTCAACATATCTGAAAGAAGTTCAGATTTTTCAATCGCAATAGTACCCACCAAAACAGGTTGGCCAGTTTCATGTCGTCTTTGAATCTCTTTTACCACTGCCTGAAACTTCGCCCGTTCATTTATGTAAATCAAATCATTCAAATCAGCCCTAACCATTGGCTGATTCGTTGGAATCACCACTACTTCTAAACCATATATTTTCCAAAACTCTTCCTCTTCTGTTTTAGCAGTACCAGTCATTCCCCCAAGTTTGTCGAACAATCTAAAATAATTTTGGAAAGTAATTGTTGCCAAAGTTTTGCTTTCGCGTTTTACCTCCACTCCTTCTTTTGCTTCAATCGCCTGGTGAAGCCCTTCGCTGTATCTGCGTCCCTGCATTAGGCGACCAGTGAATTCATCTACAATCAGCACTTCACCATCTTTCACTACGTAATCGACATCTTTCTTGTACATCGCCTCTGCCCGAAGCGCCTGTTCAATGTGGTGAGCTAGTAAAATGTTTCCTGACTCATAGATATCGCCAATGCCGAGAAGTTTTTGGATTTTCTCAATTCCCGCTTCAGTAAGAATCGCTGACTTAGTTTTTTCATCAGTCGTGTAATCCACATCCTTAGCAAGTTGCGGTACTAGTGCGGCAAATTGTTTGTAATGCTGAGTCGATTCCTCATCTGGTGCGGAGATAATTAGAGGAGTTCTTGCTTCGTCTACTAAAATAGAGTCCACCTCGTCTACAATCGCAAAATTCAATCCGCGCTGGACCTGCTCTTCTTTGCTTCCCGCCATGTTGTCTCTTAGGTAATCAAAACCGAATTCGTTGTTTGTCCCATAAGTAATATCAGCTGCATACGCCAACTTCCTCTCTGCAGGACTGGTATCGTGAGTAATCACACCAACTGTTAACCCTAAAAATTCATAAACCTGACCCATCCATTCTGAGTCACGTTTGGCCAAATAATCGTTTACCGTCACCACATGCACACCTTTTCCACTTAAAGCATTCAAATACACTGGCAAAGTGGCAACCAAAGTTTTTCCTTCACCAGTTCTCATCTCTGCAATCTTCCCTTGGTGCAACGCCGCACCTCCCATAAGCTGGACATCAAAATGACGTTCGCCTAAAACTCTCTTGGCCGCTTCTCTTACCACTGCAAAAGCTTCGGGTAAAATATCATCTAATGTTTTACCATTCGCCAGAAGTTCCTTGAAGTATTCTGTCTTTCCTTTCAGTTCATCATCCGATAACGGCTGAATAGCAGACTCAAACGCATTGACCCGATCAACGATCGGCTTCAGCTTCTTTATCGCCTGTCTGTTCGGATCCCCCAAAATCCGCTCGAGAAATTTCACCATTCTTATTTTTCTTCAAATTTTATTAGTGTCTCTCCATATTCTTTTACTGCGCGCACTACCGTCCGATCAATCAAATAATCATCCAGCTCTTTCTGGCTAATAACATAATTTCTACCGATTTTCTTAGCTGGAATCTTTCCACCCTGAATCAAGCGCACTACCTGCACCCGACTAACTCCCAATTGATTCGCCACCCTAGTGACGGGAATAAGATTTTCCATATACACAATGTAACATATGTTACATCATCAGTCAGTCCCAATCTATACCTATGCATTTATTATACAAAAAAGACCGCCTAGTCTAATAGCGCGGGCTTGGTGACAACGGAAAAGATTCATGGCTGGGGGTGAGAAACGGAAAGTCTTTTCCTGTAATCTTCGATGAACTCCTCCACTCCCCCGATACCGATATAGTAATCTCGATAAGGACACTCCGGCCAAAAGATACGAGGGGTCTTCTCTCCCAAGAGTGGTCCTCTTGTCTGAAACTTAATCCCCGCTTCCTTCAGAAGCTTCGCTGCTTCGAAATCCTCCTCAGTACAGTTACTGTAGAGGGTAGGCTGCTGTTCTTCCGAAATTGGAATGATTTCACCTCCTTCAAAGTACAATCTGACTAGCACATTATACTCAAAAACAAACACCCAACAAATTGGTGTTGTACTCCAAATTACTTTATTTCCTTGAACCCACAGTACGGCTCAAGCGCCTTGGGAATCCTAATGCTTCCATCTTCTTGCTGATGATTCTCCAAAAATACTGCCAGAAGTCGCCCAATAGCAATTGCCGTACCATTCAGAGTATGAACAAATTCGGACTTACCGTCTTTCTTGTATCGGATATTCCCCCTTCTTGCCTGCCAATCCGTGCAATTACTGCACGAATGTGTCTCCCTATATTTTCCCTGCGAAGGAATCCAGCTTTCTAAATCAATCGTCTTAGCACTTGCCATACTCAGATCCCCTGCCGCCAGCATTACTTTCTGGTATGGAATTTCCAGTGCCTGTAATATCTCTTCTTCAATTTCCACTAAGAACTCATGTTCTTTCTCGGAAGTCTCAGGCGCCACAAAAGAAAACATCTCTATCTTATCGAACTGATGCGTCCGAATAATCCCTTTCACATCCTTGCCATAGCTTCCCGCTTCTCTCCTAAAACAAGTTGAGAAACTAGCATATCTTTTTGGCACTTCAATTGTTTCATCTAAATGGTAAGCCAACATGCTTTGTTCGGAAGTACCAATGAGATACAGATCATCTTGAGCTTTGTAAACCTCATCTTTTGCCTTACCCAAATATCCTCCTGCATTCATTGCTTTTTCATTCAATAGCTGCGGTCCAAGTAAAAATTCAAATCCTTTCTTGCCTAAAACTTCTAAAACAAAATTGACCAATGCAAATTCCAACTGCACTGCTTGGTTTTTTAGAAAGTAAAATCTTGCCCCAGAAACTTTCGCTCCCCGTTCAATATCCAGAATATTAAGAGCATTCCCCAACTCAATATGGTCTTTGGGATTTTTTATTCCCACCGGCTTTCCATTCTGTCCCACAACCTTCCCATCTTCCTCTCCACCATCTGGCACATCTGCCAAAGGTAGATTTGGAACATCATCTGAAAGCTTCTCTAATTTTTCTGCCAATTGACCCAATTCCTTCTCCTGCTTCTCCAAATCCTTACCAATCTTCTTTCCTGCCTCAATATCTTTATGCTTAGCAGCTGCATTCTTGTCTGCCCTAATGGTCTCCACTTTCTGCAGTAACTTAGCGTATTCACCGCTAAGCTGAACTAGCTTGTCTATGTCTACCTTAGCGCCCTTGCGCTTCAGACCCTTCTCCCATTCATCCAGATTGTTTGTAATCGCTTTGAAATCTAACATTCTATTTTATTTAAATTACTTCAACATTATACCCTATCTGTTGCATAGCTTATCTTCCTTTAACAACAATGATATTTTGTGGTATAATACAAACAAATTAAAACAAAAATAGAAATGTACTATAATCCAGAACGGCGGAAACGAGTAGATCCAGGCGGTGAACTTCCCCGCCATTTACGATTAAACGAATGGGAGCAACAACTCTACGATTATTTAGCTCCAAAAACCGAGGCGTACAAAATCATACAAGACTTCCAGCCGTTCGTCGGCATTTATAATAGAGAAAAATTAGAAAGAGACTACAGGAGGCTTATTGAGATAAGAGAAAACTTCGACTATAGTGCCGCCCGTCCTCAACTAATTAGTAATCTTTTACTGTACCTTATCGGGAATAAGGGATTTTTAGAGTCTAGTGAACCAGATCGAGAAACTTATATTGATGCTTCCCATCTTTATGACGATGTTATGCATGGTACTGATATAATCGTTACCTTTCATGACGAGAAAAAACCAGACAAACCGATATTGCTAGCCATCGACACTACATCATCCCAAGACACCTCTAGAAAAAAAGAAAAAGTCGACAAAGACCTGCTAGGAGGACACCTCCGTAAATTAGAATATTATTCCAACCCTGCTACCAACCAAGCGGTTGGACCACAAGAAGCTATAGCAATTACTATCTCCTATACCGAAAATAACCTTACTAAAATTGCTAAAAAGTGGATAACTGATGGGAAAACGGATTCTTCTTTTGGTAGAGTCGGCGGATACTTAGATTTAGAATTACGCAATACCATCCTTGAGCAAATAGATGAACAGATAGCTTATTGCAAATATTTAGAATATTTCCATTCTACGCAATACATCCACCCCCTAGACTTGCAGAAAAAACTTGAAGACCTCCAGCGCTTAGAGAAAAAACTCAATGAAGCAAGAGATCTAGTATATATTCCTCCACAGCAATAAATAAAGAGGGTGACCTGTAAAAAGCCACCCTCGTTCTACGCACTGCCTCTAGGGGCAATGCCTTTTTCGGAGAGAAGACAGCTTCTCTCTGAAAAAGATTCTCACCCTCTGATAGGTTGTTAGGATCCGAACCCTACTAGGTCTGACCCTATGGCGGAAACCCGCCTCCCTAGCTGCTCTCCTGAGCATACTAGGGCTGTAGTGCTTATTCAGCTCCACCACCTCCTTATCAGATCTCATCAAGATACAAATAATGGACTCCCAAACTAGCTTATTGGGAGTTTTATGTCAATACTATCTTTTTCTACTTATCTTTCACGCACGAACGGGAACAGCACTGCTTCACGGATAGAATCCGCATTAGTCAGAATTGCCACCAGTCTATCAATCCCCATCCCAAAACCTGCCGTTGGTGGCATTCCATATTCTAATGCCTTCACAAAATCATCATCCATCGAGTGGGCTTCTGCATCTCCCTCTTTCTTCATTTTAGCCTGTGCTTTGAATCGTCCTTTCTGGTCAATCGGATCATTCAGCTCCGAAAATGCATTCACGATTTCCATTCCACAAACCACCAGTTGGAATCGCTGAACTTTCGTCTCATCGTCGTCCTTTTGCTTCGCCAACGGTGACAAATCCAATGGATGATCTACTAAGAATATTGGATTCACCAAATTTGGCCGAACCTTTTCTTTGTACAATTCATCAATTAGTTTGCCTCTCCCAACCTTTCCCGAATAATTCATCTTTATCTTCTTCCACTTTATTTCCGCCTGCAGTTTTTCAACAGTCGGGAATGCTTCGATATCAATATCAGCATATTGCTTGATTAGCTGACCAAAAGTTTTTCTCGGCCATGGTGTTTTGAAATCGATAATCTTATCTCCATACTTTATCTTCATTGTCTTGAAAGATTTTTTCAAAACCTCCACAAACATATCTTCCGTTAGTTTCATCAAATCCTCATAAGTCGAATACGCCTGATAAAACTCTAGCATCGTAAAGTCCTGTAAATGCTGGGTAGATACCCCCTCATTCCTAAATACCCGAGCAAACTCAAACACCCGCTCAAATCCCCCGATAATAAGTCTCTTCAAATACAACTCCGGCGCAATCCGCAGATACACATCCGAATTAGTTGCGTTGTAATGCGTCTTAAATGGAGTTGCCAAAGCGCCTCCGGGCATCGGCTGAAGCGCAGGTGTATCTACTTCAATGTAATCTCTTTTCAACAAAAATTCACGAATCGTCTGCACCAGCTTATGCCGAACAATAAATCTTTCTTTTATTTCTGGATTGAATAACAAATCCAAATATCTTTGGCGAAATCTTGATTCCTGGTCCGTCAATCCATGCCATTTTTCAGGCAACGGTCGCAAACTCTTCGCAAGCATTGTAAGTGTGCCAACCAGCAACGTCTTCTCACCTTTCTTGGTGAGCATTGCCTTGCCTCGCACCTGCACAATATCGCCAATGTCCACCAACCCCAAATCTTTGTATGCTTTCTCTCCAATCTCATCTTTCTTAAACAAAATCTGCGTTTCGCCATATCCATCTTTTATTCTTCCAAAAGAAAGCCCGCCAAATTCTCGAAGTGCCATAACCCTTCCTACCAACGTCACCGCCTTACCGCCACGTTTCAAAACCCCAAACTTCTCTACAAATTCATCCACCCGCAAAGTGCGATTGGATTTCGCAGGATAAGGGTCAACACCCTTCTCCCGCAGCTTCCGAAGCTTCTCTAACCTAAATGAAATAATCTGATCGATGCTATCCATAACCTTTTGATTATATCAGACCAAATAACCCACAGATTTACGAAATAAAAAAGGGCTGCTCTTACGAGCAACCCTTAGGTTCACTACTTTTAACTTGGTGTATCGCAGAGTAGTTAACTGCGAGATCCCACTAAGGCAGGGCTGCCTCTACTTTCCCGCTATCCGCGGATGGGCAGTAGACGCCCCCAATAATGTTACATTCCCCTTTCGGACTCCCTCAGAGTCTCAAGAATCTTTCTGACTTACTCACCTGAACTGGCGAAATCAACCTTCGCCAGTTCAGCCTCCCGATACGCTCGGGAGTCAAACTCCTTGACTATCACTAAGCTACGGGACGAGGGAGTCCCGTTCTGAAACATATTGTGGTACTCCTTTAGAATGGCCACCGGACCCACAAAGTCCGAAGTGTCCATTAAAATATCCTCCACCCCCTCTTCGGGGGACAGAACGCACGCCCTCTCGGGCGTGGCCACAACTACTGTATTCCATTCGTTGCGGTAAAAATCTGAATTTCGATCATCGGACCACCATCTCAAACAGTCCGACTTCTGTTGATCGAGAGTTTTTACAATCTCGACCTCAACTGGAAGGGCTATACCCCCCAGCTTTTCTATCAAAGGGAACTGAGTAATCAGTTTCCCCAGCAAAGCTGCGTTTGAGACGAAAAACATTTTTGTCTCCTACATCCACCCTGGCACTGCCAGAAAAAATGGGAACGGATATATTCCGTAAATCCCATCTAATGGACGCTCCTTTGTTTTAACCCTTGGAGTTCGGGTTGATATATTGTCAAATTTCACTTGACTGCACCCCAAGAGTACTCCCAAAAACCATTCTTGTCAATACTTTTTCCGCTCCCAGAGCCACTTTCTCCCCCTTATCCCCTCCTATCACCCCTTATCCCCAGATATACAAAAATGGCCCCCTTGGGGGCTATTTTAGCTTCTTTACTATCTGCTTCTAACTAACCTTCACTATCTGGTACTCTCTCTCCCCTTCACCAGTCGCAAGTTTCACTTTCTCACCGATTCTTCTTCCAATAAGAGTTCTACCTAAAGGCGATTCATTGGAAATCTTTCCTTCTTCAGGACTAGCTTCGTTGGAGCCAGTAATGTCATAGGTAATTTCTTTGCCGTTGAATTTCACCGTCACTTTCGAACCCACTGCTACTTCACCACCATTAATACCATCTCCGTTAATAATCTTGGCGGTCTTTAGCATTGCTTCAATCTCTTCAACCCGTCCTTCAATAAATGCTTGGCGAGTTTTCGCTTCTTGGTATTCCGCATTTTCCGACAAATCACCAAACTCCCGCGCTTCGCGGATTTTTTGCGTTACTTCGACTCTCTGTAATTGAAGATCTGCTAACTCCTCTTGGAGTTTCGCCCAACCCTCTTTTGACAGATACAATTCTTGTACGTCCATCATAGGTGAAAACTTCTCCCCACTAGGTCCATATAGACCTAGCACAAAATGAATTATAGAATAACTCCTTACTCTGTCAACCCCGTCAAAAAAGCACTCCCAGAGCTATCTTTTTGACAGTGTTTTGAGGTTCAGGAACAAACTGACCACCGTCATCGGCCCCACCCCTCCCGGTACTGGTGTCAGAAAGCTCGCTTTTTTACTAACCGAACTTACCTCACAGTCCCCTACCAACTTACCTTTCAACTTACTTATCCCAGCATCTACTACTACCACACCTTGCTTTACATCTTTTCCTTTTATCAAATTCGCTTTTCCAACTGCGGTAATAATAATGTCGGCCGTTTTAAGTTCACTAAAGTTCTTCGTCCCTTCCTGCAATACAACAACTGAATTTCCTAATCTTGCAAAATACAAACTCAATGGCAGATTGAGAAGCCTAGTCCAACCCACCAATGCAATCTTCTTATCATCTAAAGATACCTTGTATTCTGCAAGCAACCGTAGAATCCCAACCGCAGTTGCCGGCAAGACTTCTCCCGACAAAATATTTGCATCCGTTAGACCATCTACATCTTTTTGGGAACTAACCACATTCACTATTTCACCTACATCTAAAGTTCTGGGCAATGGAAGCTGTACCACAATTCCCGCAACCTTCTTGTCGTTATTCAACTTACAGATTAAATCGATCACCTGCTTACTAGATGCTTTACTTGGTAACTTGTGCAAAACAAATTTCACTCCCAACTTATCTGCCAGCTCTTTCTTCTTCTTTAAATACAGAACAGAAGCAGGATTCTCTCCCACCAAGATTGCTGCCAGTACTCCTGTATTCTTGAATCCTCCCGTCATCTGGCTGGTCAGTTTATCTGCTAATCTCTTCCCATCCATTAAGATCATGCTGGGGAAAACAAATGGACAATATCTCTGTAAGTAACTGCAAAGATTAAGATCATGAGCAAGATAAATCCTAGACTATGAATCGCATTCTCAACCTTCTTGCTCACTTTCTTTCCCCCTCGAGCCATTTCTATCAGAATAAACACCAACCGACCACCATCTAATGCTGGAAATGGAATGATATTAATAAGCCCCAAATTCACGCTCAAGAATGCCACCAATTGCAAAGTATAGAACCACCCAAGCTTCACTGCTTCACTGGTAACCTTAGCAATGCCCACCGGCCCCGAAACAGACTCTTGGATTGATGCAGTAATAAACAAATGAACCACAAAAGTAATTAGAGCAACTGCAATTTGTTTTACTAATAAGATAAAATCTAACAATGCATAATATGGAACTTTCCACCAAGTATAGTGAACCCTCGCCATTACCTCATCTATCAATACTCCAATCACCCGCTGTCCATCTTTCTTTTGAGTTGCAACCGTAATTGGCAACTTTTTACCTTCTCTTTCCACAGTCACCACCACATTAGTTTCATTAGATAACACTTCCTTCAATTGACTTACCTGGGTTACCAATGTATCCCCCACACCCAAAATGGCATCTCCTGCCTTTATTCCTGCAGTTTCAGCCGGAGAACCCTTTGCTACATCTAAAATTATTACCTGCGACTGATATTCACTCTCACCTAATTGCCTTATGTCCAAGGCTAGTGGTGCCATACCAAACCAAAATCCAATCATAAGGAGAACATAAGTTAAAAGAAAATTCATCAACACCCCTGCAACCGCTATGAGCAACTTCGAACCAGGTTTTTTATGCGCCATTGAATCCTCATCCTTCACATTCTCCCCATCCTCTCCCTTCAATCGCACAAATCCACCAAAAGGAATCCAGTTTAAAGACCAGATCGTTCCACGCTTTTTCTTTCCCCAAATCCGAGGAGGTAAACCAAGTCCAAACTCCTCCACCTTTACTCCCGCCCTTTTGGCAGCAAAATAATGGCCTGCCTCATGTACCAGAACCAGTAAACTGAAAATTAAAATAAATACAACTACTGCTGTAAATGTCATTTCCCATACCTCCTGTCTCTATTAGCGTACCACTCTAAGGCGTCATCAAAATCTTTTTTAGAGAATGCTGGCAAAAATACTTGAGGAAAATAAAACTCCGTATAAGCATGCTGCCACAACAAGAAGTTACTTAGCCGATGCTCTCCTCCTGTTCGAATCATTAAATCTGGATCAGGCATACCAGCAGAAAACAAATGGTCACTCACCATCTGCTCGGTAACTTCATCTGCTGCTATCCCCCCTCCCACAATCTCTCTAACCGCTTTTGTAATTTCCGCCCTTCCGCCGTAATCCAAACAAATATTAAAAACCAACCCCGTATTTGTCTTGGTCTTTTCCATTAGATTCTCTAGTCCTTTTCGCATTGTCTCTGGAAATCTCTCCAACTGACCAAATACATTCACCTTCACATTCCTCTGGTTTAGTAATTCAAACTTTTCTGCAAATGCTTTGGTAAAAACTGTACCAAATAAATAAGCCAATTCTTCTTCACCCCTATTCCAATTTTCCGTAGAAAAAGCATATACCGTAAGGTATTTGATTCCCGCCTCACCACACCACTCCCCAATATTCATTACATTCTCCATCCCTCTAAGATGCCCTTCTAGTGTCGGCAAACCCTGAGCCTTCGCCCAGCGTCTATTACCATCTAACACAAAGGAAATATGAGTCGGAATTTGACTACTCATGAATAGGATGGTTATACGGTCTTTATTTCTATCTCTTTTTGTCTAAACAATTCATCAATCTGAGCAATTGAGGCGTCAACCTTCTCCTGCACTTGCTTCTCCAGTCTCACTTGCTCATCTTCTCCAATTTGCTTTTCCTTCATCTGCACACCAATCTTGTCCATTACTTCTCTCCGCAAATTGCGCACTACTACTCGAGCGCCTTCTGCCTTAGTTGAAGCAATCTTAGCCAGTTCCATCCTTCTCTCTTCTGAAAGTGCTGGAACATTTATCCGTACCATTGTTCCGTCATTAACTGGATTAAAACCAAGATCCGATTCCCGAATCGCCTTTTCTATCCCCGCTAGATTTCCTTTGTCCCATGGTTGTATTGCAATACTTCTTGCATCTGGAGTCATTACACTAGCAATCTGCTTTAGCGACATCTTGCTGCCATATATATCCACTAGAAGATTCTCTACCAATCCCGCACTTGCTCTACCCGTTCTAACTCCATTCAAATCCTCGCGAAAAACCGCAATACTTTGATCTAACCTGATTTTGAGTTCCTCTAACATGTCTCTGTAATCCCCAATTCCATCCGTACAAAACGTCCAATCTTAATATTCTCTTTAAAGAAAGCTACTTGTTGGTTCAACAAATCTCCCACCGTTATACTGGGATCTTTAACAAAAGGTTGGCTCATTAATTCTTCGTTATCAGCTGGATTCATTCCTGCAATATGTATTGCCAAATCCCGAGCAAAAGCAACAAACTTTTCATCACGTGCCACAAAGTCTGTCTCAACTAGCACTTCCACCAACACCCCTATCTTGTCCCCACCATGAATGTAGGAAGCAACTACTCCATTGGCAGCTACTCGCTCCGCTTTCTTTGCCGCAATTGCAGCACCACGAGCTCTCAGAAGCTCCACTGCCTTTTCCAGATCTCCAGCCGCCTCTACTAAAGCCTGCTTGGCTTCCATCATACCGGCAGAAGTTAGCTCTCTTAATTGTTTTACTAAATCAGCTTTAATTTCCATCATTCCCCTCCTCTATATTAGCTACTAACTCCATTCCCTCGCTAGTCTCTTCTTTCTTTTCTTTCGTTTCCTTAGTTGCAACCTTGTTAGTGAAACACGCTTCTTCCATTAGACCCAGAACATAATCTATGGCTTTCTTGGCATCATCGTTGGAAGGAATTGGATAACTAACCAAGGTTGGATCAGCATTCGTATCCACCATTGCCACCACTGGCAGTTTCAATTTTTTCGCCTCTCTTACTGCAATAGCATCTTGCAGTACACTTACCACGAATACAGCGGCGGGAATGTTTTTCATCTCTCTTAATCCACCCATTGTAATATTCAGAGACTTATACACCCGATCCAATTCCACTCGCTCTTTTTTCGTCATATCTCCGAAATCATTCTTGGCATACCCCTCGTCTAATTCCCGCAAATACTTTAAACGTTTCTTGAGAGTTTCGAAGTTGGTGAGCAGGCCGCCCATCCAACGCTCATCTACATATGGCATTCCACAAGCACTAGCATGCTTTTTAATTAGCTCTCCTGCTTGCTTCTTCGTCCCAACGAATAAGACCTGCTTGCCCTCTGCTGTAATTTCTCGGACAAAATCCAACGCTTTTTCCAGCATTGGCAAAGACTTAGTCAGGTCGATAATATGAATACCTGAACGAGCATCGAAAATATATGGATCCATCTTTGGGTTACGCCTAAACGTCTGATGCCCAAAGTGCATCCCCGCTTCCATCATTTCCTCAATCGAAATCTTCTGTTTCATATAAAATCCTTTCTACTTCCACCCGAGTTCGCTTGCCCAAAGCAAACGAGGATTTGTTTATGTCGAGTGTGCTTAATATACAGAGGGCATTCTATCCCACCCCTCTCCCTAAGTCAAGCAGATTTTGGTGGGCCTGACTGGACTCGAACCAGTGACCTTTCGGATGTGAACCGAACGCTCTAACCAACTGAGCTACAAGCCCTCTTGTGAAAAACATCTAAATTATAACCATAAAAGCAAGTTGTACTATATAATGAAAAAGAAATTGTGAAAACTATGGTCGAAGACATGTTTGACTCCGTTGAAGACGGAGAACATAAATCATCTCATTCAAAGCATCAGCGAGTTCCTCGCCGTAGCCCTTGGCTAACAGTCATTGTTGCCACCGCGCTGTTTATTTATGATGTCTTCAAAACAGTCGCCACTGTCCTTGGTGTGGCATTCATGATCCGCTTCTTCCTTATCCAGCCCTTCTACGTCTCCGGCCCATCCATGGAACCCAACCTCCACAATAACGAGTATATTATTGTGGACCAGGTTACTTATCGTTTCCGTTCTCCACACAGAGGGGATGTTATTGTCTTCAAATGGCCACAGAATATTGCTGTTTCCTTTATCAAAAGAGTTATTGCTACTCCTGGTGAAACTGTTGAAGTCCGGGATGGACAAGTCTACATCTACAACAAAACTTACCCCAACGGAGTTTTACTTAAAGAGCCATACATCGATTCCTTCACTCTTACCAATGTCAAACGCACCCTTGGCAAAGATGAATACTTTGTTATGGGCGACAACCGTGGCAACAGCTCGGACTCTCGCGTATGGGGACCAGTTAGCCGCCATCTAATTACCGGAAAAGTTTGGGTAGTTATCTATCCATTCGAAAACTTCCATACCATCTCGCATCCTGCTTACAACAAGGGGTTATAAAAATCACCGCAATTAAGCGGTGATTTTAGTAATTTTGATTCGTAACTTATTCTGTCTGTGCCCCTGTGTCTTGCGGTATCTTTTGCGTCTCTTCATTTTGAATACAATCACCTTAGGATCTCTTTTTTCAGCAACAACCTCTGCCTCTACTACCGCTTTTTCAACTAAAGGCATTCCGACTTTAATTTCTTTACCATCGTCCACCATCAAAACATCGGTAAAACTAAGAGGAGTCTTTGCTCCTTCTATCCGTTCAATATCCAAAGAATCCCCCTCGGAAACGAGATATTGCTTACCACCTGTTTTTATCACCGCTAAAGCCATAGCTTGAAAACTAACACCTTCTTCTCCCCAGGTCAATACCTAGAACAATTTTATCTCTTGACCCTCGACTATTCCTGCCTGATCTACCGTACCCGCTGCTAGTTCTAAAACATATCTAGCTGGTACATCACTTTGGTAGATAGGAAACCCTATATCCCCCTCTGCTGGTACCGGTACATTAGTCACCAAATAGACCACCTTCCCGTCCTCATCCAGCCAAATCATGTCTATTGGGGTCTTCATGCCTTTCATCCACATAGAGTGGGTTCCGGACTGCTCAAAAACAAAGAGCATTCCTGCATCACTAGCCAATTGCTCCACCCCAGCAAGCCCCCGACTTCTTTCTTCCCCAGTCATGGCCACCTGTGCGGTTATTGTAGTGCCATTGGGTAGAATCACCCGTCTAACATCTTCTTTCGTATTCTCTGGCTGATTTTCTTTGGTTAGCATACTGTAAACTGTCGGCTGTTTAGCAAAACCATAAACCGCCATTAAAGCCAACACGAAGAATCCCAAGATTAAGTTTGAAACAAACCTATTCATTTTTTCTCCACCCTCAACTCTACCACAAACTCGTTTACTGTGTGCTTTTCTCCAGACCCTCTCTCTAAACCATCTGCCAACACTTCTGTCTTTATATACTCCCCAAAATTCTTTACTACCCGTACTACCTCCTCTGCCCCAGAGTCCCAAAACAGATTTATTCTATCTGTAATTTCCAGTCCATTTTCCTTCCGTAATACCTGTACTGCTCGCACAACCTCTCGAGCAACACCTTCTAGTTTTAGTTCTGGTGTAATGTTTGTATCTATTCTACTTTCCTTTCCAGTGCTTACTTTCTTTACATTCAATTCATCCTGAATAATCTCTGCCATTTCTTTTGGCAATTCAATCCCTTGAATTGTAAACTCGCTTAGTGGTTGGCGAACCTTTATTTTCGCCTGCTCTCGTTGGTTCAGACCCAATTCAATTAACTCCCTAACTTGCTTCATCTGCACTAGGATCTCATCTTCTGTCTTTCCTGCTTTTGGCCACGTATTTAGATGTACTGACACCGAATCTTTACCTGTCTTTAGATTAGAATAGATTGCTTCAGCCAAGAAAGGCATAAAGGGAGCCAATATTTTCGCCAAATCCTTCAGAACAGAATACAGCACAATGTACGCTTGCTGTTTGTCTGCATCATTTTCTCCCTTCCAGAATCTGCGACGACTGCGACGCACGTACCAATTGGATAAATCGTCCACGAATGCTTCAATTGCAAGACAACTTTGCATTGGATCATATTCATCTAAACTTTTGGCCACCTGTTCCACTAATTGATTCCTTCTTGCCCAAATCCATTTATCTAAAATATTCTTTGGTGCCACTTTTTGTTCCTCACTTGGAACAAATCCATCTATATTTGCATATGTCACAAAGAAAGAATAAGTGTTCCAAAGTGTAAGCATGAATCTGCGAATTACCTGCTTCACTCCTTCTTCGTCAAAGTTTTTCGGCAATCCTGGCTGATTAATGGTATACAAATACCATCTCAATGCATCTGATCCGTAAGTATCGAAGACTTTCCACGGATCTACCACATTTCCCTTGGATTTACTCATCTTCTTACCATTCTTGTCTAGAATATGTCCGAGACAGATGACGTTCTTGTATGGAGATTCTTTTTCCATAAGAGTAGCTACTGCAAGAAGGGTATAGAACCATCCTCGTGTCTGGTCTACCGCTTCACTAATAAAGTCGGCTGGATAAGATACGCCTTTATCAATCCGTTCCTTATTCTCAAATGGATAATGCCATTGTGCAAAAGGCATTGCGCCGGAATCAAACCACACATCCAACACCTCTGGTATTCTCTTGTATTCTTTTTTGTCTTTAACTAAAACTATCTCATCCACAAAGGGCTTATGGGGATCAAAGCTATCTCCCACTTTCTCTGGCTCTTTGGCCAACTTTTTCAGTTCTGCAAATGAGCCTACGCAAATCATTTCTCCGTCTTCATTCATCCAAATCGGCAATGGAATTCCCCAATATCTTTCCCTAGATATCCCCCAATCCTTTATCTCCCTCAGCCATTCACCAAACCGCCCTTCTTTGAAGTATCCTGGAACCCAATTAATCGTTTCATTGTTAGCAATTAGCTTTTCACGTAGCTTAGTCATGGCAATGAACCAAGACTCAGACGCGTAATACAAAAGTGGAGTTTCGCACCTCCAACAGAAGGGATAGTCATGTTTGTAAGGCATTTCCTTAAAAAGCAATTCCCGTTCTTTCAGGTCAGCCACAATTTCCTTTTCCACTTCCCTGTCTTTTACAAACCTCCCTGTCCACTTGGCTACAGTTGGTCCAAAAGTTCCATCTGGCATTACGGTGTGGAATTTCGGTAATCCAACTTGTTCTCCTAAGCCGTAATCATCTTCTCCATACATTGCTGCCGTATGCACTACACCCGTACCATCCTCTAGCGTTACAAACTCTGCTGGATAAATCTTAAAAGCATTCTGGTAGTTGGGTGTATCGCTTGGCAATGCACCAGAAAACAATGACTCATATTCCCGTCCCACTAACTCTTTCCCCGAGAAACTTCTCTTTACCTTAACATCTGCACCCATAACCTTCTCTACCAACTCTTTTGCCAAAATCACCGTGTCTCCATCTTGTTCCACTTCCACGTATTCAAATTTCGGATTTATTGCCAAGGCAATATTCCCCGGCAATGTCCATGGCGTTGTCGTCCAAGCCAAAACATATGTATTGTCTCTGTCCTTCACTTTGAATTTCAGAAACACCGAATTTTCTTCCACCTCTTTGTATCCTTGAGCAACTTCGTGACTAGAAAGTGCTGTTCCACATCTTGGACAACGTGGTACTACTCGGTAGCCTTTGTAGATAAGATTTCTGTCCCATGCTTTCTTTAAGATAGCCCAGACAGACTCAATGTATCCGCTATCGTAAGTAATATATGGATGCTCTAAATCCAACCAAAAACCACTCCTACGAGTAAATCTTTCCCACTCTTCCTTGTATTCCCAAACACTTTGCCTGGCTTTGGCATTGAATTTATCTACTCCATACTTTTCAATCTCTGGTTTAGTCGAAATACCCAATTCCTTCTCTACCGCAATCTCCACCGGTAAACCATGGGTATCCCAGCCTGCTTTCCGTTCCACCAAAAATCCCTGCATTGTTTTGTAACGAGGGAATAAGTCTTTGAAATATCTCGGCAGAGCATGGTGCAAACCAGGTCGAGCATTGGCAGTTGGTGGTCCTTCAAAGAAAATATACCGCTTAGCACTCGCTCGCAACTTCAAGCTCTGTTCAAAGATTTTTTCTTTCTCCCAAAATGAAAGAATTTCTTCCTCTTGCTTGGAGAAATCTATCTTTGCTTCAACTTTTCTAAATACCATCGCCCTCTTCTGGTTTAATAACTCTGCGTCTGTCTACGATTAGATATTTTCTGGTGTCTTGATCTAAATCAACAAAACGATCTGCTTTCTCTTGCAACTTTCCCGCTGCACTCCGACCAAATGCTACCACCTCTACCTTCTGTCCCAAACTCTGCAAATATTCAACCAATGGAACAAAATCTCCATCGCCAGAAACCAACACCACCACATCTACCTTCGGTGCAAGCTTTATTGTATCCATAGCAATCCCGACATCCCAGTCTCCTTTTTTGTTTCCACCATAGAAAACTTGCAATTCTTTTGCCTTTACTTCAAACCCAATATGCTCCAATGCTTCAAAGAAATTGCTTTCTTCTGGAATATCTGCCTGGATTACATAAGCAATTGCCCGAATTAGATTTCGGTCTCCCACTGCCGCTTCTAGTACCGCCTTGAAGTTTACCTTCTTCTGGTACATCGCTTTAGCGGAATAATACATATTGGAGACGTCCACAAAGACACCTATCCTCTGTTCCGCATACTGACTAGTCATAATCTAATATCTAAAAAATATCCCTCCCATTATACCTCATCTCCGCCACCTCCTATCTGGACAAAGAAAAAGGCCTACAATATCAAAAAACCCGCTCCCAGCCAAGCTTTCTCTTTATAATTCACTCTACCCTATCTCGAATACCTTCTGGCTAGAGGTTGCCCCCGATATAAGGTGAACCTGGGTTTTTGAGATATCAAATTCTAACGCTAATAGCTCAACCACTGCCTGGTTCGCCTTTCCTTTCTCTGGTACTGCCGTTACCCACACCCGATAGCTATTGTCTGCAATCTTCTCGATCGCATTCCGAGAAGCTCTAGTAATTACTTTTACTTTTATACGCATTAGGCTGCCACCATTATATCGTTGATTTGATTTCGAGCTTGTTTTATTAGCGCCTTAGATAATTCCCGACTAAGCTTTTCATATCCCACAGGATTATCAGAAGGATTCATTTTGGTGAGTAAAACGGCTGCTTCATCCGTACGTCCACCCGTAATTGCTGTTCCAATTTTTTCCATCAACTCTCCCACTGAGTTGTATTTCTTTTCTTGCGCCAAAGCCGTCTCCCGTTCTTTCAAGCGCTTTGCTTCTATTGTTTCCAGCCGTGTAACCAGCGCCAACTTTTCTTGATAAGTAGCGCTCTCTGCAAACTGTCTCCACAATACTTTTTCTGCAGCAGAAAAAACTGGAGATTGTAAACGCTTCTCAATTTCTCTCCACACCGCCTCCCCCGAATCTTCATAGTCACCTAAATAATCCAACAACTCCTGCACCCATTCTGGATTAGCACCGCAAGCCCTTCCTCCAGCAATCCATAGCTCAGCTTCATTGGAAGTAAAGATTCCTTGACGAACAAGCCCATTCACCCTCCATTCCAAATCATCTCGCAATGCTTCCGCTTGTTCGAACCGTTTTGCGTTTTGCGCTTTACTCACTTCCAAATTTTCATTTTCCCATTGTTCCATTTTGTAAATTAGCTACATCCCGTAGTTGTCCCACATTCACGACAAGAATAACAAGTTCCATTTCTCACCATCAACGCTCCGCAAGTAGGACAAGGTGGAGCACTACTTTCTCTTACATCCCCATTCTTATCTGCCACCATATCCAACGACGTCTGTACCGGCATTGGTTTTGGTGTTTCTTGCGCTAACGCTGCGCTTAGTCCATTGGTGTTGGTAATATCTGACTGTTCCAAAGATCTTGCCACGTCTTCTCCAATGATTCCCATTAGAACTTGTTGCTCTACTGAAAGATAGTGGCGACCAACCCACCGTGCAATATAGTCGGGAATAGACTTTGCGAACGGAATATCCATATCATCCGTGGATCCCCATGGTTCAAATCGCATATTGAGAAGCGAATCTACCAGCGATTCTACAGATTCTCCTCTTTGCAATGCTTTAGACAAAAGTCTTGCTAATGTATCCATGAGACCAGAAAAGGCCGAACCTTCCCTTGCAGTCTTCAGGAAGATCTCTCCCAAGCGACCATCCGAATAGTGGTTAGCTGTAATATAGACTTTATGATTCCCCACCACAAAGCTATGAGTAAGTCCGCGCCTAGTCTTTGGCATATCCGTTTCTTGTAATTCCAACAAGGCTCCTGAATCCGGTTCTTTCTCCTCTTCCTTTTTCTTTACCGTTAGTGGTTGAGATGCTTTGCAGTTATCCCTATACAATGCCAATGCCTTAATTCCCTTCTTCCACGCTTCTATGTAAATCTGCTCAATTTCTTCAACCGTAGTTTCTTCAGGCATATTTACTGTCTTGCTAATTGCACCACTAAGAAACGGTTGGACTGCTGCCATCATTTCGACATGAGCCATTGGCCGAATAAACCGCACTCCCTTGCCCACCCTACTAGCACAATCGAATATGGGAAGATGTTCTTCGCGCAAATGTGGAGCTCCTTCGGCAGTTCCGTTTTCTAGAATATAATCATTAATCTCTTTCGCTTCAGTTTGGTTGTAACCTAAATGTTCCAAAGCCGCCCCTACTGAATGATTTACAATAGAATACCCTCCACCACCAGCTAACTTCTTGTACTTCACTAAAGCAAAGTCTGGTTCAATACCAGTTGTATCTGCATCCATTAGAGGACCAATCGTGCCTGTTGGTGCCAACACCGTTACCTGTGCATTTCTGTATCCATGTTTTTCCCCTAAACTATTTGCTTCATCCCAATCCTGTTTAGTTGCCATAAGTAAACTAGATTCTAGATTGTCTGCATCTATGGAATATGCCGCATCTTTATGCATCTTTATTGCTCCCAACATAGATTCACGATTGGGAGTAAATGAATTGAAAGCACCTAATCTCTTGGCAATTCTTGCCGACTGCGCATATGCCCTTCCTGTCATTATTCCTGTCATTGCTGCCGCCAAAACCCTTCCCTTATCTGAATCGTAAGGCATTCCCACTCGCATAAGATATGCTCCCAAATTGGCATATCCCAATCCCAATGGACGATATTCATGAGAATTTTGAGCAATTATTTTTCCTGGATAAGAAGAAAAATCCACTAAAATTTCTTGCGCAGTTATCATAATATCTACCGTATGACGATAACTATCCACATCAAAACTTCCATCTTCTTTCAGATATTTCACTAGATTTATTGAAGCCAAGTTACACGCAGAATCATCCAGGAACATATATTCGCTACAAGGATTACTCGCATTTATCCGACCACTCACCTTGCAAGTATTCCATCTGTTAATAGTGGTGTCGTATTGCATCCCAGGATCGGCGCATCGCCAAGCTGCCTGGCTAATCTCTCGCATAATCTGCCGTGCCGGAAGAGTCCTCACAATCTCTCCTGTAGTTACAGCCCTTAAATCCCAATTACCTCCATCTAGATATGCTTGCATGAATTCGTCACTCACTCTTACTGAATTATTCGAATTCTGTCCTCCCACTGTTTGGTAAGCTTCACCGTTGAAGTCAGAAGGAAGTCCTCCGTCTTCGATCAAAATCTTTGCCTTGTCTTCTTCTCTGGCCTTCCAACGAATAAATTCAATAATCTCTGGATGATCCACATTGAGAATCACCATCTTTGCTGCTCTCCTGGTAGTCCCACCCGACTTAGTTGCACCAGCACCGG
Source organism: uncultured Candidatus Saccharibacteria bacterium (assembly GCA_964434605.1). Taxonomy (GTDB): domain Bacteria; phylum Patescibacteriota; class Kazan-3B-28; order Kazan-3B-28; family Kazan-3B-28; genus JAKLDB01. The sequence continues at coordinate 123,431 of CAYSVM010000002.1, forward strand.
AATCAAAAACCTTTAGAAAAGATAAAACACCGGAAGAAGTTCCACCCCCCGAAAGCCGCTCATACTTGGATCTAAGCGGAGAAAAATTAGTTCCCGAACCACTACCGTATTTAAATAGTTGTGATTCTTTCTTTAGTAAATCAAAGATGTCCGTAAGATCATCCCTGATCGATTGAATAAAACAAGCTGACGCCTGCGGATGTTCATATGCATTAACCGCTGACTCAACCTGCTTCGTCTCTGAATTCCAATGCCAATTCTGTGAATTACCAGTAATTCCATATTCGTGGAACAAACCAACATTAAACCAAACTGGAGAATTAAAAGCTGCCCGTTGAGTCATTAAAATATATTTCAGCTCGTCTTCAAAAGCGTTTGCTTCATCCTTACCTACCAAGTATCCCAATTGTTCTCCTCCTTTTCTAATCGTATGCGCAACCCGACACACCAATTGCTTAATAGAAGTCTCCATTCCTTCTGGTGCACCTACTCCCCGCTTACGCAAATACTTGTAAGCCGCAATGGTAACTGCTGTTTCGGACCAGTCTACCGGTGCCTCTACGTCTCTATCCAGTAACATTGTTCCATCGGTATCTTTCAAGCTAACCCGCCTCGTTCCCCATTCCGTCATGCCAAAGACATCCTCGCCCACCCGAGTAAAATACCGAGCTACTAGCCCCCTTTCCCCTTTCGTTTCCTCCATATTCAGTTATTATTTATTTACTTTTATATCTTTTTCCTTTTCGATCATTCTTTTGATTTCTTTATCAAACGTTTCTAAATCTCTAAACTTCCGATACACTGCAGCAAAACGAATGTATGCTACTCCATCTATTTGTTCCAACTTTTTAATCACCACTTCACCTACATCGGAAGAGTTTACTTCTTCTCTGTTCAACTCATATATTTCTCGTTCAATATCATCGATAAGTTTTTCAATCTCTGCTGCAGGTAAAGGTCTTTTGTGAAATGCTTTGTAAATTCCTGCTGCCATTTTTTCTCGTTCAAAAAGTTCCCTTGTCCCATCTCTTTTCACCACCATCAGTCGTGGCTGTTCTACTCGCTCATAAGTAGTAAAACGAAATTGGCATTTCGGACATTCTCTTCTCCTTCTCACAATTGCGTTATCATCCGCTTCTCGCGAATCAACTACTACGCTGTCTAAATCACCACACTGTGGACACCGCATAGGTTTAGCACATTATCTTGTGTATGTAAGACTAATAATACCGCTATATCTTGTGCCGCCCCAAAAACCGCTCCCATACTATTTATCCTTTCCTTTTATCCCCACCCATCTCTAGCTACAACAAAGCCCCGTCCTGAAAACGGGGCCTTGTCAACTTTAATCTTTCTACTTAATCTTCTTTCGAATGAATGCTGGAACATCTAGTTCATCTCTTTCATCTTCTCTGGAATGCTCCGTTTTTACTACCGCTGGTTTAGCCTCCATCTTTCTTCTTTGGATGTAGGATTCATCAAATCCCGTTGCAATAACGGTAATCTTAATTTCGCCCTGCATCGCTTCATCTACAACTGCACCAAAGATAATGTTAGCATCTCCATCCGAAGCTTCAGTAATTACTCGTGCCGCTTCATCAATCTCATACATCGACATGTCTGGTCCACCAGTAATATTAAACAGAATTCCCTTTGCTCCATCAATGGACAATTCCAACAACGGACTATCGATTGCCATCTTCGCAGCTTCCAATGCACGATTATCTCCAGTACCACGTCCAATTCCCATCAAGGCACTTCCCGCATTCTGCATGATTGTCTTCACGTCAGCAAAGTCGACGTTAATCATTCCATGCATCGTGATAAGATCCGAAATACCTTGCACACCTTGGCGGAGAATATCATCTACCACCGTGAAAGCATCATATAGTGATGTTTTCTTATCGATTACTTGTAGTAGTCGATCGTTAGGAATAGTGATAAGAGTATCCACTCTGCTTTGCAGTTCCTGGATACCTTCTTCACCTACCCGCTTACGCCGCATTCCCTCGAACGAGAACGGTTTTGTTACTACCGCCACCGTCAGTGCACCCAATTCGCGAGCGATTTCCGCCACGATTGGAGCCGCACCAGTTCCGGTGCCACCGCCCATGCCGCAGGTTACAAAAACCATATCGGCATCTTTCAGAGCGGTGTAGATAGCTTCCTTATCCTCTTCCGCTGACTTCCGTCCCAGCTCAGGGTCCGAGCCGGCGCCAAGACCACGGGTAGTGGTTTGGCCAATCTGAACCCTAACAGGTGCATCGTTGTGATGCAAATCCTGTGCGTCTGTGTTTACCGCGACGAATTCTACCCCTTTGATTCTGGACTGAATCATTCGATTCACCGCGTGGCAGCCAGAGCCGCCCACACCGACAACCTTAATTCGTGCAAACACATCGGCTTCTTCGAAAGAATCCGATGTAATGTTCGCACTCATGGTCCGTTTTTTGGTTGCCATTATCCTTACTTCGACCTCCCTTAACAAAAATAATATATCTGTGGTAAACAAAAGTTTACAACCAAACATTGTACAAACCGTAGTTTGACATTGTCAAACTACGTACTCTCCTCCAACCCTGCAAATCCACAACTAGTGCAGATTTATTTGGTGAAGATATTTTTTATCCGAGAAACGATAGCCGAAAAGTCCAGCGCCGAAAAATTATTCTGGCTATCATCCTCGTCCATACCCCACAGCATGCATCCGATAGCGGTCGCGAACCGGGGGTCATCCAACTTGTCAACCATCCCCTTAAGCTCTACTGGGAAACCCAGTTGTGTAGGAAGACCTAGGTGACTTTTGGCTGATTCTACAATCCCGGCCAACTTTGCCCCTCCGCCCACCAACACCGCTCCGGCTGGTAATACGCCGTCGCGACCGACTTTACGTAACTCTGACTTGATCATCAAAAACAATTCCGCCAATCTTGCCTCAATAATATCTGCAACATATCTACGCGAAACTATTTGCTCCTCATCCCTATCCATTTTGGATAAATCTATCGTGTCTTTGTCTGACAGCATAATTGGACTTGCCACTCCATATTCCAGTTTTACTTTCTCTGCAGTATCCAATCCAATCCGAAGTCCAATGGCGATATCATGAGTCAGATGATCCGAACCGATCGGCAATACCGCCGCATGGTAAATCCCACCTTCTTCAAACACCACCATTCCTGTAGTATTTGCCCCAATGTCTATTAGCACTACTCCCAACTCCTTTTGTTTCTTGGAAAGCACCGCCTTAGCTGCAGCCAGTGGCGCCAAAACAAAACCAGCTACCGATACCCCTGCCTGCTCTGCTGTCTTTCTAATATTTTTTATAAAAGGAGTCGAACCGGTAACCACATGAGCATCCACTTCCAACCTTACTCCCGACATTCCCACTGGATCCTTGATCCCATCCTGTCCGTCTACGGTATAAGATTTTGGAATAATATGCAGAATCTCACGATTCACCGACATTGGGACTGATTGCGCTACTTCCCGCACTCGTATTACATCTTCGTAAGTAATTTCTTCTCTTCCACGAGTAATAGTAACAAGACCCTTGTTATTAGTTGCATTAATATGCTCACCAACAATAGAAATATACACCGCCTCTGCAGGTAATCCTGCCATACGTTCTGCTTCCTCTATCGAAGCAGCAATTGCTGATACCGCTTCTTCAACATCTGTCACCACACCCTTGCGCATTCCCGAACCATTCCGAATACTCACTCCAACTACGCTGGGATATGTTTCTCCTTCGGCGCGGTGTCCGATTATCGTCACCACCTTCGAATCACCGATATCTATGCCAACAGAAATCTTCTCTTTCATAACAATGAAAACCTGCTCCTATTCTAACTGATAAGGCTAGGATGACAATTGCCTAATCTGATAAAACCATATTTACCACCTCATCTTCCAGCTTCTCCATCCTTTTAGTCGCCTTTGGGTCAGGATGATGAATTCCTGCTAAATGAAGAAGTCCGTGAGTAAATAACTGAACAAATCTTTCTTTTGGTAAAACTTTTTGTGCTTTAGTTTCCCGAATAAGTTCTGCTCTTGAAATAAAAATATCTCCTAAATAATTTTTGTCATCCACCGTCCTTAGCTCCTTGGGTGTCGATTCCAAGTAATCAAAAGTTAAGATGTTTGTTGACTCATCTTTCCCTCGATACTTCTTATTCAACTCTTTCATCCGCTTGTCCATTGCCAAAACCAAACCCACTTCACTTTCGGGATCAAGTTTTGTCATACTTATTACTACATCAAAAACAAATTGGATGAGTTCGTTATCCACTCCATCCAGACCATAAGTATCGTATCCGACATATACTTTTGCCATACCTATATTCTTTCTTCCAAAAACATCTTTATTGCATCTTCCAAAACAGGTCGGACTCTACCTTCTGCAAGCATCTGATTTAGCTCTCCAGGACTGTAAAATCTAATCTCATCTAACTCTTCTGTACTCGCAACTGGTTCACCCACAGATGCCTTAACTCTGATTACCAACAAAATTTCATTCCTCTTTGTATTCTGCCTAACTAAGACAGGCTTCAGTTCGCTTTCTTTTTCCACCGTTAGCCCAATTTCTTCTTGCGCTTCTCGGATAATTGATTCATTCCAATCTTCTCCCACTTCCGGCTTACCACCAGGTA